>CAIWNB010000148.1 GCA_903913965.1 uncultured beta proteobacterium
AATCACCAAGGCCACGCAGCTGATGGGCTGCGAGTCGATTATCTCGGGCATTTCGCCGGCGATTGCGCGCACGATCGTCGAACTCGGTATCCATGTCGGCGAAGTCAAGACCACGGCGACCCTGCGTGATGCCTTCGAGATTGCGCTGCGCATGATCGGTGAGAATCCGCTGGCGGCTGCTGGTGCGGCGAAACAGGCCCAGGCCTGAGGCTGTAACGCGCAAAGCGGCGGATCCAGTGAATATGCATACGGGGCAGGATGGCGGCGTTACATTGACGCGCGTGAGGGACTGTTTGGTTGCGACCTTGCACGCCAATCAGCAGCAGGATTCCTTTGACCAAATTAGTGCGGCAACGCTGGCCGAGGTCGGGCACGGTAATATCAAGGCGGTTATTTTTGATCTTTCCGCGATACGTGTGATGGATCGGCACGAGTTTGGTGCGCTGAATGCGCTCGGACAAATGTTGCGTTTGCTGGGGACGAGCGCCCTCGTGGTCGGGCTGTCGGCGGGTGTGGTGGCCTATCTGGTGAATGATGATATCGACACCTCCGGCCTGGAGGTCGCGCGCGGCCTTGAAGAGGCGCTCAATCGCATTGATAAGCCAAGGCCGGGGCAAGGTTGATGCCGGGCACTGCCAACACGCCTGAATTACTCTTTCGCATTGGCGGCGAGGCCGATGTGCGCGTGCTGGTGCAGAGCATTCCGCGGCATGGCGTCCTCGCCGGCGTGTCCGAAATAGACCGCTCTCTGATCGCGACGATTGTTTCTGAACTGGCATCGAATATCGTCAAGTATGCCGGGCGCGGCACACTTCGTGTCTGTCGCGCGGAACGCGCCGACGCCTTGGACATCGATATCTGGGCCGAAGATTCCGGGGCGGGGATTGCTGACCTTGAACTGGCGGTTAAGGATCATTTCAGCACTGGTGGTACTCTCGGGCTCGGGCTGCCGGGTGTGAAGCGCATGGCAGACAGTTTCTGGATCCGTTCCGATGCCGATCAAGGTACCCTGGTCTTTGCGCGCAAGACCGTGCGCATGCAATCGAGTAAGGATAACCGCGTCACCGCCCCGGTATTATCTTCCGCACCCATGCGGATAGAGTCTGAACAAGCGGATGGACTTCATTACAGCATTGCCTCGCGCCCTTATCAGGGCAATCCGTATAGTGGTGATATGGCCAGAGTCATGGCGGTCGATGGCGGTTGGCTGGCGATCATCATCGACGCGTCCGGGCATGGCAGAGCGGCGTCTGAAGTCGCCCAGCATGCGCTCGAGGTCATGGGGCGGAATGCTACGTCCCAGGTGGAGTCGATATTTTTGCGTGTTCACGATGCCTTGAAGGGATCGGGCGGCGCTGCAGTCGGTGTCATGTTTCTTGATGATTCAAGTTCCATGCTGCGCTATGCAGGCGTCGGTAATACCCGCGCCATGAAAACCGGAAGTGCCGGCGAATGGGTGGGGATTTCACGCGACGGTGTGCTGGGTAATCGTCTGCCCAATCTGCACATTCAGGAAACGGCGATGGCGCCGGGCGACCTGATCGTTTTGTGGACGGACGGGGTGTCGGACTTCGAGGTGCGCAAGCTGGTCACGAAGAATGCTTTTAAAGCGGAAGAGGAAATCGCGAAGATGATTGTTTCGCAGCTGGCCAAACCCTATGACGACGCCTGTTGTCTGACGCTCAGATGGCGCTGAACGTCGAAGTCGGCTATACCCGCCTGCCGCATGCGCAGGCCGTACTCGATACGCGGGCGAGAATTTTCGAGTTGCTGCGTGCGCTCGATGTGGATGATATCCAGATGTCCATGTTGGCCGGTGATGTCTCGGACGTCGGTCGTTGGCTGGTGCGTCACGCCGCCAATGCCGCGGTAAGAATTTTCATTGAGCCCGGTAATGCGGCATGCCATTTGCGCCTGCATTTCACGGCAACACCTCTGCCGCGGAGTTCGGTCAGCCCGCATGAATTACCGGCTCGTCTGCATTGCCAGCTGCACCAGACTGCTGAATTGATTGAGGGTGTTTTTTCCTACGCAATGGGCGCAGTTACTTTGAGCGCAGCCCTGCGCGAACGGCTGACGGGTATTTTTAGCCGTCAGTCACGCGAGGAGCTATTCGAGAGCCTGCAGCTTAAAAATGAAGAGCTGGCGAAGGCGACGGCGATTGCGTTGGAGGCGACCCAAACCAAATCCGATTTTCTGGCCAATATGAGTCACGAAATCCGCACGCCGATGAATGCCATTATCGGCATGTCGTATCTGGCGCTGCAGACCGATCTTTCGGCGCAGCAAAAAAACTATATCGACAAGGTCCACCGCTCTGCGGAGAACCTGCTGCGGATCATTAACGATATTCTCGATTTTTCCAAAATCGAGGCGGGCAAGATGGATCTCGAGGAGGTCGACTTTCGACTCGAGGATGTGCTCGACAATCTGGCCAGCCTGGTCGGTATGAAGGCGGAGGACAAGTCGCTCGAAATGCTTTTCCAAACGCCACCGGAGCTGCCTTCCGCCCTGATCGGCGATCCATTGCGCCTGGGGCAGGTGTTGATCAATCTGGGTAACAATGCGGTGAAGTTCACCGAACGCGGCGAGGTGGTGGTCGGTGTCGAGGAGGCTTCCCGCACGGATACCGAGGTGGAGTTGCATTTTTGGGTGAAGGACTCGGGCATCGGTATGTCCGCCGAGCAACAGACCCGGATGTTCCAGAGCTTCAGTCAGGCAGATAGTTCAACCACCCGCAAATATGGCGGCACCGGATTGGGGCTGGCGATTTCAAAGCAGCTGGTCGAGTTGATGAACGGGCGCATTTGGGTCGAGTCCCTGCCCGGCAAGGGGGCGACGTTCCACTTCCATGCCCGGTTTGGTCTGCAGAAAAATCAACAGACCCGGCGCACTTTCAAGATCGAGGAACTCGCCGGCCTGCGGGTTCTCGTCGTCGATGACAACGCTTCGGCCCGCGAGATCATGGCCACCATGAACCGTCATCTGGGCATGAAGGTCGATGTTGCGATAGATGGTGTCAGTGCGCTTGAGTTGATACGCAAGGCCTGTCGCGCCGGGCGTGCGTATGAATTGGTTTTTATGGATTGGCAGATGCCGGTGATGGACGGCATCGATTGCGTGCTGCAGATGCAGGCGGAGTCCTTGCTGGGCAATACGTCGGTGATCATGGTGTCCGCTTTTGGACGTGAGGAGGCCATGAGCAAGGCCTTGCGTGATGGTGTCGAACTCAAGGCGATTCTGACCAAGCCGGTGACGCCGGCGACTTTGATCGAGGCTGTGGGTGAGGCGCTCGGCAAGGTCGCCGTGGTCTCGCGTCAGGGCAATCAGCGTCAGGATGGTGCCGCCGAGGCGATGCGGAAAATACGCGGTGCGAAATTGCTGCTGGTTGAAGATAATGAGATGAACCAGGAGCTGATCATCGAATTGTTGACGAGTGCCGGCGTCGAGGTTGATCTCGCCAACAACGGTCAGATCGCGCTCGACATGCTGCGCAAGGCGTCTGAGTATGACGGTATCTTGATGGATTGCCAGATGCCGGTGATGGACGGCTATACCGCCACCCGCGAGATTCGCAAGATGCCGGCATTTGTCGGCATGCCGATCGTTGCGATGACGGCCAATGCGATGGTGGGCGACCGCGAACTTGTGATCGCGGCGGGCATGAATGACCATATCGCCAAGCCGTTCAACGTGGTTGAAATGTTCAACACTCTCGCGCGCTGGATCAAGCCGGCCAAACCGGCGCTGCGCAATGAGGGCAAAGCGACGCTTGCGGCGCCGCTGGAGCTGGCATCGGGGTTGCCGCCGCTGGCTGGTATTGATACCCGCGCCGGTCTCGATATCACCATGGGCAATCTTGATTTGTATGTCCGGCTGCTGCATAAATTTCGCGATGGTCAGGCAAACTTTAAAGGCGACTTCACGCAAGCCCTGACGGCTAGTGATCCATCGGCGGCGACCCGATGCGCACATACCCTCAAGGGAATCGCAGGCATGATCGGGGCCAAGGCCGTGTATGAGGCGGCGGCTAAACTCGAGGAAGCCTGTCGTGACGGGAAGCGCGAAACGATCGATACGCTGTTGGATAAAACCGCGACTGCGCTGGCGCTGGTGATCGAGTCATTGCAGGCCTTACCCGTAGCGGGGACTGCGAAGCTTGCCCCGGCGGCCACCGCCAGTCCGGCAGCGCTGACGCAACTGACGGCCAAACTGAAAGTGCTCTTGTCTGAGAGCGATCCGGAGGCAGCTGCAGTGTTGACCGCATTAAGACCAGCCTTGTCAGGGACCGCTGTAGTTGCCGTACTCGATGCCTTGGAAGACGCTTTGTCCAACTTTGACTTCGATCTTGCGCTGACCCTGTGGCCGTCTCTACAGCAGGCGGTGGAAGCTGCGGGCGCGACATCGGCCGGCGCGTAATAATCCCTGTGTCGCGCCTTATTTGATTTCGGCGGCGTAGGGCTGGCCGGTGATCCACAGGCTGATGGCGTTGACGGTTTCAGCCTCCCGGCCGAAATAGCCGTGCGCACTCAACGGGTCGCAGGGACCCGTTTGCGGCGGCAGGCCGCCACTGACCGAGATCAAAGGAAACCGCTCCGACCAGCGGGCGGCCCCGTTATAGGGGCAGACGTTGCAGCCGTCTTCACGATGATGCACAAACAACAGCGGCGCTTGGATCTTTGAGAAATCAAGCTGACTGACGCCGCTGCCGGCGCGGCTGGCGTTGAACACGCTGGAGGTCAGCACCACGGCGTCGATGGTGCTACCCAGCGCGAGAGCGTTATAGGCCGCCGAGACCGTACCGCGGCTGGTGCCGATCAAAGCAATTTTGGCCTGCGGAAAACGCATGCGCAGATCCGCCACCACCAGCGCGATATCAGCGGCATGTTTCTCACCCTGGCGGAAGATATCGTTCATGCCTTGGGTGTCAGACGGGCTGTCGACTGCGGCGGTGGCAATGCCGGCTTTGACGAAGAGTGCCCGCGTACGGATCACAAAGTTTTCGCTGCGGACCAGCGCGCCGTCGTCACGGCGCCGCAGATTGATCGCGCCGGCGCCGCCGGCGAACAGCACGGCCACCCAACGAGGTGATACGCCCTGGTCCTGCGTTAACAGATAAGGCAGTGTCACCTCGGGCCGGGTTTTCAGCGTAATGATTTCTTCCGCGGCTTGCGCGCCGCCAAAGGTCATAGCCAATGCCAGCAGCGTTGCGAGTGCATGGCCGATCACCTTGAGCTTGGCGCGCATGCTGCTCAAGCGGCAAAGCTTGCCATGCCCGACATCGTAATCTGGCCCGCCGCATTGGCGACCCACAGATCCGCCGTGCCGCCACCCGCATGCGGATTGCCGTTGACGCTGAAGACCTCGCCATGAAACATCGGCAGACGGGCGCGATAGTCGAGTTTGGTGACTGGTTTATTCGTGTGCCGGCGGCACAGATCCAGCATCAGTGTCGTCTGCAGCGGTCCGTGCACCACCAGCCCGGGGTAGTGCTCTTCGTGACGCGCGTAATCGAGATCGTAATGAATGCGGTGCCCATTGAAGGTGAGCGCTGAATACCGGAACAGGGTCACCGGGTCGCCGCTGACGCTCTGCCGCCAGGCGGGATTGGCTGCACCCATGGTGGCCTCGGGCACAGCGTCGCCGGGACGTGCCGCATCGCGATAAACGATGTCGTGTTCTTCGCGCACGGCGATGCGGCCGCCGCTGGAGATGGCGTGCTCGACGGTGACAAACACCAGATTGCCGCTGCGCCCGCGTTTGGGTTCGACGCTGAGGATGGTCGAATCGCGACGGATTGCATCGCCGATATGCAAGGGATGCAGGAACTCAAGGCGGCCGCCGGCCCACATGCGGCGCGGCAACGGTACCGGCGGCAGAAAACCGCCGCGTTTGGGGTGGCCGTCAGGACCGAGTTCAGCGAGCGGTTTGGCTTCGAGAAAATACAGCCAGTGCCAGCAGGGGGGCAATACATCGCCGCGCAGCGGCTCGGCTTCAGTGCGGTTGAGGGTGGCGGCGAGGGCGGCCACCGGCCACGCCGTGACCGTATCGTTGGCTGATTCTGTTTTGCCGATCCACTCGCGCAGCTGCTCGAAATTCATTTCACTCATGCTTTTTTCCTTGCGGGTTTGGCGCGCTTGCCGTGTTCGACGGTGGCGCGTTCGATTGCGTAATACTCCTCGAGTCCGATCAGGTCCTCGGTGCCTTGGCGCGCGGCGACACATTGCGCTTCGCTCATGCCGAGATAATCGCCGCTGGTTTTGAGTTCGCGCATCGCCTGCGTGACGTAATGATAATGCACGCAGACCGCCAGAATCGCATCGATGCAGCCGGCGTAGCCCATGTCCTCGAGTTGTTTGAAGCTGTAGAGCGGACGACCGTCGCGGTTGCCGCGGCTTTGCACGTAAACCAACGGCAGTTTGCACACCTTGGGCGCGCGTATGGTTTCCTGCGCTGTGCGCGGGAAAATCAGACCCATGTCGGCGCCGACTTCGGCGGCCAGATTGACGCGCGCCACGGCTTCGCGAAAACCCTGTTCGCGGCAGGCATCGGAGCGCGCGATGATGACGAAATCCGGATCACTGCGGTCGCGCTGTTCGCAGGCGAGTTTGATCTTGTCGCGGTATTCACGGCGTGGAATATTGTGCGCGACATAGTTGTGATAATGGGCGCGTTTGGGGAAGAGCTGGTCCTCGATATGTACGCCGGCCACTCCGTTGCGTATGCATTCGCGCACCGTGCGCATTGTATGCAGGGGTTCGCCCCAGCCGGCGCCCGCATCCATGATCAGCGGCACATTGACCTGGGCGGCGATATTGGCCGCTGCGCCGATCTGTTCAGTCATCGTCAGCAGCGGCTCGGAGATGCCGCTGAAACTGCCGGTGACAAAGCCGCCGTTATAAAGCGTACGAAAGCCGGCCTCTTCGGCGATGCGCGCGGTCAGCGGATCATAGACGGCGGGTAGTTCCAGGAATTCACGTTTGTCGAGCATGGCGCGCAGGCGCGCGGTCTGGCGCAGCGGCGCTGCCGCTTGCTTGGTTGCTTTACTTTGACGCTTTTGATCTTCGCTATTTTTCTTCATTGTGCAGCCTCCAATTTTTTGTATTCTCTATTCCCTGTGCCTGCATGGCTCAGGGGTATTGCCGACCCCGTCGGATCCGGGTTGGACCGGACGCTCACTCAACTTCACAAACCGCACGACCGCCATCGTTTCACGATCGCGTTTTTCGATTGCGTTTATCGATAGAACCGCTTCGATGAAGCGGTCGGCCATGCTCAACGGTGCAAGCATACCCGACCCGACCGTCGCGTGATAACCCGGCACGTCGCTATTCGTTG
>CAIWNB010000149.1 GCA_903913965.1 uncultured beta proteobacterium
CGTCCGGTGGCGACATCGCTGCTGATGCTGGCGATCCTGCTCTCGGGTCTGGTGGCGTATCGCCAGCTCGCACTGTCGGCCTTGCCCGAGGTCGACTATCCGACCATCCAGGTGGTGACTTTCTATCCGGGTGCCAGCCCCGATGTGATGACCTCGTCAATCGCCGCGCCGCTCGAGCGGCAGTTTGGCCAGATGCCGGGCCTTAAGCAGATGTCATCGACCAACTCCGGTGGCGCGACCGTCATTACGTTGCAGTTCAACCTCGAGCTCAATCTGGATGTCGCCGAGCAGGAGGTCCAGGCCGCGATTAACGCCGCCGCCAATTTGCTGCCGACTGATTTGCCCGCGCCGCCTGTCTACAGCAAGGTAAATCCGGCCGATACGCCGATTTTGACGCTGGGCGTGACTTCCGCGTCGTTGCCACTGCCGCAGGTGCAAAGCCTGGTAGATACACGGCTCGCACAAAAGATTTCGCAGGTCACCGGCGTTGGGCTGGTGACGCTCAATGGAGGCCAGCGGCCGGCGGTGCGAGTACAGGTTAACCCGAAGGCGCTTGCGGCCAAGGGGTTGAATCTCGAAGACGTCCGCTTGAGTATCGGCACGGCCAACGTCAATCAAGCCAAGGGCAGTTTTGATGGTCCGCTGCGCGCCTATACCATCGATGCCAACGATCAATTGCGTTCGGCTGCGGAATACAGCCGCATCATCATTGCCTATCGAGCCGGCGCGCCGATTTATCTTGCCGATGTCGCCGACGTCATCGAGGATGCCGAAAACACGCGGCTTGCCGCCTGGATGAACGATGCACCGGCGGTGATCGTCAACGTGCAACGCCAGCCTGGCGCAAACGTCATCGAAGTGGTGGACAGGGTCAAACAGCTGTTGCCGCAACTGCAGGCTGCGCTGCCGGCCGGGATCGAGATTACGGTGTTGACCGACCGCACCATTACGATCCGCTCGTCGGTGCGCGACGTGCAGATCGAGTTGTTGTTGGCGGTGATACTGGTGGTGCTGGTCATCTATGTTTTTTTGCGCAACGTGCCGGCGACCCTGATTCCGAGCATCGCTGTACCGCTTTCGCTGGTTGGCACCTTCGGTGTGATGTATCTCGCCGGCTTCAGCATCAATAATCTGACGTTGATGGCTCTGACCATCGCCACCGGCTTTGTGGTGGACGACGCCATTGTCATGATCGAGAACATTTCGCGCTATATCGAGGCCGGCGAAAAACCGCTGGACGCCGCGCTCAAGGGCGCGCAGCAGATCGGCTTTACCATCATCTCGCTGACCTTTTCATTGATCGCCGTTCTGATCCCGTTGTTGTTCATGGCCGATGTGGTCGGTCGGCTGTTTCGCGAATTCGCCATCACACTCGCAGTGGCCATACTAATTTCGGCGGTAGTGTCACTGACACTGACGCCGATGATGTGTGCGCGCCTGTTGCGCCACACGCCAGAAGCCGAGCAGGGGCGCTTTTACCGCGCTGCCGGGGCGTGGTTCGACCGCATCATTGCACTCTATGGGGTGACCCTGCGCTGGGTGTTGGACCGCCAGCGCATGACACTGTGGGTGGCGGTGGCAACGCTGGGGCTTGCCGTGGTGTTGTATGTGTTCGTGCCGAAGGGCTTCTTTCCGGTGCAGGACAGCGGTTTGATCCAGGGTATTTCCGAGGCGCCGCAATCAATTTCTTTTGAAGCGATGGCGGAGCGTCAGCAGGCGCTGGCCAAGGCTATCCTCGAGGATCCCGCGGTCGAGAGCCTGTCTTCCTTTATCGGCGTTGACGGCACCAACACCACACTTAACAGCGGGCGCGTACTGATCACCCTGAAGTCGCACGATCAGCGGCCCTCGTCGCCGGAAATCATCCTTCGTCTCAAAGAGCGGCTGGCGAAACGCGAGGGGATCCTCCTCTTCATGCAGCCGGTGCAGGACCTGACCATCGAAGACCGCGTCAGCCGCACGCAATACCAATTCACCCTCGACAGCGCCAACGCCGAAGAACTCTCGCGCTGGACGCATCAACATGTTGAACGTCTCGCGCAGTTACCGCAGTTAAGCGATGTCGCCAGCGATCTACAGGATCAGGGTTTGCAGGCGTATCTGGAGATCGATCGTGATACCGCCGGCCGCCTGGGCGTGACGCCGGCGGCGATCGACAACGTGCTCTATAACGCCTTCGGTCAGCGGCTGGTCTCCACCATCTTTACGCAGTCGAATCAATATCGCGTGGTGCTCGAGGTGAAACCGGAATTTCGCCGCGGTCCCGCCGCCTTGCGAGAGCTTTATGTGCCCGGCGCGAACGGCACGCAGATTCCACTGAGTGCGGTAACGCGGATGGTGGAAAAGCCCTCGCTGTTGGCGGTCAATCATCTGGGCCAGTTTCCATCGTCGACGATCTCGTTCAATCTCGCCAAGGGTTATGCGCTCGGTGACGCCGTCAAGGCGATCGAGGCGGCGCAGAAAGACATGGCCGTTCCGGTCAGCGTACGCACGCGTTTTCAGGGCGCAGCGCAGGCCTTCCGCGCTTCCTTGACTGACACCCTCTGGCTGATTCTCGCCGCCATCATCACGATGTATATCGTGCTCGGCGTGCTCTATGAGAGCTATATCCATCCGGTCACCATACTCTCGACGCTGCCGTCGGCCGGGGTGGGCGCTTTGCTTGCTTTGTTTGTGGCGCAAACCGATTTGAGCATCATCGGCATCATCGGCATCATATTGCTCATCGGCATCGTCAAGAAGAACGCGATCATGATGATCGACTTCGCGCTGGATGCCGAACGCAACGAGGGCAAGTCGCCGCGCGAGGCGATCTATCAAGCCTGTCTGCTGCGCTTCCGGCCGATTTTGATGACCACCATGTGTGCGCTACTCGCTGCGCTGCCGTTGATGCTGGGCGGCGGCGTGGGCTCGGAGCTGCGTCATCCGCTGGGACTCACCATGTTTGGTGGCTTGATCGTCAGCCAGTTACTGACGCTCTATACCACGCCGGTGATTTACCTTGCTTTCGACCGTTTGGCGCAGCGCTTGCGTGCGCGCAAGACCGCTACCGCGGGTGTAACGACCGAAAACGAACCGCCATGAATTTTTCCGAACCGTTCGTCCGGCGGCCGGTCGCAACCACGCTGTTGACGATCGGATTGGCACTTGCCGGCGCGCTGGCGTTTCGCTTGTTGCCGGTGGCGCCGTTGCCGCAGGTTGATTACCCCACCATTTCCGTTGCGGTGTCCTTACCCGGTGCCAGCCCGGAGACGATGGCGGCGACAGTGGCGACGCCGCTTGAGCGCACACTGGGGCGCATCGCCGGTGTCACGGAAATTACCTCAAGCAGCTCCTTGGGCAATACGCGCCTGACCCTGCAGTTTGATCTCGACCGCGATATCGACGGCGCGGCGCGTGACGTGCAGGCGGCGATCAACGCCTCGCGTAGCCAGTTGCCGACGGGCCTGCCCAGCAACCCGACGTATCGCAAGGTCAATCCGGCCGATGCCCCGATCATGATCATTGCGCTGACCTCCGCCTTGCTCGATCGCGGTCAGATGTATGACGCTGCATCGACCATCCTGGCGCAGAAATTTTCCCAGGTCAAAGGCGTCGGGCAGGTGACGGTCGGCGGCAGTTCGCTACCGGCAGTGCGCGTCAACGTTAACCCGACCGTGCTGAACAAATACGGCATCGGCTTTGATGAAGTGCGCACCGCCATCAACGCCACGAATGCGAACCGGCCGAAGGGAACCGTTGAAGACGGCGATCGCCAGTGGCAGATTTACGCCAATGATCAGGCGCGGCAGGCGAGCGAATATTTACCGTTGATTGTGGCTTATCGTAACGGCGCGGCGGTGCGCCTCTCGGACGTGGCCGAGGTGGTTGATTCGGTGCAGGACGTGCGCAACACCGGTATTTCCAATGGCAAGCCCGCGGTGCTGGTGCTGCTCTACCGGCAGCCGGGGGCCAACATCATCGAAACGGCCGATCGTATTTACGAGATTCTGCCGCAGTTGCAGGCATCGATTCCGCAGGCCATCGATCTGAAGGTGGTGATGGAGCGTACGACGACCATCCGCGCGAGCTTGCGCGACGTTGAACGCACTCTATTGATTGCCATTGGCCTGGTAATTTTGGTGGTCTTTTTATTTTTGGGTAACTGGCGGGCGACGTTGATTCCCAGTGTCGCGGTGCCGGTGTCTCTCATCGGGACTTTCGGTGCGATGTATGTGTGTGGCTACAGCCTGAACAATCTTTCGTTGATGGCGCTGACCATTGCCACCGGCTTTGTGGTGGATGATGCCATCGTCGTGCTGGAGAATGTCTCGCGGCATCTTGAAAAGGGTCTGGCGCCGGTGGCTGCCGCGCTGCAAGGTGTGCGTGAAGTGGGCTTCACGGTGGTGTCGATGAGCGTTTCGCTGATTGCCGTGTTTATCCCCATCTTGTTGATGGGCGGTATCGTCGGCCGCCTGTTTCGCGAGTTCGCCGTCACGCTTTCGGTGGCGATTCTGATTTCACTCGTCCTCTCACTGACTACCACGCCGATGATGTGCGCATTTTTGCTGCGTCGCCAGGAGCCGCGCAGCGAGGGTCGCTGGCAGAAAGCAAGCGGGAAATTTTTTATCGGACTGACACGCGGTTATGAAAAGAGCCTCGCTTGGTCATTGCGGCACTCACGGTTCATCATGGCTTTGCTGGCGGTGACGGTCGGTTTTAATGTGTATCTGTACATTGATATTCAAAAGGGCTTTTTCCCGCAGCAGGATACCGGGCGGATTGTTGGCAACATTCAGGCCGACCAGGCGATTTCGTTTCAGGCCATGCGCGAGAAGCTGGCGGCGTTTGTCGAAATCATCGAGAAAGATCCGGCCATCGAATCGGTCACCGGGTTTACCGGCGGCGGCCAGCGGAACAGCGGGTTCATGTTCGTTTCGCTCAAACCGCGTGCCGAGCGCGAGGTGACGGCCGACCAGGTGGTGGCGCGGCTGCGTGGCAAGCTGGCACAGGTGCCGGGGGCGAATCTTTTTCTGGTGCCGGTGCAGGACATACGCATTGGCGGGCGTGCCAGTAATGCGGCCTATCAATTCACTTTGCGCGCCGACGAGCTCGAGCCATTGCGCAAGTGGACACCGCGTCTGCTGCGCGCATTGCAGGAGCTCCCCGAGCTGGCCGACGTCAACACGGATCAGCAGGTCAAAGGCTTGCAGACCATGCTGACGATTGATCGAGATACCGCTTCGCGCATGGGTATCACGCCGCGCATGATAGACACGGCGCTCAATCTCGCTTTTGGTCAGGCCCAGGTGTCGGTCATTTACTCGACGCTTAATCAATATCGCGTTGTCATGGGCGTCGGAGAACAATACTGGCAGAGCCCCGAAGCGCTTAACAATATTTACTTGCAGTCACCCACGCGCGGCCAGGTTCCGCTGTCGGCGTTTGCGCGGTTTGAGACGACCAATACTTCGCTGGCGGTTAATCACCAGGGACAGTTTGCCGCAGCGACCATTTCGTTTAATTTGCCGGTTGGTGTTTCTCTTAGCGATGCCGTAGCGGCAATCGACGCAACGATGACGCGGCTCGGTGTGCCATCAACTATCTACGGCAGTTTTCAGGGGACCGCACGCGCTTTTCAGGCTTCGTTGTCTAGTCAGCCGTGGTTGATACTGGCCGCACTGATCACGGTGTACATCGTCCTGGGGATTTTGTACGAAAGCTATATTCATCCGGTGACGATCTTGTCCACGCTACCATCGGCGGGCGTCGGCGCGCTGCTGGCGTTGAAACTCTTTCAGACCGAGTTCAGCATCATCGCCATGATCGGGGTGATTCTGCTGATCGGCATCGTCAAGAAAAACGCCATCATGATGATAGACTTCGCCATCGCCGCGGAGCGCAATAGCGGGATGCGGCCCGAGCAGGCCATTTTTGAAGCTTGCCAGCTGCGCTTCCGCCCGATCATGATGACCACGATGGCGGCATTACTGGGCGCCATGCCGCTGGCCTTCGGTTTTGGTGACGGCTCTGAAATGCGACGTCCGCTGGGTATCGCGATTGTTGGTGGCCTGGTGATGAGCCAGTTGCTGACCTTGTACACAACGCCGGTGGTGTATCTGTATCTGGACCGGTTTCGATTGTGGTTTGAGCGTCGTCGCGGCGCCGGCCGTCTGATGATGGGGACACGATGAAGTTGTATTCGAAATTGCGGATCGTATTGTTGCTGACTGGTGCCGCGGCATTGAGTGCCTGTATGGTGGGGCCGCGTTATAACAAGCCGGAGGTAACGGCGCCGATTGAGTATAAAGAAAGTAGTGAATGGAAGATTGCCCAACCGCGCGATGCCATCAATCGCGGACCATGGTGGGAGGTTTTCGGCGATCCGCAACTCAATGCGCTGGTGCAACAGGTTGAGGTTTCCAACCAGACCGTGCGCGTGGCCGAAGCGCGGTTGCGTCAGGCCGAGGCCCTGGTGGAGCAAACGCGTGCCGGCTTCTTGCCTACCGTTACCGGTAGCACTGGCGCGACACGCAGCCGCACGCCGAATGTGTCTGGTGCCTCGGCCGCCAGCTCGGCGCCGGCTAATGTCTATAATCTTGCGCTGAGTGCTTCGTGGGCGCCGGATTTGTGGGGCAGTGTGCGCAGCGCCGTCGACGTCAATCTTGCCAACGCCCAGACCAGTGCCGCCAATCTGGGCGGTGTTCGCCTGCTTGCGCAGGCACAACTTGCGATTAATTTTTTCCAGCTGCGCGCCTTGGACAGCCAGCGCCAGTTGCTTGAAAACACTGTGGCGGCTTACCAAAAATCATTGGATCTGACGCGCAATCGTTATAACGCGGGCGTGGCCGCGCGCGCCGAGGTGGTGCTGGCGCAGACGCAGTTGCGCAGCACGCAGGCGCAACTCATCGACGTTGGTGTGCAGCGCGCCCAACTTGAACACGCCATCGCGATTCTGGTTGGCAAGGCTCCCGCTGACTTTGCGTTGCCACCCGCGCCGCTTGCATTGACGGTGCCTGTAATGCCGCCGGGCCTGCCCTCTGAACTGCTCGAGCGCCGTCCGGATATTGCTGCGGCCGAACGGCAGATGGCTGCGGCCAATGCCCAGATCGGTGTTGCGCAGGCCGCTTATTTTCCGACGCTGACGCTCAATGGTGTATTTGGTTTTCGCGCTAACACCCCGCAAAACTGGTTGGTGTCACCGAGCCGACTTTGGTCGGTCGGCCCGGCCCTTGCGGAAACTCTGTTTGATGGTGGCAGTCGTGACGCTGTGAAGAAACAGGCCGAAGCGGCCTACGATGCGAATGTGGCGACCTATCGCCAGACCGTGCTCAACGCATTCAAGGAGGTTGAAGATAATCTGTCGGCCTTGCGCACGCTGGAGGCCGAGGCGCAAACGCAGGACGAAGCCGTGCAGTCTTCGCGGTTATCGACCGAGCTGACGCTCAATCAGTACAAGGCCGGAACGGTCAATTACCTGAATGTGGTGACGGTGCAGGCAATGCAGCACAACAACGAAGCAACCGCCGTGAAAATACTCGGACAAAGGCTGGTTGCAGCGGTCGCGCTCGTGCAAGCCCTGGGCGGTGGCTGGAATGGTTTGACGGCGGCGCCGACGCCGCGTTGATGTGGCCGCAGCAACCCGAGAGTTAGCTCGCGGCGGTTTTGCGCGCGCGTGCAGCGCCCTTGGGGCGCGCCACTTTCGCTTCGCGCGGCGCGAATTCAAAACTGACTTTGCCGTCAGCACCGCGCGTCAAGAACGCAGAGAAGGGGCGGCCCTTCTTTGAAATGAAGCGGTGCAGCAGATCAGTCTTGCCTTCGTTCAGCAGTTTTTGCACCTGCTCGGCTTCGATCGGTCTTTGTAAAATGATTTTTCCGGTGCGGAAATCGCATTTACGTTCGGGGCCGACGGAGTGTTCGCAGACATATGCCACGCCGTGGCTATAGACCGCCCCCGCGCATTTCGGACAGGCGCCGAGTGTTTGCTCTTTCGAAAAGTCTACAGGCTCCGAGTCTGCTTCATTGCTCTGGCCAAAATCAAATTCAATGGCGAATTCCGGCGTCATTTTGACGACCGCTACGAACGGCCTGCCCATGCGGCTGCGGAAACCTTGCAGCGGCCCGACTTTTTGTTCTGCCAACAGAGTCTCCACCTCAGCAGGTTCGAGCTGCCGGCTGGCCATGATTTTCCATAATGCGAACTCGCATTTCTGGCATTGGAACTTCTTGTAATTTTCTTTGATCACGCCGCCGCATTTCGGGCATGGCGTGACGAGCGTTGAAAAATCACCGGGCACGGTGTCGCTTTCGTGCTCCTTTGCGCGCGCCACGATGTGGCGGGTCATGTCCATGATCTGTTGCATGAACGTCTCGCGGTTCAACTGGCCGTGTTCCATTTGCGCGAGTTTGTGTTCCCAGTCGCCGGTCAATTCGGGCGAGCACAATTCATCGATCTTTAGCCCGCGCAGCAGGGTAATCAACGAAGATGCCTTGGCGGTCGGTTGCAATTCGCGGCCGTTGCGATGTACATATTTTTCGAAGATCAGGCCTTCGATGACGGCGGCACGGGTGGCCGGCGTGCCCAGCCCCTTTTCACTCATGGCCTCCCGCAGCTCTTCATCTTCCACCAGCTTACCTGCGCCTTCCATGGCGGAGAGCAGCGTGGCTTCTGAAAAACGCGCCGGCGGTTTGGTTTGCAGTGCATCGACAGCCACTTCTTTGGTAAGCGGTGATTCCTTTGCCACTACGGGCACTAACCCGGGTGTGTCGTCAGACTCGGCTTCCTTGCCGTAGATCTCGAGCCAGCCCGCGTTGACCATGACCTTGCCTTCGCTCTTGAACGGTTCGTTCTCGACGCGGGTGATACGGGTGGTGATCTGAAATTCAGCGGGCGGGAAAAACACGGCGAGAAAACGCTTGGTCACCAAGTCGTACACCTTGGCTTCGGCCTCGCTCAGATTCTTGGGCGGCTGCGAAGTCGGAATGATGGCAAAGTGGTCGGAGATCTTGGCGTTGTTAAAGATGCGTTTGTTCGGCCGCACCCATTTGTTTTTGAGGATACTTTTGACGAAAGGTTGATACGGTTTATCGAGCGCTTCCATTGCCTCGGTCACAGCGCCGAGATAATCCTCGGGCAGTGCGCGCGAATCGGTTCGCGGATAGGTCAGCGCCTTGTGCTTTTCGTAGAGTGCTTGTGCGATGGACAGCGTGGTCTTGGCGGAAAAGCCGAAGCGGCCGTTGGCCTCACGTTGCAGACTGGTCAGGTCATAGAGCAGCGGTGACATCTGCGTCGACGCCTTGCTTTGTTCCTCGACGATACCTTGTTTGCCGTCACACTTGGCGCGGATGGTGTCAGCACGCGCGCGATCCCACAGACGTTCGGCGCGCAGGCCGCTATCCTCATCTGCTTTGTCGCGGCTGAAAGTTTCGTCGAACCAGCGCCCGGCGTATTCGCCTGCCTTGCAGGTGAAGGTGGCGTGGATTTCAAAATAATCGCGCGATACAAACTTTTTTATTTTCTCTTCGCGCTCGACGAGGATGGCCAGCGTCGGCGTTTGTACGCGTCCGACGGTGGTCAAATGAAAGCCGCCGGATTTTGAATTGAACGCCGTCATCGCGCGGGTGCCGTTGATGCCGACCAGCCAGTCGGACTCGGAGCGGCATACCGCTGCGTCGGCAAGCGCCAGCATGTCCTTGTCGGCGCGCAACTGCGTGAAGCCCTCGCGGATAGAGGCCGGTGTCATTGATTGCAGCCACAGGCGTTCGACCGGCTTGTCGGTTTTTGCATGGCGCGCGATGTAACGGAAGATCAACTCGCCTTCACGTCCCGCGTCGCAGGCGTTGATCAGCCCTGTCACATCTTTGCGCTTGACCAGTTTTGTCAGCAGTTTGAGACGGTCTTCCGTGCGCTCGAGCGGTTGCAGATCAAAATGCGGCGGCAGGACCGGCAGATGCGCGAAAGACCACTTGCCGCGTTTGACCTCGACGCCTTCGGGCGGAATGATGGTCAGCAAGTGGCCGACTGCGGAGCTCAGAACAAAATCGTCGCTTTCGAAGTAATCGCCCTCGCGCTTGAAGCCGCCCAGCACGCGCGCAATATCAGTCGCCACCGAGGGTTTCTCGGCGATGATCAATTTTTTTCCGGCCGCCGGGACTTTTTTTGCGGCGGCAGGTTTCTTTTTCGCGACGACAGTTTTCTTTTTCGCGATGGCTTTCGCTGGCATGTGGGCATCCCGTGACGACAGTCACGACGGGGTTGGGGGGCAAGAGAGCGGCCGATGATAAGAACAAACTTCTGTCAAAGCAAGCGGCGTGGTCAGGGGCGCGGCATGCCGTGGCAAGGGTATTGCGTCGTGCGTTTAGCGTATTCGCTGGTATTGGTTGCCTGGTAATTTCTCTATAAGCCCAGATAATTCAAGCTCCAGTAAGAAGCTTGCCAAAGCGTCTGCAGGCAGCCCCGCGCGTGCGCTTAAGGCATCGTGGCTGCAAGGATCGTAACCCATGAGTTCAAGCAAACGGGCAGTGGCAGGGCTGTGCTCCGGCAGCGCCTCTGCCTTTGTTGCGGCTAAAGAAAACTTAAACTCTTCGAGAATATCGTTGACGTCATCCACCAGCTTGGCGCCTTGTTTGATCAGGCGGTGACAACCTTTGGCAAGCGGTGAGTGAATAGAACCGGGCATTGCGAATACTTCGCGGCCCTGCTCATTGGCCATGCGCGCCGTAATGAGCGAGCCACTTTGCAAAGCGGCTTCGATGACCAGGCAGCCGCGACTCACGCCGCTAATCAGGCGGTTGCGGCGCGGGAAATTGGACGCCAGCGCCGGGGTTCCCAGAGGAAATTCTGAAACCAGTGCGCCGCGTTCGGCGAGTGCATGCGCAAGCGAGCGATTGCGCGCCGGATAAACGACATCCAGTCCTGTGCCAACGAGTGCGATGCTTGACGCTTTGCCGGCAAGGCCGCCGCGGTGCGCGGCCGCATCGACGCCCAGGGCGAGCCCGCTGACGACGGTGATGCCCGCTTCGCTCAGCGCTCGCGCAAATTCTTCCGCGTTGGTGATGCCCTGTGTGGTGGCGTTGCGGCTGCCGACAATGGCGACAGCAAATTGGTTGAGCAAGGCGCAATCGCCTTTAACGTAGAGCAGGGGAGGCGGATCGGAGATTTGCAGCAACAGTTGCGGGTAATGTGGGTCGCCGAGGGTGACCACATGATTGGCCGGGTCTTCCAGCCATTTGAGCGTGGTACCAGCCGCTTCCTGGTTGCCGCCCGCGGCGATTGCGGTTGCAAGTTCTTGCGGTACATGGCGGCGCAAGTCCAGCATGCCTGCGTCCAGAACCCGTTGCGGTGATCCATAGGCGAGGAGCAACTGACGTACTGAGGCGGGACCCAAACCGTCGGTCAGGGTCAGTCTTAACCAGGCATCGTAAATTTGTGCTTCCGAGGCATCCATGGGCGGCTTTCCTTCGTCAACGTGCAGCGGCCGCCCGCCGCGTGAGAGCAGCTAGGGGTTGGTTGCCAGGTCCAGAATTTTGACCGGGCGTTCCGCATTCATGATCAACGCGTAAGAGGCGCGATCGAAGACACGGAAAACCATCATCAAGCCATATCTTTCGTCAGGCAGGGCCACCGGGGGTATGTTTGTTTTGTCGTTCTTGAACTGGGCGCCAAACGGACCGAGCAAGCCCCAGAGCGGCGCGTCGCGGGTCACCAGGGGTTCATTCTTGTAGTTTCGATTGGGCGCATCGTTGCCTGACGGACCTATGCTTCCCCACAAGGGGCTCTCGCGCAATTGATCGGTCGATGCATTAAGGTTGCGGTAAATCGCAAATACGTGGCCGATTTCGACGCCGTCTTTGGCGCCGCGGCTGAGCAAGACTATTCCGTTGCTGCCGGTTTCGAAAAGGCTGCCATAAGCCGCGATAATTTGGGCGTTGATCTTGGTGGCAGGCGCGTGGGGGGCATAGCTGCTCAGAAGCGTTTCACGGGGCGCCGGCAGCAGGTAGTCACCGGCATAAATTTCCAGCTGCGATTTAACAATTTGCAGCGTTGCTACATCACCGAATTTGGTGACGGTGGCTTCGCCCAGATAGGTGGCTTCCTGGCCTAGAGTTTCGTTGGATTGTGGATCGATCAGCGTTGATCCGGGGCGAAATATTTGCCAATGCAGCCCTTTTTCCTTGCTGACCCCTTGGGCATAAGCCATGCTACCCGCACCCAAGGCAACACGATTTTCCTCGGTTCTGACGATCCGCGCGGCGTTGGCTAATTGATTTTGCGCTACGACTAAAGGCTGACTGAGGAAGGGTTCGATATCCCCAGTCGGGATCGCTGGCACCGGTTCGGCTTCCCGTGCCAATGCGATCGCCCCGGGCGTCATTTTCACCGTCTGCGTTTTCAGCAATTTCAGCCGCATATCGGTGTAGCTGCGGTCAAGGACGAGCACGTCACCCGGGCTGATCCTGTTTGGGTTGGGGATTTGCTCCTGGTTCAGCTTCCACAGGTCATTCCATTTCCAGGGGCTTTTCAGGAAGCGACTGGAAATAGACCACAGGGTGTCTCCAGGCACGACGACATAGCGTTCCGGCGCGCCCTCGGCGAGGTCGTCAGTCGTCGCTGCCGGTGCCGAGGCGACCGAACAGCACAATAAAATCAGCGATATAATCGATTTGCGCATCGCGCCTCCGTGGCGGCCTGGCTGGGCTGTAATAACGCCACGTTCATGCCAAGCCAACAGATCACATTCTGGTTTAAATTCTGCGCCTAATCAATTAAATTTGCAAGACTTATGGCCCTTTTACCCATTCTCCAATACCCGGATTCGCGCTTGCATCGTGTGGCTCTGCCTGTCACGGCGGTCGACGAAGCAATAAGTCTTTTAATAAAGGATATGGCCGAAACCATGTACGCCGCGCCAGGCATAGGTTTGGCAGCGACCCAAGTCGACGCTTTATGGCGTATTGTCGTGATCGACAATTCGGCAACCCACGATCAGCTGCGGGTGTTTATCAACCCCGAGATTGTTGCGCGCAGCGGGGTCTCGGATTTTGAAGAAGGCTGCCTGTCGGTTCCGGGTATCTATGAAAAAGTGCCGCGCGCAGACCGCATCACGGTGCGCGCATTGGATGCGCAAGGTCAGCATTTTGAGCTGGAGGCCGATGGCCTGCTCGCCGTTTGCATACAGCACGAAATGGATCATCTCGATGGCAAGGTGTTCGTCGACTATTTGTCCAGATTGAAGCAACAGCGCATCGCCGAGAAGATGAAAAAACAGCGCCGCCGCGGCGCTTGACGGGCGAGGTGTCTGGCGGGACGCGCTGTTGGCGCGAAACCCGGTCCCGCGCCAGATTGATTCGGCACCACGATTCCAAAGGTTGATGATGAAGCTGATTTTTGCCGGCACGCCGGAGTTTGCCGCGGTTGCGCTCGATGCCTTGCACGCCGCCGGCCATGAGATCGCGCTCGTGCTGACGCAGCCGGACCGCCCGGCCGGGCGTGGCATGCATGCGCGGGAGAGTCGCGTCAAAGTGGTGGCGAAAGAAAAGTCGCTGCCGGTGGCCCAGCCCGCAGGCCTTAAGACCGCCGATGTGCAAGCCCTCTTGCGAGATGTCTCAGCAGAAGCGATGGTGGTGGCGGCGTATGGGCTGATTTTGCCGCCGGCGGTGTTGGCGATCCCGCCGCGTGGCTGCTTGAATATTCATGCATCCTTGCTGCCGCGCTGGCGTGGCGCAGCACCGATTCAACGTGCGCTGTTGGCTGGAGACTTGGAAACCGGCATCACCATCATGCAAATGAATGCCGGACTTGATACTGGCGACATCTTGTTGCAAGAGGGCATGCCGATTACGGACGCTGATACGGCGGCGACGCTGCACGACAGATTGGCGGCGATGGGCGGGCGGTGCATCGTGCGCGCTTTGCAGGCGCCGCAGAAGCCGGTTGTGCAGGACGAAGCTGCAGCAACGTATGCCGCCAAAATTTCGAAGGCCGAATCGGCGATCGATTGGAAACTTTCGGCCGGCGAAGTTTGCCGCCGCATTCGCGCTTACAATCCGGTGCCCGGTGCGACGACTTTGCTTGACGCCGCGGTGTTGAAAGTCTGGTTGGCACAAACAGCGACTGATACAGCCACTCATGTTAACGCGGAGCCGGGCACGATTTTGAGTTGCGGCGCCGACGGTATTCTGGTGGCCGCAGGAGACGGCGCGGTGCGTATTTTGGAATTGCAAAAAGCTGGTGGTAAACGATTGCCAGCAGCGGCGTTTTTGGCAGGAACGCGTCTCTTGGCTGGCGCGTATTTAGGGGTTTGATGCATTGCTAGTTTACCGTGCTTGAAGTTCAGCAGATCGCCTGTGCGACCGTCGCCGCGGTGCGGGCGGGCCGCAATTTGAATGTGGTGCTGGCCGAGCAGCGTGCGCGGCATCCGCAGCTGACACCCCAACAACTGGGGGCGGTCAACGACTTGAGCTACGGCACCCTGCGTTTCGGTTTTCAACTCGATTGCATTTTGGCCGCACTGCTGAATAAGCCGATGCAGGATGCGGATCTGCGCTGGTTGTTGTTGATTGCACTGTACCAACTTGAACACACCCGAGCCGCGCCCTATGCGATCGTCGATCACGCCGTGCGCAGTGCGGCTGCACTGGGCCACGCCCATGCGGGCGGACTGGTTAACGCGGTGCTGCGCAATTTTTTGCGCAAGCGCGAAGCGATACTGGCGCAGGCGGTGCAAACTGAAGTCGGCCGGTTTGCCTTTCCGCAATGGTGGATTGCGCATGTGCGTGCACAGTATCCCCGGCATTACGCGGCGATGCTTGAGGCCTGCAATACCCACCCGCCATTGACGCTGCGGGTTAATCGCCGACGGACCACGGTCGATGACTACCTGGCGGAACTCGCGCGGCACGACATTGCGGCAAAACAAACCGGTGAGTGGGCGGTGCATATCGAACACCCGGTGGCGGTGGAAAAATTGCCGGGATTCGCCGACGGCGTGGTCTCGGTGCAGGATGCCGGTGCGCAATTTGCAGCGCCCTTGCTTGACGTGCAGTCCGGCATGCGGGTGTTGGACGCCTGCGCCGCGCCCGGTGGCAAGACCACCCATCTGCTTGAATGTGCCGACGTTGACCTCGTCGCGATTGACAGCGACGCGTCGCGGCTTGAGCGTGTGCGCGAGAATTTGCGCCGCCTGCGCTTAAACGCCACGTTGATCGCCGCCGATGTGCAGGCGCTGCCCGGCTGGTGGGACGGCAAGCCCTTTGCACGCATACTGGCCGACGTGCCGTGCACGGCGTCGGGTGTGGTGAGGCGTCATCCCGATATCAAGTGGTTGCGGCGCACTGTCGACATTGCGCGGTTTGCGTCCCAGCAGCGGACGATGCTCGACGCTTTGTGGCAGGTGCTCGCCAGTGGTGGTAAATTGCTGTACGTAACATGTTCGGTTTTCGAAGAAGAAAATACGCGGCAGATCGACGACTTTATTGCGCGACACGCCGATGCTCGGCGCTTGCCTTTGAGCAAGGCCGTTTGTAGCGATGGGATACCGGAGGGGCAGTTGCTGCCGGACAACGAGCATGACGGTTTCTTTTACGCGCTCCTGCAAAAAATATAGCCTGCTTTTGCTGCTCGCTGCGCTGGCATTCGTGATGCTGACGCTGCCGGCGCGCGCTGAAGGTATTCACGTGCGTGACGCAGTTCTGGCGGCGGCCGATGAGGCGTATTACCTTGAAGCGAATTTTGAGATTTCGCTCAACCCGACTCTTGAAGAGGCCCTTAACAAGGGTGTACCCCTCTATTTTCTGCTTGAATTTGAAATTATCCGGCCACGCTGGTACTGGCTCGATGACCGCGTGATCGGCACACAACAACAATACCGGCTTGCTTATAACGCGTTGACCCGCCAGTACCGGCTGGGCATCGGGGCGTTTTTTCAGAACTTCAACGATCTTAATGAGGCGCTGGCTTTTCTGAGCAGGGTGCGGCGGCGTCATGTGCTTGAAATTGGCATGCTCAGTCGCGGCACCGTCTATGCGGCAGCGGTGCGCATGCGCCTCGATGTGTCACAGCTGCCCAAGCCGTTTCAGTTAAATGCATTGGCTTCCCGCGACTGGAATCTGAGCTCCGAATGGTATCGCTGGAGCGTCAAGCCTTGATGTTTCAGCCGGCACATTTAAGGCCGGCGCTCAGGCGCGGTGCCGTCACCTACCTGCTGGTATTTTGCATGGTGGTCGGCGCCGTGACGCTCTATCTGCTGGCAACTGCGACGGCCAACACCGCCATGTTTGCGCAGCAATATCCGTTGTTGTTGGCGCTTAACGGCGGTCTTGCCGCTTGTCTCGCCACTCTGCTTGGTTATCAGTTATTCAAGTTAAGGCAAAAGCTGAAAGCCGGCGTGTTTGGCGCCAAGCTGACGCTGCGGTTGGTGATTCTGTTTGCGTTGGTCGCCGTGTTGCCTGGCGCGCTGGTCTACGGTGTCTCGGTGCAGTTTGTCGCCAAGAGCATCGAGTCATGGTTCGATGTGCGGATCGAGAAGGCGCTTGAGGGCGGACTGAACCTCGGCCGCACTACGCTAGACAATCTTCTGCAGGACCTCACCAAAAAAGCGGACGTGATGGCTGGGTCGCTCTCGGTACGCTCCTCGACAGAGCATATTGCCGCCCTTAATACCCTGCGCGAGCAGGCGGGAGTGTATGAGGCGACCCTGTTTACTGTGCGTGGCAAGGTGATCGCGCACGCCGGCGGTGAACGCGCGGTATTGATGCCAGAGTTGCCCGGGCCGGCGGTATTGCGTCAGCTGCGTCAGCAGCAGAGCTATAGTGCGGTGGAATCAATCCCTGAAAAAGGCCTCATCCTGCGTGTGCTGATGCCGATCAACTTGATCAGCTTGCAGGAAGAGTCGCGCATACTTCAGGTGTTGCAGCCGGTGCCGCAAAAACTCGCTCAGGATGCCGAGATTGTGCAAACCGGGCAGCGTGAATACCAGGAGCTGTTGTTGTCGCGGCAGGGCTTGCGGAACTTGTATGGCCTGACCCTGACCTTGACGCTATTGCTCGCTTTGTTGACCGCCTTGTCACTGGCTTTTGTCTTGAGCGAACGCCTCTCCGCGCCGTTGAGTTTTTTGGCGGAGGGCACGCGGGCGGTGGCGCAGGGCGATTTCAGCCAGCGCGAAACTGTTTCGAGCAAGGATGAGCTGGGTATCCTGATGCAGTCGTTTAACAGCATGCGCCAACAACTGGCCGAGACGCGTGCGGTGGTGCAGCGTAATCAAACGCAGCTTGCTGACGCCCATGCCTACGTGCAAGGCATCCTCGCTAACCTGTCGGCCGGGGTGCTCGCCTTCGACGACCGCATGCGGCTGCGTTCTTACAACAATAGTGCCAATGCGATTCTTGATGCCGTCGTCGACCAGCTCGCCGGTCTTGAGCCGGAGCGATGGCACGAACGGGTGCCGGGGCTGGCTACGTTGGCCGCTGAAATTGCCGCTGCGTTTCGTGCCGGTGGCCGCGGCGAGTGGGAAAAGCAGATCGGTTACAGCGGGCACAAAGGTGAACAAATGCTGCTCTTGCGTGGGACCCGCCTCCCGGCCGGCAGCGCCACCGGGTATGTGCTGGTGTTTGATGACATTACCCATGTGCTGCAATCGCAACGCGACGCCGCATGGACCGAGGTGGCGCGCCGCCTTGCCCACGAGATCAAGAACCCGTTGACGCCGATTCAGCTCTCGGCTGAGCGCTTGCAGATGAAGTTGTCGCACAAACTCGCCGGGCCGGATGCCGAGATGCTGGGGCGTTCGACCCGCACCATCGTTAATCAGGTGGCGGCGCTGAAGAATATGGTGGATGCTTTTCGCCAATATGCGCGCATGCCCGATCCTTCTGTGCAAACCATCGATCTCAACGCGCTCATGCACGAAGTGCTGACGCTTTACGAATCGCACGCCGGCTGGTTTGAACTAGATTTTGCCGCCGACCTGCCTTATTTCGTTGGTGATCCGGCGCAATTGCGCCAGGTGCTGCACAACCTTTTGCAGAATGCGCAGGATGCCTTGGCCGATAACCCGGCGCCGCGCATCGCGGTGAGTTCCGGGCGCATAGAGGGCGGCATCCGGGTGACGGTTGCCGACAACGGGACCGGCTTTCCCGAGGCCTTGATGCAGCGCGCCTTCGAGCCCTACGTCACCACCAAGCCCAAAGGCACCGGCCTCGGTCTGGTCATCGTTAAAAAGATTATCGAAGAACACGGTGGCAGCGTCGCAATCGCCAATGTTAAGCCGCACGGCGCGCGTGTGACGCTGACTTTCCCCACGCAGGCGGTAGCGCGTGCGGCGCCGCCTGCCGCGGTCAACGCATAACCCGGAGCTGAAGAAATACGATGCAGCAAATACTGGTGGTAGATGATGAGATCGGCATCCGCGAATTGCTCTCCGAGATTTTGCGCGATGAGGGCTATCAGATTCGTCTGGCAGAGAATGCCACCCAGGCTCGCGCGCAGCGCCTGCAGGCGCGCCCGGACCTCGTGCTACTGGATATTTGGATGCCCGATACGGACGGCATCACTCTGCTTAAGGAGTGGGCGAGTGCGGGCCTGCTGACCATGCCGGTGGTCATGATGTCCGGCCACGGCACTATAGATACCGCAGTCGAGGCGACGCGTATCGGTGCATTTGATTTTCTTGAGAAGCCGATTACGTTGCAGAAGCTGCTGGCCACCGTTGGCAAAGCCTTGCGCAGCGGCGAACAGAAAGCCAAGCCGGCCCTGATGTTGTCGACGCTGGGGCGGGCCCCTATCGTCAATGAGCTCAAGCAACGCCTCGAAAAGGTCGCCCATCTCAAAACCCCGCTGCTGCTGACCGGTGAGCCGGGGACCGGCGTCGAGTTGTGCGCGAAATTTATCCATTCGCCGAGTTCGCCATGGGTGGCGCCCGAGAATATGGCAGCGTTGGCCGAGGCGCCGCTCGACTTGCTGGAGCAGGCACGCGAAGGTATTTTGTTTTTGCATGAGGTCGCCGACCTCAACCGTATGGAACAAAAAGGCCTGCTGTTACTGCTCGCCAAGATCGAGAAGTACAACGCGCGTCTGATCTGCGCCAGCGCAAAACCGCTCGCCGCCCAGGTTGCGCAAGGGACGTTCGACGAGCGGCTCTATAGCACGATCGCCAGAGTCACACTGCACGTGCCCAACCTGCGCGACCATCGCGAAGACATCCTTGATCTGGCCCATCTGTTTCTCCTGCGTTGTGTTGAGGCGCAGGAGGTGGCGCAAAGAAGCTTCAGCACGGCGGCACTTAATGCGCTGCGAAATTTCGACTGGCCGGGTAATCTGGTTCAGTTGGAAAGTACGGTGCGTTCGCTGGCATTGACCGCCGCTGGTGAGGAGATTTCGCTGCTCGAGGTAAACCAGGCGCTGGCGCAATTCGGCTCACGGCCCGCGCTTGCCCAGGGCCTGCAGCTTGACGTGCCGTTGCGCGAGGCGCGGGATGCTTTCGAGCGGCTTTATTTCGAGCATCATATGTCGCGTGAAGGGGGCAATATGAGCCGCGTTGCCGATACCGTTGGACTCGAGCGCACCCACCTTTATCGCAAACTCAAACAACTGGGGATCAAACTGTCGAGGCGCGCGGACGAATAGAGAAGCAGTTGGTCCGCGAGCGTAGCCAAAATTCGCGGTTTCTAAGATAATCGCAGCTCCCGTAAGCCGCCACACCGATCCCCGCAAGGACTATTCCATGGGTTCCCGCCTTGATTTATCCAACGCGATCCGCGCGCTCGCGATGGACGCCGTACAGCAGGCCAATTCCGGCCATCCCGGTATGCCGATGGGCATGGCCGACATCGCCGAAGTTCTTTGGCGTAGCCACCTGAAACATAATCCGGCCGATCCGGCGTGGGCCGACCGCGACCGTTTCGTTTTGTCCAATGGCCATGGCTCGATGCTGCTTTACGCGTTGTTGCATCTGACCGGTTATGACCTGCCGATGGAACAGATCCGCCGCTTCCGGCAATTGCACTCAAAGACGCCCGGTCACCCGGAAGTCGGTGTGACCCCCGGAGTTGAGACAACCACCGGCCCACTCGGTCAGGGCATTACCAACGCGGTGGGTATGGCGCTGGCGGAAAAGCTGCTTGCCGCCGAATTCAACCAGCCCGGCCATACCATTGTCGATCATCGTACTTATGTGTTTCTGGGCGATGGCTGTCTGATGGAAGGCATTTCGCATGAAGCCTGTTCGCTGGCCGGTACCCTGGGTCTGGGCAAGCTGATTGCGCTCTACGATGACAACGGTATTTCCATCGACGGCAAGGTGCAGGGCTGGTTTACCGACGACACGCCGCAGCGCTTCGCCGCTTATGGCTGGCATGTTGTGCCGGACGTCGACGGCCATGACGCCGCGGCGATTGATGCCGCACTGAAAAAAGCAGAGGCAGTGACCGACCGGCCGAGCCTGATTTGCTGCAAGACCGTGATCGGCCGGGGTTCGCCCAACAAGCAGGGGTCGGCCGACACCCACGGCGCGGCGCTCGGCGACAAGGAAGTTGCCGCCACACGCGCCAATCTTGGCTGGAATCACCCGCCGTTTGAAATTCCTGACGCGATCCGTGCGGAATGGGATCAACGCAGTAAAGGGGCCGCCGCCCAAAGCGAGTGGGCAGGCCGTTTTGCCGCCTACACCGCCGCACATCCCGCGCTGGCCGCAGAACTCAAGCGTCGTATGGCGGGCGAGTTGCCAGCCAGCTTTGCTGCCGATGCTGCCGCGGCGATCGAGGCCGCGAATACGAAAGCGGAAACCGTGGCGACGCGCAAAGCGTCGCAGCTGGCATTGACCGCGTTAGCACCCAAATTGCCCGAACTCATCGGCGGTTCGGCCGACTTGATGGGCAGTGTGTTTACCAACTGGCCCGGTAGCAAGGTGGTCAGCCGTAACGAGCCTGGCAACATTGTTAATTTCGGTGTGCGCGAATTTGCCATGGCTGCCATCACCAACGGCATGGCCTTGCACGGCGGTTTTATTCCGGAGACGGGAACGTTTTTGACCTTCTCGGATTACTCGCGTAATGCGCTGCGCATGGCAGCGCTGATGAAGTTGCGCAATATTTTTGTCTTTACGCATGATTCGATCGGTCTTGGCGAAGACGGCCCGACCCATCAGGCGGTCGAGCAGACCTCAAGCTTGCGCTTGATCCCGCACATGAACGTCTGGCGGCCTTGTGACACGGTGGAATCTGCCGCCGCCTGGGCGCACGCGCTGGCGCGCAAGGACGGTCCGAGCTGCTTTGTGTTGTCGCGGCAGAACCTGCCATTCCAGAAACGCGATGCCCAACAGATTGCCGATATTCAACGCGGCGGCTATGTGCTCGCCGCAGCGGAAAAACCCAGAGCCGTTCTTATTGCCACTGGCTCGGAAATTGCGCTGGCGATGGGGGCGCGCGCCGAACTTGAAAAAGCCGGCGTTGCGGTGAGCGTGGTCTCCATGCCCTGCACGTCGCTGTTTGATGCGCAGGACGCGGCTTATCGCGCCTCGGTATTGCCGGTGGGCGTGCCGCGTGTGGCGATCGAAGCCGGTGTCACCGATTTCTGGCGCAAGTATGTCGGCGCGGTCGATTCAAAATCCGGCGCCGTCATCGGCATCGACAGTTTCGGTGAGTCGGCACCGGCCGGTGAATTGTTCA
>CAIWNB010000150.1 GCA_903913965.1 uncultured beta proteobacterium
CGTGTTCTTGAGAGCGCCGATGCAAACAGCTTTGCCACCGCCTGCCTTGCGCTCGCCGAGGTCGATTTCACGCCGCGGCTGGGCGGCATCCGCAATCAGACTCTGGTGATGGTCGGTGCGCTGGATGCAACCACCGCGCCCGCACTTGCACGCGAACTCGCCGCCGGCATCGCCGGCGCACGCTTCATGGAAATCCCCGGTGTCGGTCACTGCCCGCAGATCGAGGATCCGCAGGCGTTTGTGGCGGCAGTCGAAGGCTTCCTGCTGATGTAAGCCTATTTCAGTACGCGCACCAGATTGTTGAAGTCGTCGGTCCAGACACGGAAGCCAGCCGGGATCGTTATTGCAGTAGCCACACTGCGGATTTTTTCCGACTGCAACAGCGCCTTGTTGGCCGTGACGATGACTTGATCGGTACTTGATGTCCAGTAATCATTACCCGCTTCACTCTCCGGTGAGTCGCTGACCAGCACCGAGGCCAACCCAAACTCATTGGCCAAGCTGGCGACGATGGGTGCGATATTGATAAAGCGATTGGTCGCCTGAAAGATGATGACGCCGCCGGGTTTGAGATGACGCAGATAAATCTGCATCGCCTCGCGGGTCAACAAGTGCATGGGGATGGAATCGCCGGAGAAGGCGTCCATCGCCAGCACATCGAACTGCTGATCGGGTTCGCGTTCAAGACTCAGGCGCCCGTCGCCGAGAACCACTTCAATTTTCGCCGGCGTATCGTTCATGAACGTGAATTCCCGCCGCGCAACATCGACGACCTGCGGATTGATTTCGTAGAAGCGGAACACGTCGCCCTTGCGCCCGTAGGCAATGACCGAACCGGCCCCCAGGCCAATGATGCCGACATTGCGCGGCGCTTCCGGCAGACTGGCAAACATGCGGCCGTAACCGCTGGTGACGCCGAAATAACTGCTTGGGTGCAGGCGGTATTGCGGATCCATCAATTGACCGCCGTGCATGATGCCACCGTGCACAAGCGCACGGAACGGCGTTGGCTCAGGGTTATCACGCACCTTAATTACACTATAAAAATTACGCATCATCAGACGCGAATCCGCGAACTGGTGCTGAATGGATTTGCCTGAACCCCAGGCCGTCGCGCCGACCACCGCGACTGCACCAATCAACGACCACCACGCCAGCTTGTAGGTACGATAGAGCAACAAACAGGCGCAGGCGGTCAGCCCGATCGCCAGCTCGAAATAACCTTTCAACAGGTATGGGGCACCGAAGCCGACCAGCAGGCCGCCGACCGCCCCGCCCACCGAGATCATCAGGTAGTAGCGTGTCAAATGGCGCGGCGCCGGTTTGCTATGCGCCAGTTCACCGTGACAAAACATGCAGCAGACAAACAAACCGAGCAGATACATCGGTATGACCAGCTTCAGATTCAAGGAATCCGAATACCAGGCCATCAGCGGAACCAGGGCCGCCACCAGAACGAGAAACACCCCGCGCCGATACCAGCGCGGATGGTCGAAACACAAAATGAAAGTTGCCAGGTAGAGCGACAGCGGAAGAATCCAGAGGAAGGGTAGCGAGGCGACGTTTTGCGTGATATGCGTGGTCACCGCCAGCAGAAGAAATGTCGCGGTTGCCGCCAGCGTCATCCAGATCAACTGGGTGCCCAACTTGGGCGGCGCTTCCGGGGCCGCCGCCGCGGTCTCCGTGGACGCTTCAGCGCCGGTGACACGCATGCTGGCAATCGCCGCATAACCGCACAAACAAACGAACAGACCGTAGAACACCGACCACGCAATCGATTGCATGCGGGTGGTGACCCAAGGCTCGACCAAAAACGGATAAGCCAGCAAGGCCAGCAACGAAGCCAGATTCGATAATGCGAACAGGCGGTACGGAATGGCATGGTGAAAGCTGCGCGCAAACCATGATTGCAACAGCGGACTGGTAGTCGACAATATGAAATACGGCAGACCGATGGTCAGGGTCAATAAACCCAGAATGCGCCAGCTCGGATTATCCTCACCGCCGGGTTTCCACGACACGTCAGGGGTAATGGGCAGCACCAGCAAACTAACCGCCAGCAAGGCCAGATGCAGAATCACCTGCTTCCGGTGCGAGAGGTGACGGGTGGTGAAATCAGCATAGGCATAACCCGCAAGCAAGGCCATCTGGAAGAAAACCATGCAGGTCGCCCACACTGCGGCTGAACCGCCGAACCACGGCAGTATCTGTTTCGCAATGATCGGCTGGACAAGAAAAAGCAGAAAGGCGCCGAGGAAAATGGCGGAGGCGTAGAGGATCATTTCGATGGCCTGGACAAAATTACAAAGGCGCGATTCTAACAGGCTTGCCCGCTCCTCTGCCTCGGCAGGCGCGGGCGCAGCGCAGCGCGCGTCGGTCCGTTTTCAGAGCAAAGCGGACATGCCTTTGATATCGACATTACCGCCGCTGATCAGGATGCCGACACGCTTGCCGCGTGCATCAATTTTGCCCTCAAACAACGCCGCCGCGCCCAGCGCACCGGTGGGCTCAACCACGATCTTCATGCGCTCCCAGAGGTAAAACATGGCGCGGACCAGTTCCGCGTCGCTGACCGTGTGCATTTCGCGCACGTGCTCGAGAATCAATGGAAAGGTCAGCGTGCCAGCGCTACTGGTCCGCGCGCCGTCGGCAATGGTGTCGGGGTTATGCACGGTTTGCAGCACACCCGTTTTAAACGAGCGTGTTACATCATCACCAGCCTCGGGCTCCACACCAATCACACGGATGCCCGGCGACAGATGGTTGGCAGCAATCGCACAACCCGAAATCAAACCGCCACCGCCACACGGCACTAACAGGTAATCAAGCGGCCCGGTTTCCTCGATCAACTCCAGCGCTGCAGTCCCCTGCCCGGCGAGAATGTGCGCATGATCAAACGGCGGAATCACCGTCAAGCCGCGCTTTTCCGCGAGCCCTTTGGCGATCAGCTCGCGATTTTGAGTTAGCGGATCGTAGGTCACCACCTCAGCACCATAGTCGCGCGTCGCCTGCAATTTCACCGACGGCGCGTTCGACGGCATGACAATGGTGGCAGGAATGCCCAGCAAGCGACCCGCCAGCGCCACAGCCTGAGCGTGATTACCCGACGAAAAAGCCACCACCCCGGTCTGGCGTTGCCTGACGTCAAGACAGGACAATGCGTTATAGGCGCCGCGAAACTTGAAGGCCCCCATGCGCTGAAAGTTCTCGCACTTAAAGAATACCTGCGCGCCCGTCCGGCGATCGACGGTAGCCGAGGTCAGCACCGGCGTCCTATGCGCAACGCCTTTGAGCCGCTGCGCGGCCGCAGCGACATCGGCAAAAACAACCGGTGATTTATTCAATTCACTCATCACATAACCATTGTAAAAATCGGAACACTCGCACTGCCCCCAAATCCAGGTTCACAATGCTGTGGGCGTCGACCTACATCCTTGGCTCAAGTAATACCCGAAGAAATATTATTATTTTTATATATAAAAAACAATAATTTAATACGAATATATCATCTGATTTCGAGAATCTTGGGAGGGATACCCCCGCCACAAGACACTCGAAACTCGCGCTATCGCCCTAGGCCAGGGACGCTTTAACCCTTTCCGGCAACAGCGGAAGATCTCGCACTCTGCGCCCAGTGGCATGCGCCACCGCGTTGGCAATCGCTGCCACCGTCGGGCCCTGCGAGCCCTCGCCCGTACCCAAGGATTTCTCATCCGGCCGATCCAGCAACACGATCTCAACCGCCGGCACATCCGCAAAGGTCAGGATCGGATATTCGGACCAACTGCGGGTCAAAACCTTTTGCCGGTCATATTGCAACTGCTCTTTCAGGGTCCAACTGGTCGACTGGATGATGCCGCCTTCAATCTGGTTCTTGACGCCATCAGGATTGACGATCATGCCCGCATCGACCGCCGCAAATGCCCGCCTGACGTGCACCTTGCCATTGGAGCGGTCGATCTCGACGTCCACTACCATTGCCACATAAGAGGCCAGATTCTTGTATTTCGCGAATGCGAATCCGCGCCCATGGGAGCCATCCCCCTTGAGACCAGCCTTCCAACCCGCTTTTTGCGCCACCGCTTCAATCACCGCCCGCGCCCGTGGGTCTTTCATATGACGCAGCCGGAATTCAACCGGATCTACCGCAGCCGCAAAGGCAAGCTCATCGATGAACGACTCGGCGGCAAACACATTGGCGTAAGCCCCCAGGGTGCGCAGCGCCGAGGTGCGCAGCGGCATCTCTGGCAGGTAATGCAACATCACGCGCTGGTTGGGAAAATCATAGAGCGGCACCGCATTGCGGTCGGCCGCGCCGCTTGGTTGCGGGGAGTTGACGGGGTCGCCCAACATTTGCGGTTTTGCCAGATATTCACCGGCCAACAGGTTTGTACCAGGACCACCCGGTCGCGTGCTATGCGGATGACTCCAGATATCATGACGCCATTCGACTATCTGTCCACTCTCGTTCAAGCGCCCACGCATCTTCATGACCATCGGCGAACCGTAGGGCTCCCAGCCGAATTCGTCTTCGCGCATCCACTGCAACTTGACCGGCCGGCCACCCGTCGCTCGTGCCAGCAGAGCCACATCCCCGGCCACATCGTCGGCGGCGTTGTGACCATAACAACCTGAGCCTTCGACGTGCACCGCCGTAACACTGCCCTCCGCCATACCGGTCAGCCGGGCTAAATGCTGCCGCAAGGGAAACACGCCCTGGCTATGCGTCCAGACCGTCAGCCGCCCCTCTTTTAATTGTGCGATAGCGCAAGACGGACCAATCGAGGCATGACATTGATACGGTCTGGTGTAGGTCGCCTCTATCGTCTCTACCCGTCCACCTCCGGTGCTGCCGGCCTTGACGCTGACCACGACGTCTTTGGAGGGGATTTTTTGCAAATGCTCATAGAGTTCCATGCCGCGTGGCGGCAGGTCGGCGACTTCCGACCATTTGGCCATGGCACGCATTTTTTCTGCAGCCTTGATGGCCTGCTCTTCACGCTCAGCCGCCACGGCCAGAAAATTACCGTCGCGCAATACTGTGACCACGCCGGGCATGGCACGCACCACCGCTTCGTCCAACGCTTCAAGCCGCGCCCGTCGGGAAGGTGGTCGAACGACACGACCAAACACCATGCCGGGCATGCGCATGTCCTGCACGTAAGCCGCTTCCCCACGCACTTTTTTCGGAATATCGCGGCGCGGCACCGACTTGCCGATCAAATTGCGTCGGGCTGCGACCTTCGGCTTGGCCCGCGCAGTCGCCTCGCGCTTGAAGTTGGCGCCCTGCGCCAGTTCCCAATACGTCGTTTTTGCATTACCCGCAGTGACCGTCCCGTCGCTGACTGTCAGGCCGCCAGCCGGCACGCCAAGACGCGCCGCCGCGAGCTGCAACATAATGTCGCGCGCCTCTGCAGCCGCAAAATGCAAAGCCGTGCCGCTTTGCTCGACCGACTGACTTCCCGCGGTCATGCCCTCGTTTGGGCTACGCGAAGTATCTGTCGCGATCATATCGATACGATCAATATTGACGTCAAGCTCATCAGCCGTAATTTGCGCCAATGCGGTAAGTATGCCCTGCCCAAGCTCGACCTTACCCGTAAAAACAGTCACGCGGCCATCAGCATTAATGCGCAACCAGCCGTCCAGCATACGGTTCGTTTGCAGGCTGCCAGGCAGCGCAACCGCTTGGGTCTGCGCCATTACCACCGGAAACAAGCTAAAACCAACAACGACCCCGGCACTGCGCTTGAGAAAAGAACGTCTGCCAGCAGCTTGAATCAGAGCCTCGCTCATGCTTGCACTCCTTCCACACCCACGGCCATACCGACTTTTTTACCCGCCATCATGTCCGCCGCGCGCTGCACCGCGCGAACGATTCGGTTATGCGTGCCGCAGCGACATAGATTGGCCGCCAGCGCCTTGCGAATTTGCGCTTCGGTCGGGCGCGGGGTTCGCTCTAAAAATACTTTTGCGGTCATGATCATGCCGCTGGTGCAATAACCGCATTGCGCGGCCTGCTCGTCAATAAATGCCTGCTGCAGGGGGTGTAACGCGCCCGCCTGCGCCAACCCTTCCAGAGTGGTGATAGCTCGTCCACTCGCCGTGGAGAGCGCCGTCACACAAGAGCGTACGGCCTTGCCATCGAGAGCAACCGTGCAAGCACCGCACTGGGAAACCCCGCAGCCATATTTGGCGCCGTTCAGTCCGAGGTCATTACGCAATACATAAAGCAATGGCGTATCCGCCGCCGCCTCCGACGCATGTGCCTTGCCGTTCACATTGATTGTTAAGGACATCGCTTCCCCTGGCTTCAGTTTTATCGTGTTGCGATTTTAGCGCATGAAAACAGCCATTCATCTTGATTTGTGAGGGCTCGCAGAGCGCTCACATGGGACTGTTTCGCGCTATACTTTGCCCCCAATTGCCCGCTCCAAGGTGTCTGCCCATGCAGCCCGATTTTGAATCGATCAGGCGACGCGTCAACGAACTAAAAGTCGAACATCGCGACCTCGATGATATTGTTGCCCGCCTTGCCCTTGAGCCCGGGCAAGACCAGCTTCAACTGCAACGACTGAAGAAAAGAAAACTGCTGCTCAAAGATCAGATCCTCCATCTTGAGCGGCAACTGAGTCCTGATATTTTGGCTTGAGCCGAACCAGTGTTCCAGTCGACATTGTGAAGTTGTTTTTGTAGCATTACGCGCAAAAACAGGCAGTGACTACCACCAGCAAGCGATCAGACTAACGCATCCCGGTCGCGTCGACCCACCAGAACCGCAATCACAATTGCGTAGATGCCAAGCAGCACCAGGCACAGCAAAGACCACTCGGCAATACTCAAGCTCATGAAGCGCCAGCTAACCTCGGCGCATTCACCAGAGCCGCGAAAAATCTTTTCAAACGCCTGGCTGAGCGGAAACCGGTTCAGCATGTATTCAAGTCCCGGACCACATTCCGGCACCCGATCCTTCGGCAAGTGCTGGAGCCATACGTGACGGGTGGCGACGCCTGCACCCAAAACAGCGATCAACGCCAGCACCACACTGTAAATCCAGACCCCAACACGTCCCGGTGAATGAACCGCCCCTAGCAAAAAAACGACACCCAACCCGATGAACGCTACCCTTTGCAATATGCAAAGAGGGCAAGGATTCTGGTATTCGTAATGCTGAAGAAAAAGCGCGTAGGCAATCAACGCGGCACAAATAAGAAAGCCCGCGAAATATCCTAAGCGCGGCGTGAGCTTGGATAGCAACCGATTCATGGTTTTATCAACCCGCAAGTTGGCAAAAATCCATTCTAGCAAAGCCCCGCGAACATACTGCGGTGAAATCGCTTCACAACGGAAAAACCCGCTTGAAATAGCACCCCGATCCAATCAAGTCTTCGCGACCTATGGAGTCAGGCGATTCAACACCACTGCCTGCGCTTGGGACGCTTGTGAGCCGACAGCCGCCCAAGTAGACTGCAACGATGCGCATTTCAGAACAAATTGTGATCGATGAAAAAGAGCTGGACGAACAATTTGTTCGCGCCTCAGGGCCGGGCGGCCAAAACGTCAACAAGGTTTCGACCGCCGTTCAGCTTCGATTTCGTGCGACTTCCTCGTCCTCACTGACTCCCGATGTATGCGCCAGACTGCTGAAGCTGGCGGGCAACCGAGCCACCGCCAGCGGCGAAATTATCATCATCGCGCAACGCTTCCGCACACAAACCCAAAACCGCGTAGATGCACGCGCAAGGCTGGCGGCGATGATACTCAGCGCCTTCCTTCCCCCCAAGCTTCGCAGGGCGACCAAACCAACTTTTGGCTCAAAGAAACGGCGCCTTGAGACCAAACAACGTGTGGGATCGATTAAAAGGCTGCGCGGCTCGGTTGCAGGGGATGAATGATTCCTGAGAATTCCGCGGTCAGGCCCAAGATTTCTGTAGATAGACGCCAAATTTGCGCTGCGCTAAGATTCGCCGCGCATTTCTGAAAATGTTCTAACCCGTTCCGGGCTACGTACGAAACCATAACAATCCAGGAGAACCGAATGAACGTCAAAGCGATAGCAGCCGCCGCGGTAATGTCGATCGCCGCCAGCGGTGCGCTGGCACAGGCCAAACCAGAGACGCTGGTGAAACAGCGCCAGGCAGCGATGACCCTGCAAAGCAAATACTTTGGCCCAATGCGGATGATGGGATTGGGCAAGATGCCCTATGACGCCGCGGTGGTCGCGCGTAATGCGCCCATGCTGGACGCACTCGCAAGAATGCCCTGGGATGGTTTCACCGCAAACACCAAGGATATCAAGACCGGTGCCCTGCCCGCCGTATATTCGGATGTAGCTAAATTCAAAGAGGCTGAAGATCGTTTTATGGCTGAAACGGCAAAACTGGTCAGCATTTCGAAAAGCGGTGACGAAGCCGCGATTAAAGCTCAAATCGTGGCCATCGATAAATCATGCAGCGGCTGCCACGAAACCTACCGTGAACGGCAATAGGGACGGCCTGACCTAACAATGACCTCCCCCGCCATTGCTCGCAGGATCTGCGTTGCCCCGCCAAGTGGGCCAACCCTTTCCAAGGTATGCCGGTTAATGACGGGGGTGCTGTGCCTGATCGTATTATCGTTTGGCGGCGGTGCGATAGCGGCTGATGCGAAACGCGGTGAGTATCTTGCGGCAGCCGCGGGTTGCGCGGGTTGTCACACGGTGGCCGCCAAGACTACCGTGGCGTATGCCGGCGGCCGAGCACTCAAAACGCCTTTCGGGACCTTCTACGGCCCCAACATTACCCCCGACAAAATAGCTGGCATCGGCAACTGGTCGGAGGCAGATTTTCTCCGTGCCATGCGGCACGGGGAACGTCCAGACGGCAAGAACTATTTTCCCGCCTTCCCATACCCGTCGTTCACTAAAATCACCAATAGTGATTTGAAAGACTTGTGGGCTTTCCTGCAAAGTCTGCCGCCCAGTAGTCAGGCAAACAAATCTCATGAACTACGCTTTCCTTATGGATTTCGCTTTTTGGTAACGGTTTGGAAGTGGCTGTTTTTTACAGCCGGACCTTCCAGTGAGATCGAGGGACCCGTGGCGCGTGGCGCCTATTTGGTTGGCGCACTTGGTCATTGCGGCGAATGCCACACCACGCGCAACTTTCTCGGCGGACCACAACGCAATCGCACCTTGGCCGGGGGCCTCGGCCCCGAGGGCAAACGTGTGCCCAATCTGACGCCGTCGCGGCTGAAATCATGGAGCGACACTGATCTACGGGAATTCTTCCTCAACGGTTCGACCCCGGATGGAGACACAGCCGCTGCACCAATGGATGAGGTCGTTCGAAATTCAACGAGCCGCCTGAAGCCTGCCGATTTAACTGCGGTGATCACCTACCTGCGTAGCCTGCCTGCAATTACTGATGAGGCGCGCTAAATAAAGGCCGACGTATTGCCCGTGTATCAACGCGCCATGATGTCAGCGTTCCGGCGAATCTGCCGTATTTTCGGCAAGAGCCTATTTCCTTTAGCTGATTCCATGTGTAATTCCCAACTTTTCGTGAAAATTTTAACGGTTGCCCAGCGTTAACTTATAGGCCTGCATTTTGCTCTTGTTGTCCTTGCAGTGAAGAAGCACTGCAGGGAATTGCGATTACCGCACATGCGCGGAGTCCCGTATACGACAAGAGGAAAAACGCATGCTTAAAATTGATCTCGGCACACACGACCGTGAGATCGGTGAACTCGTTGCTCAACACTGCGCAAAATTCGGCGCGGTGTTATCCGCCCGGGTTCATCGAACGCCATCGCCATTCGCCCTGGTGGAAATGAAAACACGCGATGAAACGGACCGACTTGCGATTGAATTCGGCGGATCCGTTTTCGGAAATTGTGTGCTCATTCATCTGTCGGACACGGCCGATTGAGGCACAACAATAAACTGGCTGCCCGTTGCAGTTTTTCTTCCAGCCAATCAGAGCTGCGGCGACGAGAGCAAGATTGCGGTAGATAGCGCTTTAATCTGCAGGCTTAATGGCCAAGGATATGAAACATCATGTCGACATCAGCGCAGCAGGCGCAGATTTTAGCCACAGCAAACCTGCCACCGTCTTGATATCTGTAATATCACCGCACCATACGTGCTCCAGCGCGGATTCGAGTTTCATAGGTACAACATCAAGAAACTCCCCCTCGTCTAACCGTCGACCAACATGGCGCAATTCGTTGGCCACAAAAAACTCCATGCGCTCGTTTGAGTAACCGATACACGGATGCAGTGTTGAAATGTGTCGCCACTGCGCAGCCTCGTAGCCACACTCTTCCACCAACTCGCGACGGGCCGTCATTATCGCTTCCTCGCCTGGCTCGATCTTGCCGGCAGGTAACTCCAGAAAATGTCGACGCATGGGATATCGATACTGGCGCTCCAACAGGATAGTCTGCGGATCGAGAAATGCCAGTATTACAACGGCGCCAGGATGGCGCACCCACTCACGGCGCGACAGACTGCCGTCTGGCAGGCGCACGGTATCTTCTTCGAGTTTGAGTAGATCACCGTCATACGCGAGTCTGCCTTCGACCCGGATCTCGGTGTAGTCAGCTTGCCCCCTATCCGGCATGCGAGTAGGGAAATTTAGAGTGAAAGTGCTACGGAATACGCACAGATCGCCATCAAGGCACCTGGGAATATGCCGAAACCGAGTACCGCCAGGCCGTTCATGCTCAACACAATACGCATCGGAGAGTTCGATACGATAGGCGAGTTATCCTGCGGCGCGTCGAAATACATCAACTTGACAATGCGCAAATAGTAGAACGCACCGATCAACGAGAACATAACGGCGACCACAGCTAGCCACACATAGCCGGCCTCGACGACCGCCCAAAGGACTGACAATTTGGCGTAAAAGCCAACGACTGGCGGCACCCCGGCCATGGAAAACATCAACAAAAGCATTATTGCCGCATACCAAGGACTACGCTGGTTAAGCCCTTTGTAATCGTCCAGATTTTCCGCTTCGAATCCATCACGTGACAGCAGCAGCATGACGCCGAAGGTGCCCAAAGTGGTCAAAACATAAACCACTACGTAAAACATCGATGCTGCATACCCCTCCGAAGTACCGCTCAGAATGCCGAGGAGCAGGAAGCCCATATGCGAAATTGCCGAATAGGCGAGCATGCGCTTTAAATTCGTTTGCGCAATCGCAGCGATATTACCGATGGCCAATGACAGCACCGCCATAATAATCAGCATCCATTGCCACTGCTCAACCAGAAACGGCGCCCCCAAACCCGACACCAGCAGTCTAATCACAAAAGCGAACGCAGCAAGTTTCGGCGCAGAACCGATAAACAAGGTCACTGCAGTAGGCGCACCGTGGTACACATCGGGCACCCACATATGGAAGGGCACCGCCGAAAGCTTGAAACCCAGCCCGGCGACAACGAAAACCAGAGCAAACGCCAGTATGGTGACGTCGGCCTCCCCTGCACTGATAACGTCTGACATGACATCGATATCAAGAGTGCCGGTTGCACCATAGAGCATGGACATTCCGTAGAGCAACATGCCTGAGGCAAGAGCACCCAAAACGAAATACTTCATCGCAGCTTCTGTCGCCTGCCTGGAGTCACGTTGCAAGGCGATCATTGCGTACAACGAAAGACTCAACATTTCCAGCCCAAGATAAAGCGTTAGCAGGCTGCTACCAGAAACCATGACCAACATGCCCAAAGTCGCAAACAGGGCCAGCACAAAAAATTCGCCGCGAAACATATCCCTCGATCGGATGTAGCTCTGCGAGTAAACAAAAACCACGGCCACCGAAATATAAATACACAACTTAAGCACACTTGCCATCGAGTCGGTAACGAACATGTCGCTGAACGGTTCGACTTCGTTGATGGGGTCGACAAAGGCAGTAATGAAAAAACAACCCAGCAGCGTCGCCAGAGACAACAGGTAGGTCAGCCCGCGTTGCTCATCACTAAGAAAAAGGTCGATCAGCAATATCGCGCATATCATGCACAGCAGGAAGACTTCCGCATAGGCGGGCGCGAGGGAGAGGAGAAATTGCATCCTACAGTCCGATCAATAGTTTGCGACCAGGGGTTGCCAATCGCAGGATTTCGTTGACCGATTCGTGCAACACCGCACCGAATGGCGCCGGGTACAACCCCATTAGAAGCACGAACAGTGCGAGCACTGCGAGGATAAAAAATTCGCGTTTCGATATGTCACTTAACTGCTCGACATGGGGGTTGGCGATCTCACCAAAGATCACGCGTTTATACATCCAGAGGGTATAAGCCGCGCCAAAAATCAATGTGCTTGCAGCAAGCGCCGCATACCAGAAATTAACTTTCATGGTTGCGAGAATCACAAGCCATTCCCCGACAAAGCCGCTGGTGCCTGGAAGGCCGGCATTCGCCATTGCGAACAACATAAACATCGCTGCAAATACCGGCATCCTGTTAACCACGCCGCCGTAATCGGCAATCATGCGTGAATGCATACGATCGTACAGCACTCCCACGCATAGAAACATCGCCGCAGAGATGAAGCCGTGCGAAATCATCTGCAATATCGCACCTTCCATGCCCTGCGCACTGAAAATGAAGACACCCAGGGTTACGAAGCCCATGTGAGAAATGGACGAATAGGCAATCAGTTTCTTCATGTCGGCCTGTACCAGCGCTACCAAACCAATGTATACAACGCCGATCAACGACAGCACGATGACGAAACCCGCCAGCTCGTGGCTCGCGTCCGGCGCAATCGGCAGTGATAGCCGCAGAAAACCGTATCCACCAAGCTTCAACATGATCGCCGCCAGCACCACCGAACCGCCGGTAGGCGCTTCGACGTGCGCGTCGGGCAACCATGTATGAACCGGCCACATTGGCACCTTGACCGCAAACGCCAGCATGAATGCAGCGAATATTGCGATCTGTGCATTCAGCGGCAGCGGCAGATCGTAAAAGTGTAGCAGCGAGAAACTACCGCCCGCGGCGTTATAGAGATAAATCAATGCGACCAGGGACAGCAATGATCCCATCAGCGTGTAGAGGAAGAATTTAACCGCTGCATAAACCCGGTTGGGGCCGCCCCAGACGCCGATGATAATAAACATCGGTATCAGCGTGGCCTCGAAATACACATAAAACAATAAGGCATCAAGTGCGCAAAACACGCCGTTCATCAATCCGGACAGAATCAGGAAGGACGCCATGTATTGGGAAACGCGTTCCTTGATGACTTCCCAGCCCGCGATCACCACGATGACCGTCGTCACGCAGTTCAACAGAATCAAGAGCAGCGAAATGCCGTCTATACCCAGGTGGTAATTGACATTGAATGCGGCAATCCAGGGGGCGGACTCTACAAACTGAAAGTCCGAAGTGCCAGGGTCAAAGTGAGTCCACAGTGGTAATGCAACAAGTAATCCGGCAAAAGCGCCAAGCAGAGCAAGCACTCGCGCAGCACGTTGATTGTTGTCACCAACTGCGAGTACCGCAAGGCCAGCAAAAATCGGCGTCCAAATTACCAAGCTAAGCATGGGGAGATTCATTTAGTTATGTACGCCCGCTTAAAACGAGCTGCCCAACAATAAGGACAGCAACAAAAGAATGCCAATAATCATGGCGAACGCATAATGATAAATATAGCCGGACTGAAACTGGCGTATGACGGTTGAAGCCCACCCGATCACCTTTGCCGAACCATTGACAAAAAAACCGTCAATAATGGCGATGTCGCCAATTCGCCAGAGTCCGCCACCAAGGCTGCGCGCTCCGCCTGAGAAAACCCAGCTATAGAGACGATCAAGTCCGTATTTATCATCCAGTATACGCACGATGAATCCAAATTTTTGCCGCAGCACGGCGGGTAAATCAGGCTTGACGATATAGAGGTAAAAGGCGGTCCCCGCACCGGCCAACGCCAAGGCAAAGGGCAAGGTGGTGAAACTATGAATGATCATCGGAACAACGCCATGAAATTCCTCGGCAAGTTTCGCCATGCCCCCGTGATCGCTGCCGATGAATATTGAGCTGCCAAAATACTCCCCGAAGACTACGCTACCAATCAACCAGCCGGCGCATACAGACGGGATTGCAAGCAGAATGAGCGGTATGGTGACCACCAAAGGCGATTCATGAGGTACGCCGCCGTGCCCGTGCTCATCATGTGCCTGCTCGCCATGTGCATGGCCGTGGTCAGGATGTGTCTCGAATCGTTCTTTTCCATGGAATGCGAAGAAGACCAAGCGAAACGAGTAAAAACCACCGGCAAACACAGCGCCCAGCGCAGCAACTAATGCAAAAGAAGCGCCCGGCACACCTGCCGCTTGCGCTGCATGAACGGCCTCGATAATGGTGTCCTTCGAGAAAAATCCGGCGAATGGCGGGAGGCCCGCATTGGCCCAGGCACCGATCAGCATCGTCACATAGGTGACCGGCAGATATTTCCTCAAGCCCCCCATCTTGCGCATGTCCTGCTCATGATGCATGGCGATAATGACCGAGCCAGCCCCCAGGAACAGCACTGCCTTGAAAAATGCGTGGGTGACAAGATGAAACATGGCGGCAGAATATGCAGAAGCGCCAAGCGCCATGGTCATATAGCCCAGCTGCGACAGAGTCGAATAGGCGACCACGCGCTTGATGTCAAACTGAGTCATCGCAATCAGCGCCATGAAAAAAGTGGTAATGGCACCGATAACCAGCACAAATGACAAGGCTGTCTGCGACAACTCGAACAGGGGCGACATGCGAGCCACCATGAAAATACCCGCTGTTACCATGGTTGCTGCGTGGATCAGCGCTGAAATCGGGGTCGGGCCTTCCATCGAGTCGGGCAACCAGACATGGAGTGGAAACTGTGCGCTCTTACCCATCGCTCCGATAAACAAAAGGATGCAAGTCACGGTAATCAGAGACCATGCGTGGCCAGGGATGATTTCTATCGTGTTTCCGGCCAACGTCGAGGCTTGCTCGAAAACCTTGGCGTAATCCAAAGTGCCGAAGTACATCAGCACCAAGGCGATCCCGAGAAGAAAGCCGAAGTCACCGACACGGTTTACCATGAATGCCTTGAGGTTGGCGTAAATAGCCGTCGGTCGCGTATACCAGAACCCGATCAGCAGGTAGGAGACTAATCCCACTGCTTCCCAGCCGAAAAACAACTGAAGAAAGTTATTTGACATCACCAACATCAGCATCGAGAAAGTGAACAGGGAGATATAACTGAAGAAGCGGTTATAGCCCGGGTCACCGTGCATGTAGCCGATTGTATAAATATGCACCATTAGCGAAACAAAAGTGACGACCAGCATCATCGTCGCCGATAGCTGATCTATCAGGAAGCCAACCTCAAAGTGGGCAGATTCGCTTTCTAGCCACGTATACAAAGCGCCGTTGAAATAGTTGCCGTCGAGCACATCGCGAAACACCGCAACGGCGCCAGCAAACGAAACGAGCATCAGCAGGATGGTCAGCGAATGGGCTACACGGTTGCTGATTTTCCTGCACAGCAGACCCGACAAGAGAGCCCCTGCAAGCGGTGCCAGGGGGACCAAAAGATAGATTTTTTGCATCGACGTCACGACATCAGCCTTTCAGACTGTCGAGGTCTTCGACGTCGATCGTCTGCAGATTGCGGAAAAGTACGACCAGAATCGCCAGGCCAATGGCCGATTCAGCGGCCGCGACCGTAAGAATAAAAAACACAAATATCTGCCCGGCAGGATCGCCGAGATAATGCGAAAAGGCGACAAAGTTCATGTTCACTGCAAGCAACATTAACTCGATCGCCATCAGCAAAATGATGACGTTCCGGCGGTTCAGAAATATTCCAACCACGCTGATCGCGAAAAGGATCGCGCCCAACACCAGATAATGCTGCAATGAAACCAATCGCATCCCCTCTTCGCTCAATAACTTAAGCTAACGCGCATCGTGCAATCACGCCAAAGTTCCATAAACCGATAAATCGCCCGGAGAATCCTTGGCTCAATCCTGACCAGTGTCAGCGGGCATGCTCACCATTCGTACACGATCCTCGCGTCGTACCTTGACCTGCATTGCAGGATCAACGTACTTGTTCAACTTGCGCTTACGCAGCGTTAACGCGATCGCCGCAACGATAGCCACCAACAGAATGACCGCTGCGATTTCAAATGGATACACATATTCCGTGTAGAGCAAACGCCCAAGCTCCCTCGTGTTGCTGTAATGAGCGGGTAATACCGGTGCCTCGAGCGCGTTGCGCGAATAAAATCCCCATAAAACCGCGCCCATTTCCAATGCCAAAAGTATGCCGACGACCGCGCCCAGAGGCATATAACTCCAGAACCCTTCGCGCATTTTGGTCAGATTAATGTCAAGCATCATGACCACGAATAGGAACAAAACCATAACAGCCCCTACGTAAACAAGCACCAGGGTAATCGCCAGAAACTCGGCCTGTAACTGTATCCACAAGCCAGCTGAGGTAAAAAATGCCAACACTAGCAGTAGTGCCGAATGTACCGGGTTACGCGAAGTGATCACGCCACATGCTGCAACAACCAGCACCAGCGAAAATGCGTAGAAGAGGAAGTCTTGAAATGTCATGGCGGTTTCAGTTCGGCCTTTTACCGGTACGGCGCGTCGGCAGCGCGATCTTTTGCAATCTGGTCTTCATACATATCGCCGATCGCAAGCAGCATGGGTTTGGTGTAGATCAAGTCACCGCGTTTTTCACCATGATATTCGAGCACACGGGTCTCGACTATCGAGTCTACCGGGCATGATTCTTCACAAAAACCGCAGAAGATGCATTTGGTCAAATCGATATCGTAGCGGGTAGTACGGCGCGTACCGTCATCGCGTTGTTCGGATTCAATCGATATCGCTAGAGCCGGACAGACTGCTTCGCAAAGTTTGCATGCGATACAACGCTCTTCGCCATTCGGGTAGCGGCGCAGTGCGTGTAAGCCCCTGAACCTCGGCGACTGCGGCGTTTTCTCTTCAGGAAACTGCACGGTAATCTTGCGCCGAAACAGATGCCTGCCGGTCATCATCAGGCCCTTGACCAGTTCAAACAGAAGGAAGGTGCGAAAAAAATCGAGGATACGGGTGATCATTGTCTTATCTCCACCATATCCATAGCGGCGTCTGCGTCCAAATACCCACAACTATGATCCAAACAATGGTGATTGGTATAAAAACCTTCCAGCCCAAGCGCATGATCTGGTCATATCGATAGCGCGGAAATGTTGCGCGGAACCAAAGAAAGCTCGATACCACAAGGAATAGTTTTATAAACAACCAGCCAAAACAACCCGCTGCCAACCACGGCATTCCGAGCGCAGTAGCATACGCCAGGGGAATCGGTGACAACCATCCACCGAGGAACATGATGGAACACAGCGTCGACACCAGGATCATGTTCGCGTATTCCGCAAGGAAGAAGACCGCAAAAGTCATACCCGAGTATTCAACGTGGAAACCAGCGACGATTTCTGATTCACCCTCAGCGACGTCGAACGGCGCGCGGTTGGTTTCCGCGACCCCTGCGATCAGATAAACCAGAAATAGCGGAAAAAGTGGAATCAAGTACCAGTTGAAAATTCCGTAGTTACCGCTCTGCCCATTGACGATATCGACAAGGTTGAGGCTTTGCGAAGCCATTAGGACGCCGACCAACGCAAAGCCCATGGCAATTTCGTAGGATACGATTTGAGCGGCAGAACGTAGGGCTCCGAGAAATGCATATTTGGAATTGGAGGCCCAACCGGCAATGATGATGCCGTAGACACCCATCGAAGTAATGGCCATAACATAAAGAAGCCCTGCGTCAATATTGGCAAGAACCACTTCAGGCCCAAACGGGATAACCGCCCAAGCTGCCAAGGCTGGCATCAACGCCATTACTGGTGCAAGAACGAACAAAAATTTGTTGGCCCCCGTTGGAACAATGATTTCTTTGAGCAGCAGTTTCAGGCCGTCGGCAATGGGCTGTGCCAGTCCACCCAACCAGCTGATACCGAAGAAGGTCACCCGGTTTGGCCCGATCCGTATCTGCATCCAGCCTATCAGCTTGCGCTCCCACAACGTTAGGTAAGCAACGCTCAACAATAGGGGTACAACAATACAAACGATCAGTGCGATGGTTTTGAGTAGCAGCAAGAGGGAATCAAGTACTTGCGGCGCGGATTCCTGGCCGACAACCCACACGACGGCAGCTGCCACAAACCCCCAGAGCCATGCGCCCAAGGAAATTACGGGTTGAAGAAGTGCGCTCACACCGCCACCTTTTGTTCAGTCACCACAGGCTCCAGACTCACGCTGCCAAATAGTCCGCCAAGTACAGCAGTTGCCTCATGCCCACCGGGGATCCGGATACAGTGCGCCGGCAACTTGTCGTCTTTCTTCACGCTCACAACAACCACACCGGAACCCTGTGAAATTTTGAGGCTGTCGCCATCATTTATTCCAAGGCGCGTGAGATCCATGCCGTTCATGGTTGCGAGCGGTGGTGCACCGACCGCCGATTTTTGTAACGCAGCGGCACGGCGCACGATGGCGTCCGCCTGATAAGGGGCGACTTCGCCGATGCGTTCCATCACGATCGTGTCACCCCCAATATGTGCCACCGGGGCAGCGCGAAGGCTATTATCCAGACGGCTGAGCACATTACCGTCACCGATGGCGTCGCGACGGACCGCTTCGCTGCTGTCATAATCAAATCCCGGCAGACCCGCGAGGTTCCCAAGGACACGAAGCACTTTCCACGCAGGCCTGGTCTCTGCGAGCGGCAGCACAATTCCATTAAAGCTTTGCACACGCCCTTCAGTGCTAATAAATGTTCCAGAGGTCTCGGAAAAAGGCGCGATCGGCAATAACGCGTTCGCATATTCCAAAGCCTGGTGCTGGTATGGGGATAAGGCCACTACGAATTCGGCCTCTTTCATCGCCGCTAAGGCCTGTGCAGCATCATACGAGTCGCACTCAGGCTCGACTCCCAGCAATAAATAGGCTTTGAGCGTTTTTTCCAGCATCTGCCGCGCGTTTAGGCCTGACCGAGGCGTAGCTTCAGCAAGGTAACCACCGACACTGTTTGCAGCCTCCCCGAGGAAGCCAAATTTAGCGCCGAGTAACCCTGCCAGTTGTTCTGCCAGCCAGTGCAAGCGCCCCGCTGAAGGGTGATGCTGCGCCAGGTTCCCCAGCCAGACCACCGAGTTGCCAGCAACTGCCATACTGCTCGCGATGGCAAGAGCCGCCGCATCGACTGCCACCACCGGAACATCTGCCGGCAACGGGGCGCCCTTAATCTGGGCTACAGCGTTGATCACCGCTGCGAGTGCGCCGGCCATTCCTGACGGCGCGACGATCGATTTCGCAGCGACCCGCATCAACAAATCGTCATCAACCGGATTGATCAGGTTGAGTTCCAGTTTTTTCTTTGCAGCCTGTCGCAGACGCAGAGCCAGCAACGGGTGATCGTTACGCAATGAGCTGCCAATCACCAAGACACGATCAAGCGAGGCGATTTCAGCGACCGGCATGCCCAGCCAGGGGGCGCCCGAGGCAACTGCATCAGCTGAAAAATCTGATTGGCGAGTACGGAAATCTATATTCTCTGAACCAAGGCCGCGCACCAGTTTTTGCAGCAAGTAGAGCTCTTCGACCGTCTGATGCGCACTGCCAAGGGCGCCAATTTGGTTGGCACCATGCCGTTCACGCACTGCGAGCAATCCTTTGGCGACGAAATCGAGCGCGACCTGCCAATCGACTTCTTCCCACTTGCCGTCCTGCTTGATCATTGGCTTGACCAGACGGCTGGAGGCGTTCAATCCTTCGTAGGCGAAGCGGTCCTTGTCAGACAGCCAGCATTCGTTGATATCGTCATTCTCACGTGGCAACACCCGCATGACGCGGTTTTGCTTGATCTGAACCGTCGTATTTGCGCCAAGACCGCAATGCGGGCTGATCGATGGACGACGGTTCAATTCCCAAGTGCGCGCACTGTAGCGGAATGGCTTAGACGTCAATGCACCTACCGGGCAAAGATCGATCACGTTACCGGACAGTTCCGAGTCAACCGTCTTGCCAACGAACGCGATAATTTCGGAATGTTCTCCGCGGCCGATCATGCCAAGCTCCATCACACCCGCTATTTCCTGGCCAAACCGAACACAACGCGTGCAATGAATACAGCGCGTCATATCAGTCGAAATCAGCGGGCCAAGGTCCTTGTTACCGACGATGCGTTTGGGTTCGTCGTATCGCGACGCACTGCCGCCATACCCGACTGCCAGGTCCTGCAATCTGCATTCCCCCCCCTGGTCACAGATCGGACAGTCGAGGGGATGATTGACCAGCAGAAACTCCATCACGCCCTTTTGAGCGTTGATGGCCTGCTCGGAATGGGTTTGCACCTTCATGCCGTTGGTCACCGGCGTCGCACAAGCGGGCAGCGGTTTGGGTGCCTTCTCGACCTGGACAAGACACATTCGACAGTTCGCGGCAATCGACAGTTTTTCGTGATAGCAGAAATGAGGCACATAAATGCCCGCCTGCTGGGCTGCATCCATTACGGTGCTGCCGTCAGCAACTTCCAGTTTGTGGCCGTCTATTTCGATTTCGAGCATGGCGTTCCGCGTCAGATATATTCCGGCACCAGGCACTTCTTGTGCTCGATGTGGTACATGAATTCATCGCGATAATGTTTCAGGAATGCACGCACCGGCATCGCAGCGGCATCGCCAAGAGCGCAAATGGTCCTGCCCTGAATGTTTTCAGCGACCTGATTAAGCTTGTCTAGATCCTCGGGCTTACCTTTACCGTGTTCAATGCGATCAACCATGCGGTAAAGCCAGCCAGTACCTTCACGACAGGGCGTGCACTGGCCACAAGATTCTTCGTAGTAAAAATAGGATAGCCTCAATAGGCTCTTTACCATACAACGGGTTTCGTTCATCACAATCACCGCACCGGAGCCCAGCATCGAGCCTGCTTTGGCAATCGAGTCATAGTCCATATCTGTTGCCATCATGATATCCGCTGGCAAAACGGGCATCGACGAACCACCTGGAATAACCGCTTTTAGTTTGATGCCTTCGCGCATGCCGCCGGCCATCTCCAGCAGCTTTGGAAAAGGGGTGCCCAATTGAATCTCATAATTTCCTGGGCGCGCCACATCACCTGACACCGAAAAAATCTTTGTGCCGCCGTTATTCGGCTTGCCGAGCGCGAGAAATGCATCTGCACCGTTTCTGATAATCCACGGTACCGCAGCAAACGTTTCGGTATTGTTAATCGTGGTTGGCTTGCCATAAAGGCCAAAGCTTGCCGGGAAAGGCGGCTTAAAGCGTGGCTGCCCCTTTTTACCCTCAAGAGATTCCAGCAGTGCCGTTTCTTCTCCGCAAATATACGCGCCCCAACCGTGGTGGTTATAGAGCTGAAAATTGAAACCGCTGCCGATAATGTTGTCACCGAGGAGACCTGCCGCGCGCGCCTCGTCTACCGCAGCCTCGATACGTTCGAAAGCGGCCCAGATTTCTCCATGCACGTAGTTGTACCCTACAGCGGTGCCAGTGGCGTAACCAGCAATCGCCATCCCTTCGATCAAGGCATGCGGGTTGTAGCGAAGAATATCGCGGTCTTTGAACGTACCAGGCTCACCCTCATCCGAATTACAGACCAGGTATTTTGCACCGGCGAACTGACGCGGCATGAAACTCCACTTCAATCCGGTTGGGAAACCCGCGCCACCGCGACCACGCAAAGCCGACTTTTTGACATCGGCGATTACCTGCTCAGGTGGGGTTTTTTCCGCCAGTATCTTTCTCAGCGCTGCATAACCGCCACGCGCCTCGTAATCCTTGAGACTCCAGTTCTCCCCATTGATGCCTTTCATAATCACGGCATCGGGTCCAAACTGATCAACAGCAAATGGTGGAACGGGCAAACCCATTACTTGAGCTCCTCGATCAGCTTGTCGAGTTTGTCCGCGGTCATCGCGCACAACATATGTTTGTTATTCCGAATCAACACGGGTGCATCACCACAAGCCCCCATGCATTCAGATTCTTTAAGCGTAAACGCACCGTCAGCGGTCGTCTCACCGAATCCGATGCCGAGCTTGGACTTCAGGTGCTGTGCAGCCACATTGGCTCCCAGCAATGCGCATGGCAAATTCGTGCATATGGACAGTTTGCAACGCCCAACCGGCTTGAGGTCGTACATCGTATAAAAACTCGCCACCTCGTAGACGGCGATCGGCGGCATGCCAAGGTAGGAAGCAACGCAGTCCATCGTCTCATGCGACAGCCAGCCCTTCTCATCCTGCGCGATAGTTAATGCAGCCATCACCGCCGATTGTTTTTGATCAGCTGGATACTTGGCAATCGCCTTGTCAATTTTAATCAACGATTCGGGGCTGAGAAGCATCGGCGCACTCATCTATCAATTTCTCCGAACACAATCTCAATGGTTCCTATGATGGCAACAACGTCTGCAATCATATGCCCGCGCGACAACTCATCAATGGCCGAAAGATGGGTAAAGCTTGGCGACCGTATCTTCATACGGTAAGGTTTATTTGCACCGTCGGACATCATATAAATTCCGAATTCGCCCTTAGGGTGCTCGATGCCTGCATAAGCCTCCCCCTCGGGCACATGCATCCCCTCGGTGAAAAGCTTGAAGTGGTGGATCAGCTCTTCCATATTCGATTTCATCGCCAAGCGCGAGGGCGGCCCGACCTTGTGGTCGTCGGTCATCACCGGCCCCGGATTCTTGCGCAGCCATTCAACACACTGCTTCACAATCCGGTTCGCCTGCCGCATTTCTTCAATACGCACGAGATAACGGTCATAGCAGTCGCCATTAACCCCGACCGGAATATCAAAATCCATCCGGTCATACACCTCGTAGGGCTGGTTCTTGCGCAAATCCCAGGCGATCCCCGAGCCGCGCAACATCGGGCCTGTGAAGCCCATCGCGTACGCTCTTTCCGGAGAAACCACACCAATGCCTACTGTGCGCTGCTTCCAAATGCGGTTATCTGTCAACAAAGTTTCATATTCGTCGACACACTTCGGAAACCGGTCAACAAAATCCTCGATAAAATCGAGCACCGAACCCTGCCGGTTAGCATTTAGGTCGCGCGTTGCGCGCTCATTATGTATCCTCGTCGCGGTGTATTGCGGCATGGTATCGGGCAAATCGCGATAAACGCCGCCCGGCCGGTAGTACGCCGCGTGCATCCGGGCTCCAGAAACCGCCTCATAGACATCAAACAGGTCTTCGCGCTCGCGGAAGCAATACAAAAACATCGTCATGGCGCCCAGATCCAGACCATGACACCCCAGACCCAGCAGGTGCGCAAGAATACGGGTGATCTCATCAAACATCACGCGGATATATTGAGCGCGCAGAGGCACCTGTATGCCCAGAAGTTTTTCAATCGCCAGCACGTAGGCATGCTCATTGCACATCATGGTGCAATAATCCAGACGGTCCATATATGGCACCGACTGCAGGAAGGTCCGATGCTCGGCCAGCTTTTCCGTCGCGCGATGCAGCAACCCGATATGCGGGTCGGCACGCACAATCGTTTCCCCGTCCAACTCCAGCACCAGACGCAAAACGCCGTGAGCAGCAGGATGTTGCGGCCCAAAATTCATTGTGTAATTGCGGATATCAGCCATGCTTAACCCTTGCGGAACCCTGCGCCACCGGCGTAGTTCTCTTCGCGAACGATACGCGGCGTGATCTCTCTGGGATCGATAGTGACCGGCTGGTATATGACACGGCGCTGATCTGGGTCGTAGCGCATTTCGACATGCCCCGATATCGGAAAATCCTTGCGAAACGGATGCCCGATGAAGCCGTAGTCGGTCAAGATTCGTCGTAGATCTGGGTGACCGTTAAAGAGGATGCCAAAGAGATCGAATGCTTCTCGCTCAAACCAGTTCGCAGCAGACCACACCCCCACCACCGTGTCCACCATTGGCATATCATCGTCTGGCGCAAAAACCCGGACACGCAACCTGCGGTTCTTGCTGACGCTTAGCAAATGGTAAACTACCGCATAGCGGGCACCATCCCACCTGCCATCACCATAGGTCTTGTAATCAAGACCACAAACATCGATGACCTGCTCGAACATCAAGTCTGGCGCATCGCGCAACACTAACATCGATTCGACCAACCCCTCAGCCTTGAGGGTTACGGTGACCTCTCCGAGAGCATCAACCACGCCGACAACACGCTCACCAAGAAGGTCATTGACGCGGGCAGCGAGAATTTCGGTACGGGCTGTCATTTATCGCGCAATCGTATTGGTACGTTTGATTTTGTTTTGCAACTGGATAATCCCGTAGAGCAGCGCCTCGGCCGTCGGCGGACATCCCGGTACGTATATATCTACCGGAACGATGCGATCACAGCCGCGGACAACGGAATAGGAATAATGGTAATAACCACCGCCGTTAGCGCAGGAACCCATGGAGATCACCCAGCGCGGCTCAGCCATTTGGTCGTAAACCTTGCGCAGGGCTGGCGCCATCTTGTTGCAAAGAGTGCCGGCAACAATCATTACGTCGGATTGGCGTGGACTGGGGCGGAACACGATACCAAAACGGTCCAGATCGTAGCGCGAAGCGCCTGCGTGCATCATTTCAATCGCGCAACAGGCAAGGCCGAAGGTTACCGGCCACATTGAACCTGTGCGAGTCCAGTTGATGAGCGTATCAACTGTTGTAGTCAGGTAACCCTGCTCCATTAACGCCGCGTCATTCGCGCCCATCAAAACCCCGTCTCAACGTGCAGCATCCTGTTTAACTTAGCTGCAATGTGCAGCCTACTTCCGCCCGTAAGCTTTATCACCAGATTACACCCGTAAACGGGCCATAAAACAGCCTGCGATTTTACCCTCGCTCAGCGTCCAGGGTCAACGCAGAACATTGCGCTGTATCAAATGCTTGGACATCCAGGGCATTGCAACACCCAAAGTGCAGGCGCCACCGATTTTCCTGCATCTCTCAGCTACTTCTTTGCGGCGCGATGGCAGCCTATCATGCCGGCAAAAACCGACTTCGCTGAAACATCACAAAAACCCAAGTCTCTCAACAGCTCGGCCAATTCGTCGGCCGAATAGAACATCTCAAGTGCATTTATGAAATACTTTTTGCAATTGAGCGCCGACTCATCACTGCGAAAAAGAAAGCCGGTAAATGCCAAGCACATCCGCAGGTAAGCGTAATAGAGCTTTTCAACCACCGGATTGGCCGGCCGCAGCATGTCACAATGGTAAAAATGCCCTCCCGGCTTTAGCACTCTGAGTATCTCGCTGAAGACGGTACGCACACGCAAATGACGCGAGGCAAACTGCAGCGTAACAACATCAAAGTGATTGTCAGGAAAAGGCAGTTTATGCACGTCACCGATAACGCTATGAATATGGAAGCCTCGGTCAACCGCGCGCTGCCTGCCAACCGCCTGCATCTCCGCGCTGCGGTCAATGGCATGCACCTCAAGCGTGGGCTCGCGGCGCAACAAGGCGATCCCGATCGCGTTAGTCCCGGCGCAAACATCGAGGGTCCTTTGTCCGGGGCGAAGCTCGATCACCGACATGAAGGCCTGAAGAAAACGATTCCACAATCCCAGGCTGGCGACATAATTCGCCCTGTCATAATAAGGCGCAACGTCAGCAAATACCCTATTTAACTCCTTGGTCCAAACGACATTGAAACGTTCTTCACGCAGTTGTTCACGAACGGCGACTGGTGGGGGGCTCATGACTGAAGTGATCTCCTCAAAGTTGAATCAAACCGCAAATTACCTATATTTTTTCTGCTTACATAAAAACAGTGCCTGGAACACACCTTCCTAGAAAGACCAAAGACTCGCCGCCGCCCACAGACTCGCCAGAATCGCCACGCCATAAACAACCGTAGCAACTGCCGAGTCCGCACGCACACCAAAATCATAAAAAGTAATACGCAAACGATGCGCCGCACTCCAAAGCACTAGGAAAATCACAACCGTAAAAGCTGCCTTGTAGACGCTATGGGACAAAAACATGCGCAAACGGTCGTATGCCAGAATGTCCGGCAGATGCCCTGTCGCGGCAAGCAGGGTCATGACTATCATGACGGGAATTAAAAACGCACTGACGGTTCCGCCTGCAGCGAATGGCCCCCAAACCAGCGGTTTGTTCGATATCGCCATGATCAATGCACCCCTGCAAAAACCAGAATGGCCACAGACAGCACAAACCACACCCCGTAATGCAAACCCGCCACAAACCAGCCAGGCATAAAACTCTCCCCCACCTGCAACGGCAGCGCCTTAGGCGTGAGGTTGAACCAGGTAACACTGTGATAAACCGAGAACACCAAAGCCAGCATTTGAAAAACGATCATGGACGGACTCTTGAGGGAGTCAAGAAACAGCTGGTATCCCGCCTCGCTCTCTGCGAGACGCGCCAGCCCGACCACCACCAACAAGGCGTACGCCCCAACAAACAAACAGGTCAATTCCCGCACCATATAGCGCAAATAACGCGGATGATCGAAAAACCAACTGACTTTTGGCACTTCGCGGACAAACGGATTACGGCTCATTTTTTCACCCACGGCATCAGATGTTCCGTATACCAATCAACCGTACTGGCAATCTTCACCTGCTGCAGCGCGCTGGCCGGATCAACGTGCTCAGGACAGACCTCCGAACAGGCGCCGGCAAAAGAGCACTCCCACACACCTTCGCCAGAGGCTATTTCCTGCTGACGCTCTTTGCGCCCGCCGTCCCTTGAATCAAGGTTGTAGCGATGGGCCATCGAAATCGCCGCGGGGCCTATGAATTTTGGCGTCAAACCATACTCCGGACACGCCGCGTAACAGAGCATGCAGTTTATGCAAAGCGTGTATTGCTTGAATTTCTTGAGTTCAGCTGGTGTTTGCCTGTATTCCCCCTCGCCGACCGGCTTTTCGTCCTTGGGAATCAGGTAAGGCTTGACGCGCTTGAATTTCGTCATGAAATCATCGATCACCGTGACGAGATCCCGCTCAATCGGGAAGTGCGCCAGGGGTTCGACGCGGATCACTCCCTGGTAGTTACGCAGAAATGATTTGCAGGCGAGTTTCGGCTCGCCATTGATCATCATTCCACAACTACCGCACACCGCCATGTGACAGGACCAGCGATAGTTCAACGTCGGGTCGATGGTTTCCTTGACATGGTTCAGCGCGTCGAGAACTACCCACTCCTCCTCGCACGTCACCAAGTAGCGCTGAAAATGCGGCTCCGTTTCCGTCTCCGGGTTATAGCGCAGGACTTCCAGCTCAATCACGCGCTCGCTCATTTGTGATCTCCCGAATAATCACGCACACCGGGCTGTGATTTGGTAATCACCACATCACGATAATCAACGCGCGGAGGTTCATGCGAACGGAAGTAAGCCAGCGAATGCCGCAGGAATTTGCCGTCGTCACGCTCGACAAAATCCAGACGCTGGTGAGCACCACGGGATTCAGTTCGCGCCAACGCGCTCACGGTCACCGCCTCCGCACAATCCAGCATCGAACCGAGCTCGAGCGCCTGCAGGAGGTCAGTGTTGTAGACGTTAGTGCGGTCGGTCAACCCCACATCGAGATAGCGCCGCCGCAACTGGGATAATATGGCACAGGCAGCTTTGAGGCCCTCTTCCTCCCTATAGATGCCCGCATTTTCTTCCATTGTGCGCATCATCTCGCGACGCAAACCAGCAAGCGACTCACCACCGTCCGCCTTCTCAAACAAACCGCGTATGCGCCCCTGCGCAGCCGCGGCCTGAGCAGACAGCGCAACTTCGTTTACCGATGGTTTTCCGGAATTGATAAATTCAATTGCACTCAATGCGGCACGCCTGCCGAACACAAGCAGCTCAGTCAACGAATTCGAGCCGAGCCGGTTGGCTCCGTTGATACTCACACAAGCACACTCGCCCGCCGCATACAGGCCGGGAAGACTGGTCGCCGCGTCGATATCCGTATCAATGCCGCCCATCATGTAATGCACGACGGGTCGTACCGGTACCGGATCCTTGACCGGATCCACTCCGAGGTAACTAATCGACATGTCGCGCACTAAAGGCAAACGTTCGTCGATCTTTTTCTCACCAAGATGGCGCAGGTCAAGCAACATGCAATCACCATATTTGGTCGGCAACATGTTGCCTTTTTTCTGCTCATGCCAGAACGCCTGGCTGACGCGGTCACGCGGCCCCAATTCCATCGTCTTTAACTGCGGTTTGCCAACCGGCGTTTCAGGCCCCATACCGTAATCCTGCAAAAACCGGCGCGAATTCCGGTTCAGCAAAATCCCGCCCTCACCCCGGCACGCCTCGGTCAGCAAGGTGCCGGTGTTTGGCAATCCCGTCGGGTGATATTGGACAAACTCCATATCCTTCAGCGCAACGCCAGCGCGGTAGGCGAGGGCCATGCCGTCACCGGTCTTAATCGCCCCATTGGTAGTAAACGGAAACATACGCCCTGCACCGCCACCCGCAATGATGACGGCACGCGCCTCGAATCGGCGCATTTGTCCGCTACGCATTTCAATCGCCGTAAAGCCCTGGCAGCGACCGTCATCAACGATAAGATCCGTTGCATAGTATTCGTCGTAACGCTCAATCGACGGAAATTTAAGCGAGGTTTGAAACAGCGTATGCAATATGTGAAAGCCGGACTTGTCCGCGGCAAACCAGGTACGTTGCTTTTGCATTCCGCCAAACGGCCGCACCGCTACTGAGCCATCCGGCTCTCGGCTCCAGGGGCAGCCCCAATGTTCAAGCTGTAACAGCTCTTTGGGTGCCTCTCTTACGAGATAATCGACCGCATCCTGGTCGCACAGCCAGTCACCGCCACCGACCGTATCGTTAAAGTGGTGCTCCAGACTGTCATCAGGTTTGATCACCCCAGCCGCCCCGCCCTCGGCCGCACAGGTGTGACTGCGCATTGGATAAACCTTGGAGATCAGGCTGATCTTAAGCAGTGGGTCCGTTTCCGCCAGTGCTATGGCTGCGCGCAAACCAGCGCCGCCCGCGCCTATGATAGCCACGTCGCTACGGATGATTTCCATCATGCACCTCCAGCGGCGCACGACAAGCGCGGCCACATGAATCGGGCAAAGAAAAATAACCGGGAAAGAACAACCAGAAAACCAACCACGCCGGGCATTGCACCCGGCGCCAGACAACGGCCTAGACCGTCACTCCCACTCGAGAGCGCCTTTTTTCCACTCGTAGGCGAAGCCGACGACCAGAATACCCAAGAACACAACCATGGCCCAGAAGCCGAATGCACCGATCTCCCGCAATACAATCGCCCACGGAAAGAGGAAGGCGATTTCAAGATCAAACAGTATGAAAAGAATAGCGACAAGATAGTAACGCACGTCGAACCTCATACGTGCGTCTTCGAAAGCCTCGAACCCACATTCGTAGGGCGATAACTTTTCGCTGTTCGGTCGGTGTACGCCGAGCAACCTGCCCACCGCACCACCAAGGATAATCGGCGCCAACCCCACCACGGCACCGACCAGGATAAACAGGAGAATCGGAAAATAATTGGCTAGCATGAGCAAACTGGCCCGTCCGAGTTGAAATGTTGGTGGCGAGTTTCCGCCGATTTGTAACCATAACCGCAGGATGTTCCATCAAAATCTAAGTAACGATGGTTCATTCTGAACCAGCAAACGTTACCACCACTTGATCTTGATCAAACAAACTGCATTGATAACACTGGTGCCGGCGGAGAGACTCGAACTCTCACGACTTTCGTCACCGCCCCCTCAAGACGGCGTGTCTACCAATTCCACCACGTCGGCACTGCAAAAACTTAACCATTCCGCCGTCAACTTACGGCACTACATCAACATAAAGCCGACTACTTAGGTATTTCATTGACCTTTGAATCAGCCGCGTCGCCCTTCGAGACAGGTGCCTGATCCACCGCAGGCGCGGTAACCGGCAAGGTCACCGCCGACGGCGCCGACATTACCCCTTTTTGCTCACCGCGGTGCGCAGAAAACCACGTCAAACCCAAGCTGGTCAAAAAGAATAGCGTCGCCAAGACTGAGGTAATACGGCTCAGGAAATTAGCCGAACCGCTAGAGCCAAACAAGCTCCCAGAGCTACCGCCACCAAATGCCGCCCCCATGTCCGCGCCCTTGCCATGCTGCAAAAGCACCAAGCCAATAATGCCTAGCGCGGCAACAACGTGAACAACGATCACCAGAACTTCCATGCGATCCTCTCAAATCTCATCCGCGCAAAATCGCGGCACGGCAAATTGCCACAAAATCGTCTGCCAACAACGAAGCGCCACCGATCAACCCGCCATCAATATCAGGCTGCGAAAACAACTCTCCCGCATTACTTGCTTTGACGCTGCCGCCGTAAAGAATCTTCAACCCAGCGGCGACTACTGCATCAAGCTTACCAATCTTGCTGCGTATAAACGCATGCACCGCTTGCGCCTGTTCGGGCGATGCTGTTTTACCGGTTCCGATCGCCCACACAGGCTCATAAGCGACCACAGCATTCGCGAGTGAAGCCACACCGCAAACCGACAAAACGGCGTCTATCTGGCGACCGATGACCGTCTCGGCAAGACCTGACTCGCGCTCCTGCAAACTTTCACCCACGCACAATATGGGAACCAGTCCAGCCGCATTCGACGCCGCAAATTTTGCAGCAACAACACTATCACTCTCTGCAAACAAGGCCCGACGCTCAGAGTGTCCGACGATCGCATACTTGGTCGCAAAATCCGTCAGCATATCGGCAGTTACTGCCGCAGTATAAGCACCGGCGGCAAACTGACTGACATCCTGAGCCCCCCATGCCACTGTAGAGCCTGACAACACCTGCTGCGCCTGAGCGATGTATGGGAATGGCACACAAACTGCTACATCAACCCCGCTTATCGCGGGCAAAACAGCGCGAAGTTTGTCAAGCAAAACGGCGTTCGCGGCCAGATTGCCATTCGATTTCCAGTTACCGACCACCAGCTTGCCGCGCATCGTCCTGCCCACCGTTCAAAACCGACGGATTTTACCGGCCACTGCATACATGGTCAATGCAAATCCGCACCTTGGACATACAGAGCACATTGATAACTCGGAATAATCTTTTTGCTAGCGCAACTCGGCTCGTATGCGCACCGCATCGGCAATCTCTTGTGCCCAGCGCTCCACGGTACGTTGCATGCGCCCCTCTACCATCACCCGAACCAGCGGCTCTGTGCCCGAGGCTCGCAATAGCACACGCCCCTTACCTTTGAGCGCCGCCTCTGCTCTTGCCACAGCACGCTTTACTACCGGGTCAGCAGAAAAATCGAACCTCTCTCGCATGGCTACATTCACCAAAACCTGCGGGTATAGCATGAGCCCCGCCGCAGCTTTAGCCAAAGTTACAGCGCCACCACGCAACGCTGCCAGCACCTGTAACGCCGAAACGATTCCGTCGCCCGTGGTGTGCCGGTCGAGGCATACGATATGCCCTGAATTTTCGCCACCGAGTTGCCATCCGCGCTTCTTGAGCAATTCAAGAACATAGCGATCCCCTACCGCAGCGCGGGCAAACGGTATCCGCATCTTCGCAAACGCCTCTTCCAAACCAAAATTACTCATCAGGGTTCCAGCAACACCGCCTCGCAAGAGGCTTTGCCGACGGCGATCTGCCGCAATCACATAAAGCAAACGATCTCCATCATAAATTTCACCCTTCGCGTCGACCATGACCAGACGGTCGCCATCACCGTCGAGCGCAATACCAAGGTCAGCGGCTTCGCGCACCACTGCTTTTTGCAACGCGGCAGGGTTTGTGGCGCCGCAAAGATGATTGATATTCATGCCGTCAGGTCGATTGCCAATAGCAACCACCTCCGCCCCAAGCTCATGTAACACAGGCTCTGCGACGTGGTAACTCGCACCATTGGCGCTATCAAGAACGATCTTCATTCCACGTAAATCAAGCGAGGACGGGAAAGTACTCTTGCAAAATTCGATATAACGGCCCGCCGCATCATCTACACGCCGTGCCTTGCCCAAGCCAGACGACTTGCGGGTCTGCATAGGGCGGTCCAATTCAGCCTCTATGGCCAACTCAATATTGTCTGGCAGCTTGGCACCCTCGCCCGAAAAGAATTTGATTCCGTTGTCGTCAAAAGGATTATGAGAGGCGCTAATCACAATACCCGCCGACAGGCGCAGCGCCCGCGTCAAATAAGCGACCCCGGGCGTCGGCATCGGCCCGACCAACAGAACATCAACGCCAGCGGCGGCAAGCCCGGCCTCCAGAGCAGATTCAAGCATATAGCCGGAGATACGGGTGTCCTTACCGATCAAAACCGCCGGACGCTCGCCCTGCTTGCCCTGTGACGCAAGCACACGACCGGCCGCAAACCCCAAACGCAACACAAAATCCGGTGTGATCGGCGCCTCGCCAACCTTGCCCCGAATACCGTCAGTACCGAAATATTTTCTTTTCATTTGAATTCCATAATTTTTACAAAAGCGCAGATGCCTCTAAGCACTATTGGCACGCACTGCCTGCAAAACCTCAAGGGCATCCCTGGTCGCTGCGACATCGTGAACACGCAGGATATGCGCGCCATGCTGTGCCGCAATCAGGGCGGCCGCCACGCTACCAAACACCCGCCGATTCTCGGCCCTTCCGGTAATCTGTCCGAGCATGGACTTGCGCGAAAGGCCTGCCAACAGCGCCACGCCGTGCGGGGCAATAGCCGCCAAACCACGCAACAATTGAAGATTGTGTTGTAGCGTCTTGCCAAAGCCGAAACCAGGGTCTACGAGCAGTCGATCCCGAGCGACACCCGCCGCACAAGCAGCTGCAACTCGTTCCTCGAGAAATTTGGCAACCTCGGTAACCGCATTGTCGTAGCGTGGTGCGATTTGCATATTGGCTGGCGTGCCGCGCTTGTGCATCAAGCACACGGCGACAGCACTTCCTGCGACGACCTCGACCGATTCGGCGGATTGCAGCGCTTCGATATCATTGATCATGGAGGCACCTGCCGCGACCGCCTCGCGCATCAATGCCGGTTTACGGGTATCAACCGATATAGGCACGTTAACGTCCGACAACGCCTCCAACACAGGAAGCACCCGACGTCTCTCTTCCTCCACCGTCACTTCGGCAGCACCGGGTCGGGTCGACTCGCCGCCGATATCGATTAAATCGGCGCCTTCCTCGATTAATTGACGGGCATGTGCCACAGCAGAAGTAACCGAGTAGAAATGCCCGCCATCTGAGAAAGAGTCAGGCGTTACGTTGACGACCCCCATGATCAGGGGTCGTCCTAAATCGAGGCAATATTTGCCGCAACGAAGTGCCATCATCGCCTGCCCCGGCCAACCGGGTTCATCTGACTAAGCAACGACGATCAAACCTGAAAAGTAAAAGGGTAATCAGGTCGCGCCGGTTGCAGCAGTAGCGGCGGCGCTCGGTGGCAAGTCCCTGGGCGGAACTGCGGCTGTTGGCGCAGCAGGCTTGGGCGGGTGAGGCTCACGCCCTTCCATAATGTCTTTCAACTGGTCGGCGTCGAGCGTCTCCCACTCCAGCAGAGTCTTGGCGATTTTCTCGACCTTGTCGCGTGACTCCTCGATTATCTTGCGCGCCACATGGTACTGCTGGTCGATAAACCGGCGAATTTCCGCATCCACCTTCTGCATTGTGGCTTCAGACATATTCTTGTGTGTTGTCACTGACCGCCCAAGAAAAACTTCGCCCTCATTTTCCCCATAGACGACCGGACCAAGAGCGTCGGACATGCCCCACTCGGTTACCATTCGTCGCGCGAGATTCGTCGCATTCTGGAAATCACTGCTCGCACCGGTAGTCATCTGACCGAGAAAAACCTCCTCGGCAATTCGCCCCCCCAAAGAAACTGAAATATCCTGACACAGGCGCTCGCGGTCTTTTCCGTGACGGTCCTGCTCCGGCAACATCCAGGTCACCCCCAGCGCACGACCACGCGGAATAATGGTCACTTTGTGCACCGGATCAGCTTTTGGCAACGTATACGCCACCACTGCGTGCCCCGCCTCATGATAGGCGGTAGTCACACGCTCGTCTTCAGGCATCACCATCGAGCGGCGTTCCGCCCCCATGAAGATCTTGTCTTTCGCCTGCTCAAAATCATCCATATCAACCAGGCGTTTGTTCTTACGTGCCGCAAACAACGCTGCCTCATTCACCAAATTGGCGAGATCTGCCCCCGAAAAACCCGGCGTACCACGCGCAATGATCTCGGCCTTAACGTCAGGTGCCCCAGGAACCTTGCGCATGTGCACAAGCAATATCTGTTCGCGCCCCCTGATATCGGGCAGCGGCACAACCACTTGACGATCAAAGCGGCCCGGACGCAACAAAGCCGGATCCAGTACGTCCGGACGGTTAGTGGCGGCTATCACAATGACGCCTGCCGCCCCCTCAAAGCCGTCCATCTCGACCAGCAATTGGTTCAATGTCTGCTCGCGCTCATCATTGCCGCCGCCCAAACCGGCGCCACGCTGACGCCCCACGGCGTCGATCTCATCAATGAAAATAATGCAAGGCGCCTGTTTTTTCGCCTGTTCAAACATATCGCGAACGCGCGCAGCGCCCACACCAACGAACATTTCGACGAAATCGGACCCGGAAATACTGAAAAAAGGAACCTTCGCCTCGCCGGAAATAGCCCGTGCGAGCAGCGTCTTGCCAGTGCCTGGGTTGCCCACCATCAAGACACCGCGGGGAATCCGTCCACCAAGCTTTTGAAACTTGCTAGGATCACGCAAAAACTCAACCAGTTCTGCAACTTCCTCCTTGGCCTCCTCGCAACCGGCAACGTCGGCAAAAGTCACCGTATTGCTGTTCTCATCCATCATGCGCGCGCGACTCTTACCGAAGGAAAAAGCGCCACCGCGGCCGCCGCCCTGCATCTGCCGCATGAAGAATACCCACACACCGATCAGCAAGAGCATCGGCCCCCAGGAAAAGAAGAACGCCGAAAGGAAGGACTGTTCCTCCTCGGGTTTCGCATCCACTTTCACACCGGCTTTAAGCAGATCGCTGACCATCCATAAGTCGCCGAGCGTGCCGGGGCTGTAGGTGACGTATTTGCGCTCATCAATCGCCTGCCAGCGAACCGTGCGCCCTTCCACCAGCGCCGATTTAACGCGGCCATTCTTGACCTCGTCCATGAATTGCGAGTACGGCACAACGCTCTGCGCCGACTGGTTCTTGCTGTATTGGTTAAAGACGGTCATCAGCACCAGCGCAATAACCAACCACACCGCTACGTTCTTAATCAATTGATTCAAGTGCGCCTCTCGCTATTTGCGATAAAAAACAAAGCTTTTCTCCGACAATTCTAAACTCTTTTCTGGAGTTCTGTTGGTTCTCCGCCGGTAACCGCCGGCAGCGTCACACGACATTTGCTCCCCAGCAGATACAGTTCGTTGCTACGGCCCCGTGAAGCCTCCGGCTTGCGCGCCGAAACCTTCTCAAAACCCCGCTGCATTTCCTTGAAAAACTCTTGAAATCCAGACCCTTGGAACACCTTCACAAGAAACGACCCGCCCGGCTTCAAATGTTTTACGGCAAAAGCCAGCGCAAGTTCAGCCAAGTGCATGGCCCGCGCCTGATCGCTCATCGCGATACCGCTGATATTGGGGGACATATCGCTTAATACAAGGTCTATCGGACGCCCCGCCAGAGCAGCGCTCAACTGTGCCTCAACGGTTTCATCCCGAAAGTCGCCCAGCATGAAGTTAACGCCAGGCAATGGTTCCATTTCAAGAATATCGAGGGCATAAACCTGCCCACCCGAACCTACTTGGGCGCGCGCAACCTGCGACCACCCGCCTGGCGTTGCCCCAAGGTCCACCACCGTCATCCCCTGGCGCAGCAATTTATCGCGTTCGGCGATCTCAAGTAATTTATAGGAGGCTCGCGAACGATAACCTTCACTGCGGGCACGTTTGACGTATACGTCATTCATATGCTCCCGCATCCATTGATGACTCGTTTTTGAGCGTTTCATTGAATATCATTTCCGGCGTTGAAAAACGGTGACATAAAACGCCAGCGGCACAGCCCTGACCCGCAATACAAAACACATCGTTGGTTAGTCCCAATACCTTGTTTTGCCGGCGCCATACGCCCGCCAACGCCACAACCTGTTAGACTCCGGCGCAATCATGATACTAGAACTCACATCAGCACAACGCCGCGAACTGCGTGCCCGCGCACACTCTCTCAATCCGGTAGTCATGGTCAGCGAAGGGGGGCTTACCGCCACCGTTCTGCAGGAAATTGACCGCAGCCTCGACAGCCACGAACTGATCAAAGTCCGGATTTTCTCGGACGAGCACGCAACGCGCACCGCGTTGCAGCAAGAGTTGTGCGAAACACTTTCTGCGGCCCCTGTGCAGCACATCGGCAAAATTCTGGTCGTATATCGACCGCATCCAGACAAGCCCGAGGCCGCAAAAAAACAGGTGCGAAAACGCAAAAAACCGCGTCGCACCAAACGCAGCTACCAAGGCTAAGACGGGTCTCTTCCCTGCAGCCAAACCAGGAGCAGGGCGAGGCAGCACTCGATCAGATACAAGACGCTGGCAACCCCGTGCCAGGTTGAAAAACGGTCGCGAAACACGCTCTCCATCACCTCCGCCGGCAAGGCCTGCTCTTTGATCGCAGCGAGTATGGGTTGCACGCCATATTGCCCGGCAATAATGAGCACCAACATCAGAGCGACGATCCAAAAACGACCGTGCTTCAGCCCTTTTGCACCGAACCGAAACAATCGGAAGAGGAGCAAATACACAGCACATCCGATCCCGAGGTATGACACCAGCGTAAACAACTTGCCGGCGATACTGCCTGCCAGTGCGCGGTCGCCCAGCGAATAAAAAAGTGTCGGCGCGACCAGCAATCCCACAGCCCACAGACTGCCTATCCACAATGTCAGGGCGATTGCATGCAATCCGTCGGCAATGCTGCGCATGGCTAGACGTACTTAACCTCGATAATTTCGAAACTGCGCACGCCACTAGGTGCCTGCACATCCGCAATATCACCTTCAGACTTACCGATCAGCGCGCGCGCAATCGGCGAGCTGATTGAAATCTTGCCCGCCTTGATATCCGCCTCGTCATCACCAACGATCTGATAAGTTACCGAATCACCCGTGGTCTGATCCTCAAGCTCAATGGTGGCGCCGAATACACAGCGCCCATCAGCGTCCAGCGTCGCGGGATCAATCACCTGTGCGTTGGACAACTTGCTCTCAATCTCGGCAATACGCCCCTCAATAAAGCTCTGGCGCTCCTTGGCCGCGGCATATTCTGCGTTCTCCGAAAGATCGCCATGCGCCCTCGCCTCAGCAATAGCGGCAATAATTTGCGGTCGGCGTACTGATTTCAGCTCATGCAATTCAGCACGCAGCTTTTCAGAACCCTTGATTGTCAGCGGTATCTTGCCCATGGTGGTCCCCGTATCCCAGTGTAGTCTCAGCGAACCATCTCGGTGATGCGCGCATGCAAACCCTGCAAATCGTAAGCCTGAAGGTCACGCGATTGCTGCATGCCGGTACAGGCCGCACGCGCACCCGCCAAAGTCGTGTAGACCGTAATACGACTCTGGAGCGCGGCACGCCGGATGGCGTAGGAGTCGCGCACAGCGGCACGTTTATCCTCGACCGTATTAACGATCAGCGAAATTTCACCGTTTTTGATCATATCAAGAACATGCGGCCGCCCTTCGGCAACCTTGTTCACTGCCGTGACCGCGATACCTGCGGCCATCAAGGCAGAAGCGGTGCCGCGCGTGGCGATCAACTGAAATCCGAGCGCGATCAATTCCCGGGCAATAGGTACTACGGCCTGCTTGTCAGGATCGCGCACGCTAACGAATACATTCCCCGAAACCGGCAGACGATCTCCAGCCCCCAGTTGGGACTTGAAAAACGCCTCGCCAAATGTTGCGCCGACCCCCATAACCTCGCCCGTCGACTTCATTTCCGGGCCAAGTATGGTGTCTGCACCGGGAAACTTGATGAAGGGGAATACAGCCTCTTTCACGCAGAAATAAGGCGGCACCACCTCATGCAGACGCTTTTGCTCAGCCAGCGAGATGCCTGCCATGCAACGTGCGGCTATCTTTGCCAGAGGCTGCCCGATCGCCTTCGATACAAACGGTACCGTACGCGAAGCCCGGGGATTAACCTCAAGCACGTAGATGACATCCGCACCGCCGGCTTCGGGATTTTTCTGAATGGCGAACTGCACATTCATCAAACCGACCACCTTCAGGGCGTGCGCCATGGCAACGGTCTGCCGGCGCAACTCGTCCTGCACGGCAGGCGACAGGCTGAACGGCGGCAGCGAGCACGCCGAATCGCCTGAGTGAACGCCAGCCTGCTCAATATGCTCCATGATGCCGCCGATCAAAACATCCTTGCCGTCGCAAATCGCGTCGACATCGACTTCGGTTGCATCGTTCAGAAAACGATCCAGCAGCACCGGCGAATCATTCGATACCTTGACCGCCTCGCGCATATAGCGCTCGAGTTCACTTTGCTCGTGAACGATCTCCATTGCGCGGCCACCCAACACGTAAGAGGGGCGCACTACCAACGGATAGCCGATTTCCGCCGCCAGTGCGAGCGCCTTTTGACTGCTGCGCGCGGTGCGGTTAGGCGGCTGCTTGAGCTTCAACTTGTGCAGCAGTTTCTGGAAACGCTCGCGATCTTCAGCGACATCGATTGAGTCCGGCGAGGTACCGATAATGGGCACGCCATTGGCCTCGAGATCACGTGCCAGCTTGAGCGGCGTCTGACCACCGTATTGCACAATCACGCCAAACGGCTTTTCGACGTGCACGATCTCCAGCACATCCTCGAGCGTCACCGGCTCGAAATACAGCCGATCCGAGGTGTCATAGTCGGTTGACACCGTTTCAGGATTGCAGTTCACCATGATCGTTTCGAAGCCGTCCTCGCGCAGCGCCAGCGAGGCATGCACGCAACAGTAGTCGAACTCGATGCCCTGCCCGATGCGGTTGGGTCCGCCGCCGAGGACGATGATTTTTTTGCGGTCAGTCGGCTGCGACTCGCACTCTTCCTCATAGGTTGAGTACATGTAAGCGGTACGGGTGGAAAATTCCCCGGCACAAGTGTCGACGCGTTTGTAGACGGGGCGTATCCCCATCGCGTGCCGATAAGAGCGCACCGCCGCTTCCGTGGTCTTCAACAAATGGGCCAACCGGCGGTCGGCGAATCCCTTACGCTTTAACATGCGTACCGTCAGCACATCCAGCTCTTCAAGCTTGCGCGTCTCGAGATCCATTTCGAGATCAACAATTTCCTTGATCTGCGTGAGGAACCAGAGGTCGATTTTCGTCAGCTGATGGACTTCCTCCAGCGTGAATCCATTTTCAAAGGCGTCACCGACATACCAAATACGCTCAGGCCCCGGCTCGCCGAGTTCCTTCTCGATAATCTCGCGATCAGTGGTTTTCTGGTTGAGGCCGTCGGCACCAACCTCGAGTCCGCGCAATGCCTTCTGGAATGACTCCTGGAAAGTGCGGCCCATCGCCATCACCTCACCGACCGATTTCATCTGCGTGGTCAGCCGATCATTGGCCTGCGGGAATTTCTCGAAGGCAAACCGCGGCACCTTCGTCACAACATAATCGATGGTCGGCTCAAACGACGCCGGCGTTGCACCACCGGTAATGTCATTACTCAGCTCGTCAAGCGTATAACCAATGGCCAGTTTTGCCGCCACCTTGGCGATCGGAAAGCCCGTGGCCTTCGAGGCCAGCGCCGATGAACGCGACACGCGCGGGTTCATCTCAATGATCAACATGCGCCCATCGGCCGGATTAATCGCAAACTGCACGTTCGAACCACCGGTATCGACGCCGATCTCGCGCAGACAAGCGATCGAGGCGTCGCGCATGATCTGATATTCCTTGTCGGTCAGCGTCTGCGCCGGCGCTACCGTGATCGAGTCCCCTGTGTGCACACCCATCGGGTCGAGGTTCTCAATCGAACAAATAATGATGCAGTTGTCCTTGCTATCCCGCACCACCTCCATCTCGTATTCTTTCCAACCGATCACAGATTCTTCGATCAGCACTTCCTTGGTCGGCGAGGCATCAAGACCGCCGCTGCAGATGGAGATGAATTCTTCGCGGTTATAGGCAATACCGCCACCGGTGCCGCCGAGCGTAAACGACGGCCGGATGATGGTTGGAAAACCCACCACAGCCTGCACCTGCAGCGCCTCTTCGAGGCTGTGTGCAATCGCCGAACGCGCCGAATCAAGCCCGATCTTCTTCATCGCCTGCTTGAACTTCTCACGATCCTCGGCCTTGTCGATCGCCTCTTTTTTCGCGCCGATCATCTCGACGCCATACTTGTCGAGCACGCCATGCTTGGCGAGATCAAGAGCGCAATTCAACGCGGTTTGCCCACCCATGGTCGGCAGCAACGCGTCCGGACGCTCGATTGCGATAACTTTTTCGACCATGCGCCAGGTCACGGGCTCGATGTAGGTCGCGTCAGCCATATTCGGGTCCGTCATGATAGTGGCCGGATTCGAGTTGACCAGAATCACGCGATAACCCTCTTCGCGCAGCGCCTTGCAGGCCTGTGCGCCCGAGTAATCGAATTCGCAGGCCTGACCGATGACGATCGGACCGGCGCCGATGATTAATACACTCTTGATGTCTGTACGTTTTGGCATTTCAGACTGTCGCCTGTTTGCGGTGTTCTTCGATCAACGCCACGAAGCGGTCAAAGAGATAACCGATATCCTGCGGCCCTGGACTCGCCTCGGGATGCCCTTGAAAACAAAACGCCGGACGATCGGTGCGGGTAAACCCCTGCAGCGTGCCATCGAACAGCGACTTGTGCGTGACACGCGTATTGGCCGGCAGCGTACTCGCATCGACGGCAAAACCGTGGTTCTGACTGGTAATCGCCACCCTGCCGCTGTCCAAATCCTGCACCGGATGGTTGGCGCCGTGATGACCGAATTTCATTTTCAATGTTTTCGCACCGCTGGCGAGCGCGAGCAGTTGATGACCGAGACAGATACCGAACACCGGAATGCCGGTATCCACAATTTCGCGTATCGCCTTGATCGCGTAATCGCAGGGCTCCGGATCACCTGGACCGTTAGACAAAAAGACGCCATCGGGATGGCGCGCCAAGACCTCGCTGGCAGGCGTCTGCGCGGGAACCACTTCAATGGCGCATCCGCGTGCAGCCAGCATGCGCAGAATATTGCTCTTAATACCGAAATCGTAGGCGACAACCTTGTATTGGGGCTGGTCTTGACTGCCGTAACCACGCCCCAAGGCCCAAGTCGTTTCTTTCCACGAATAAGGTGTTTTGCAGCTAACAACCTTGGCGAGATCCATACCGGCTAGGCCGGGAAACGCACCGGCCAGACGCAGGGCTTCTGCGTCATCCATGGCGGACAGCTGTTTGCCCGCCATTACGCACCCCTCCTGCGCACCGCTCTCGCGCAAAATACGCGTCAATTTGCGAGTGTCGATTTCCGCGATGGCAACCACATTATTGGCACGGAGGTAAGCGGATAAATCCATCGTGTTGCGAAAATTGCTCGCATATCGCGGCAGATCACGGATCACCAATCCGGCCGCGTACACCTTGCTGGACTCGACATCTTCGGGGTTGGTACCGGTATTTCCGATATGCGGATAGGTCAGCGTGACAATCTGGCGGCAATAGGAAGGATCCGTGAGGATTTCCTGATAACCGGTCATCGAAGTATTAAAAACCACTTCGCCCACGGAATGACCCGTGGCGCCGATGGATATACCGCGGAAAACCGTACCATTTTTGAGGACAAGAATGGCTGGCTCGTGTTGCGGCACTTGTAACTCCCGGAGTAGATATGGAAAGCGGGACAGGTCATGGACCCGTCCCGCTTCGATCGCGTCGATTATACGCGAAAGCCTCCCCGCAGACAATCTCGACGCGGCTAGCGACTCCCGTCAAGCGCCTGATTCAGCATCCTAATCAATGGCATCGCTTGCCCCCGCCGCACCGCAAACGGCCCTCTAAAGCAACAGGCGAAACACCACCAAACGCGTAGGGCACGCAGTTTTAACGCAGCCCGAGGACGTCCTGCATGTCGAATAACCCGCACTTCTTCTCCGCCAGAAACCAGGCGGCGCGCAAAGCGCCCTGCGCATAAGTGGCGCGGCTGCCCGAACGGACGATAATTTCCACGCGCTCGCCGGGGCCAGCAAACATCACGGTGTGTTCGCCCACAATGTCACCACCGCGCACCGTGGCAAAGCCGATCGTGGAACTTTTGCGCTCGCCGGTCACACCTTCCCGACCATAGACTGCACATTCATCGAGATTACGGTCGAGCGCTTTGGCGACGATGCCACCAATATGCAGCGCGGTACCCGAGGGCGCATCCACTTTATGACGGTGGTGGGCCTCGATAATTTCGACGTCGTAACCGTCTTTCAAAACGCCCGCGGCTATTTCCGAGAGCTTGAAAACCAGATTGGTGCCCACGCTCATATTCGGCGCCATGACGATCCCGATATCCTGCGCTGCCTCGGCAATAGTCTTTTTTTGCGACTCGCTAAAGCCGGTAGTGCCGATCACCAGATTGACGCCGAGCTTGCGGCAAGCGGCCAGATGCACCAGCGTTCCTTCGGGGCGCGTAAAGTCGATCAGCGCAGAACAACCGGCAATGGCTGCATCAATATCCGCACTCACCAGTACGTCAGACATTGCACCGATCATTTCACCTGCATTTTTCCCCAGACTCGGGCTATCAACCACTTCCAACGCGCCGCCCAATTCGGTATCTGCGCCCTGCAGCACGGCTTCAAGAAGTGCCCGCCCCATGCGGCCGGAACTGCCCGCCACCGCGATTTTGATTTTTTTCATTGCCCGATTTCCTAGAAGCCCAATTTATTCAGCATCCGACTGAAGAACCCTGGCTGCGGCGCCTCATTCGCCGCCTCTTTATTGGCGGGATCAGCCTTCTTTGCGTCCGCAGCCGCGTTTTCTGCAGCCTGCTTCTGCGTTGCCTGGGCGGCTTTATCGCTGCCCGCCACAAACACATCACCCTCGATACTGGCCAACTTTTCATCGGCAAAAATAATCGTCACGCGACGGCGCTCAACCGCTTTGCCCTGACTCTGAAAAGTGGACACATAATCCCAGCGATTAGCCCTGAAGGGATCCACCACCAACGGCGAACCCAATACAAACTTAACCTGCGCTGGAGTCATCCCCGCCTTGAGTTTGGACAACATTTCCTGAGTGATGACATTACCCTGCTGAATATCAATTTTGTAAGGACTGATAATCGCCGGCAATTCCGGCGCCTGCTTGCAGCCACCGCAAAAAACAACCAAGACTGCAACAGACACAGTCACGCCCAGCTTGCTTCGGCGATCGAATTGCATGGCTCGACTTTCCATAACCCGGTTGGAAACGCGGTATCATAACGCAGGCCTGCCAACGCCGGCTGGCGAAAATTTACCACCAGCCGCCACGTCACTTTGAAACATCAAAGTCTGCTTAAAATGACAGGCTGTAGCGCCGCGTAAATGCGCGTATGTCGATCAATTCAAAACCGCCCCAGACATCATCCAGGAAGCGACTCGCGACTGTGAACTCCCCGAGCAGCCTAAAAAACAAGGGTCTCAAAGCCACCCTGCCGCGGCTGCGCATACTTGAACTCTTCGAACGCAGCGACGTGCGCCACCTGTCCGCCGAAGACGTCTACCGCTTGCTGCTCAAAGAGGGCACGGACACGGGCCTAGCTACGGTCTATCGGGTGCTCACACAGTTTGAACAGGCCGGCCTGCTGGTGCGCCATCATTTCGAATCGGACAAAGCGGTTTTTGAACTCAACCAGGGCGGTCACCATGATCACCTTGTCTGCCTGCAGTGCGGCCGCGTGGAGGAGTTCTTCGACGAGGCCATTGAGAAACGCCAGACCGCCATTGCGCTCGAACGCGGCTTTGAAATCCGCGAGCACTCCTTGCATCTCTATGTGGATTGCACCAGGAAAAACTGCCCGAACCTGCGCAAGGGCTAAGCCCGCGCCTCACGGCATCAGAAGTAACTAGGTCTTGATGCCGAGCATTTCGGCGGCATGCTTGCGTGTGGTCTCGGTAATTTTGACGCCGCCCAGCATGCGTGCGATTTCTTCCACGCGCGCCGCATCATCGAGCATTGCCACGCGATTGGACACCTTGCCGCCAACCGTCGACTTGCTGACCTGCCACTGCTGATCGCCGGCTGCCGCCACCTGTGGCAAATGCGTCACACACATGACCTGGTGCCGCGTACCAAGCGCGCGCAACATACGACCAACAATCTCGGCGACACGACCGCCGATACCCGCATCGACCTCGTCAAAAATAAGCGTCGGCACCGCCGCCACCTCACTGGAGGCGGTTTGCAATGCCAGGCTAATACGCGAGAGCTCGCCACCGGAGGCCACCTTGGATAACGGCCTGGGCGCGATGCCCTGATGCGCAGAAACCATGAATTCGACGTTCTCGAGGCCGTGAGCGCCGCCTTCTTCAAGCGGATTCAGGACAATTTCAAAAACGCCCCCGGCCATCGCCAGCGTCTGCATTGCTTCGGTCACTCGGGCCGCCAACTTTTTCGCCACTTTCTTGCGCCCCGCCCCCAACCGGACAGCTTCGGCGCGGTATGCCGCGTGCGCCGCCTCAACCCGAGCACGCACTGCGCCAATGTCGCCCCCCGCCTCCAGCTCAGCAAGCCGTCGTTGCGCGCGCAACTGCGCATCAGGCAAGCCTTCGGGCGTGACTCGGTACTTACGGGCACAGGCATGCACCGCTTCCAGACGCTGTTCAACCTGACGAAAGCGTTGCGGGTCGACCTCCAATCGCTGCTGATAATCGCGCAACATGTAGACCGCCTCCTGGGTCTGCGCCTGCGCAGCGGCCAGCACGTCGGCAATGTCCTTCAGACGCGCATCGTATTCCAGCAAGTGATCAAGACGCGAAGAGGCTTGCGCAATTTGCGCCAGACTCGACTGATCGGCTTCGGAAAGAATATCCATGGCGAATTGCGCACCCTCGATCAAACTCTGCGCATGCGCCAAACGGCTATGCTCACCCTGCAGCTCCGCCCACTCTTCGACCGTCAGATTGAGGGCGTCCATTTCACGCACCTGCCATTCAAGCTGCTCGCGCTCCGCAGCAATCGCGGCAGCGTCGGTCTCCAGCGCCTGCAAATGCCGCCGCAAATCCTGCCAACCGCGCCAGGCCGTGGCCACCGCGGCAAGCAGATCCCCGTGACCACCATAGGCGTCAAGCAATTGGCGCTGCGCCACCGGCCGCATCAGATTCTGGTGCTCATGCTGGCCATGGATATCAATCAGATATTCTCCGGCACCGCGCAATTGCGCCAGCGTCGCAGCACAGCCATTGATAAATGCACGCGAACGGCCTCCAGCATCAATTACCCGCCTGAGCAGGCACCGTCCATCATCACCGGTCAACTCCTGCTCGGCCAGCCACCCTTGCAAAGGTGAGCCCTTGCCGAGCTCAAATTCAGCGGAAATATCGGCGCGTTCTGCCCCCTGACGCACCACCGAGGCCTCGCCACGCTCGCCCAGCGCCAGCGCAAGTGCGTCAATCAGGATGGATTTACCGGCGCCGGTTTCGCCGGTCAGCGCAGTAAAACCGGCCGAAAACTCCAGCTCAAGACGATCGACGATGACAAAATCACGAATATTAAGACTGCGCAGCATGGCTACAGCGCCTTCACACTATGCGACGCATCAAGCGCGCGCTAATAAAACTCCGTCCAATGCAACTTCTCGCGCAACATGCTGTAGTAGTCATGGCCGGTCGGATGCAACAGACGGATGGTGTGCTTATACCGGCGGACCAGGATCCGGTCACCGTTGTTTAAATCAAAATGGGAGTGGCTGTCAAAATGCGCGCGCGCATCGGCCGCGCTGCGCAGGGTGATCTCGACCACGCCGTCGCCGCCGATGACGATCGGACGGCTTGAAAAGGTATGCGGACAGATCGGCACCAGCGCCATCGCCTGCAAAGAGGGATGAATAATCGGCCCCCCCGAGGACAATGCATAGGCGGTTGACCCGGTCGGCGTCGCGACAATCAAACCGTCGCCACGCAACGCATACAAGAAACGTCCGTCGATCTTGACCTCAAACTCGATCATGCTGCCTTTGAGGCCCTTCGACAGCACCACATCATTAAATGCCAGCACCCCGAACACCTTGCGACCGCCACTGAAGACCTCGGCCTCGACCAGCATGCGCTCCTCGGTCACACAACTGCCGTCGAGAATCGCGTTGATGGTTTCGCACATGGTATCAATCGAGATATCCGTGAGAAAACCAAGCCGCCCCTGATTGATCCCTACGAGCGCCACATCAAACGGTGCCAGCACCCGCGCAATGTTAAGCATCGTGCCGTCACCGCCCAACACGATGGCCAGCTCGGCGTCGCGACCGATCTCTTCGAGCGTATGCACCGGAAAACGGCTGTCGCCGATGTGCTGCGCCGTGAGTCCGTCAATAATGACCTTGACGCCACGCGCCTCAAGAAATTTGCCGAGCGCGAGCAGAGGCACCGCAATCTCGGGACTCTTGTATTTGCCGATCAGGCCGACGGTCTTGAACAGTGCGTTCATGCGCTCATTATATGTGAAGCCGCAGACCACAGCCTAACGCAATGCACCGCCGCTACTTCGAGCACGCGCCACCGCGAGGGAATTGCACCCTGGCCGCACGTTTTGTGTAGAATTCTTTGATGGCCGCTGCTCATCCCAATCTCAACGAACGTGCGCAGACCCTGCTCAAGGCACTGGTCGAGCGCTACATCACCGACGGCCAGCCCGTCGGGTCGCGTGCGTTGTCGCGTATGTCCGGACTCGATCTGTCACCGGCGAGCATCCGTAATGTCATGGCCGACCTCGAAGAGATGGGGCTCATTGCAAGCCCACATACTTCGGCGGGGCGCATTCCGACCCCGCGCGGCTATCGTCTTTTTGTCGACACCCTGCTGAAAATAAAACCGCTCGACAGCATCGAGATCCACGAGCTTGAAGGCCACCTGCAAAACAACAGCCGTCAAAAACTGGTTGCCTCAGCCTCCCACCTGCTCTCCGATCTGACCCACTTTGCCGGTCTTGTCATGACACCGCGACGGGCCGCCATGTTCCGCCACATCGAATTTGTCGGCCTGACTGAAAAGCGCATATTGCTGATCATCGTTTCGCCCGAAGGCGACGTGCAAAACCGCATTCTGACTACCAACCGGTCCTACAACCAATCGGAATTGGTCGAAGCGGCCAATATGCTTAACCAGCATTATGCCGGCCTCTCGTTCAATGAAATCCAGCATCGTGTTCATGATGAATTGAAAAAACTGCGCGAAGAGATGTCACACCTAATGTCGACCGCACTAGAAGCGGGCAGCCAGGCGCTGCAGGAGGCCACCGACGAAGTGGTGATCTCTGGCGAGCGTAACCTGCTCGAGGTCCACGACCTCTCCGGCAACATGTCCAGCCTGCGTAAACTCTTCAACCTGTTTGATCAAAAAGCCAGCCTGTTGCAACTGCTCGACGTTTCGAGCCGCGCCCACGGCGTACAAATCTTCATCGGCGGCGAATCCGGCCTGGTACCGCTCGATGAATGCAGCATCGTCACCGCGCCCTATGAAGTCGACGGCCAGATCGTCGGCACACTGGGCGTCATCGGTCCGACGCGCATGGCATACGAACGCGTCATCCCGATTGTCGATATCACCGCCAAACTGCTGTCGAGCGCACTGTCGCAAAATTAATGTTCCGATCGCCCACGCGGGGCAGATAAAATCCCGCCGCGGCAACGCCTCTTCGTTGTCGCCGTTCCAAATCCAACCGACACCGGACTCAGCTATGCCACGCTATCTTCCCGAACCCAGCTACGCCCACGGCACTCCGGCAAAAACCGGCGTTTTACTCATCAATCTCGGCACACCCGAGGCGCCGACACCGGCCGCCGTGCGCACTTATCTGCGCGAGTTTTTGTCGGACCCGCGAGTCGTCGAAATTCCGCGTCCCGTATGGTGGATGATCCTTAACCTGTTCATTCTGCCCTTCCGCCCGAAAGAGTCGGCAAAACGCTATGCGCAGGTGTGGACCGCCGAGGGCTCGCCACTCAAATTTCATACCGAACGACAGGCGCGTCTGTTGCGTGGCTATCTCGGCGAGCGCAGCCAGACGCCGCTGACGGTCGAATACGCCATGCGCTACGGCAATCCTTCAATCGCAGCGACGCTGGCACGGATGAAAGCCGAAGGCTGTACACGCATCCTGACAGTGCCACTGTACCCGCAATATGCCGCCAGCACGACGGCCACCGCCATTGATGCAATCGGCGCGGCGCTGGCCCGCATGCGCAACCAACCCGCACTGCGCACCATCCGCAACTTTCATGATGACCCGGGCTATATCGAAGCCCTCGCGCACCGGGTGCGGGAGTACTGGGCGGTCAACGGACGCCCGGACGTTCTGGTCATCAGCTTTCACGGCGTACCGCGTTATTCCCTCGATCGTGGTGATCCTTACCATTGTGAGTGCCACAAGACAGGGCGGCTGCTGGCCGAAGCGCTCGCGTTGCCGGCAGACAAATACCGCCTGACCTTTCAGTCGCGCTTTGGTCGCGCCGAATGGTTAAAGCCCTATACCGCCGAGGTTTTGCAAAAGCTGGGGGAAGCAAAAACCAGCCGGATCGACGTAGTCTGCCCCGGTTTCGTCAGCGATTGCCTGGAAACCCTGGAAGAAATTGCAATCGAGGGCAAGGGCATTTTCCTGAACGCGGGTGGCGGCGAATATCACGCCATCCCCTGCCTGAATGAAGATGACCTGTGGATACGTGCATTGGCGGATATCGTGCAAAACAACCTGCAGGGCTGGCTGGAACTACCGCCCGCCGCCGCCACACTCGAACAAAGCCGCGCCAGCGCCCTCGCGCTCGGTGCAAAAAACTGACGCCGCCCCGCTTTTCTTTTCAGCTCAAGCGCTTGCCTGCCTCTTGAAATCGGCAGCAACGCCCCCATAAGCTCTGGATTGACCAATTTAGAGCCGCCTTTTTGAGGTAAACAATGCAAGAAAACACCCCACCAACCGGCGACGCCGGAAACACGCCAGCCACCGATGCCACCGCCAACACCAACGCCGGCCCGGAAATCATGCCAAGCATGGAAGAGCTTCTCAAAAAAGCTGAACTGACTGCGCAAGAGCATCACGACGCCTGGCTACGCGCCAAAGCCGACGCCGAGAATATCCGCAAGCGTGCGCAGACCGACATCGCCAGCGCACACAAGTACGCCATCGACAATTTCGCCAACGCGCTGCTGCCCGTCAAGGACAGCCTAGAAGCTGCGCTCGCGACCAACAACGCAACCCTGGAAAATCTGCGCAGCGGTGTCGAATTGACGCTAAAACAGCTCGGTTCCGTATTCGAAAAATTCAAAGTGATCGAAATCGACCCGACCGGACAGAAATTCGACCCGCATCAGCATCAGGCGATCAGTGCTGTTGAGTCCGAGACGGAGCCGAACACGGTGTTGCAGGTCTTCCAGAAGGGCTACATGTTGAACGACCGTGTCATGCGGCCGGCCATGGTCTCGGTGGCGAAGGCAAAAGGCGGTTGAAAGCAAGCGAGTGAGCCCCATATAAGGGGCATGGATTAATCGGACAACGGGCTGCCGGCCCCTTGCGGGTCGGCACTATTCAGAATCAGCATAAAGAGGTCAGCAATGTCGAAAATCATCGGTATCGATCTGGGCACCACCAACTCCTGCGTCGCCATCATGGAAGGCGGCCAACCCAAGGTTATTGAAAACTCGGAAGGTGCGCGCACCACGCCGTCGATCATCGCCTACACCGAGGACGGCGAAGTCCTCGTCGGCGCTTCGGCCAAGCGTCAGGCAGTGACCAATCCGAAAAACACGCTGTATGCCGTCAAGCGCCTGATCGGCCGTCGCTTCGATGAAAAAGAAGTGCAAAAAGACATCGACCTGATGCCGTACAAAATCCTCAAAGCAGGCAACAACGATGCCTGGGTTGAAGTACGCGACAAAAAAATCGCCCCGCCGGAAGTGTCGGCGCAGGTTTTGATGAAAATGAAAAAAACCGCCGAGGATTATCTTGGCGAGCCCGTCACCGAAGCGGTGATCACGGTACCGGCCTACTTTAACGATTCGCAACGCCAGGCCACCAAGGACGCCGGACGCATCGCCGGTCTCGACGTCAAGCGCATCATCAACGAGCCGACCGCCGCGGCACTCGCCTTCGGCATGGACAAAAAAGAAGGCGACCGCAAAATCGCGGTGTATGACCTTGGCGGCGGCACCTTCGACATTTCGATCATCGAAATCGCGGCGGTTGACGGCGAACACCAGTTCGAGGTCCTCTCAACCAATGGCGACACCTTTCTCGGCGGCGAAGACTTCGACCAGCGCCTGATGGAATACCTGTGCGATGAGTTCAAAAAAGAACAGGGTATCGATCTGCGCAAAGACATGCTGGCCCTGCAGCGCCTGAAGGACGCCGCCGAAAAAGCCAAAATCGAACTCTCGTCGTCACAGCAGACCGAAATCAATCTGCCCTATGTCACAGCCGACGCCTCAGGGCCGAAGCACATGGCGATCAAAATCACGCGGGCCAAGTTTGAAAGTCTGGTCGAAGATCTGATCGCGCGCACCATCAAACCCTGCGAACTCGCAGTCAAAGACGCTGGCGTAAAACTCTCGGATATCTCCGACGTGATTCTGGTTGGCGGCCAGACGCGCATGCCGAAGGTGCAGGACAAGGTCAAGGAATTCTTCGGCAAGGAACCGCGCAAGGACGTCAACCCGGACGAAGCCGTTGCCGTCGGTGCCGCTATTCAGGGCGGCGTGTTGAAAGGCGACGTCAAGGACGTGCTGCTGCTCGACGTCACGCCGCTCTCGCTCGGCATCGAAACACTGGGCAGCGTGATGACCAAGCTGATCCAGAAAAACACGACGATCCCGACCAAGGCGGCACAGGTTTTCTCCACCGCCGAAGACAACCAGTCGGCCGTCACCATCCATGTGCTGCAAGGTGAACGCGAAGTCGCCTCCGGCAACAAGAGCCTCGGTCAGTTCAACCTCACCGACATCCCGCCTTCACAGCGCGGCACGCCGCAGATCGAAGTTGCTTTCGACATCGATGCCAACGGCATCCTGCATGTGTCGGCCAAGGACAAAGCCACCGGCAAGGAAAACAAAATCAAGATCCAGGCAAGCTCGGGGCTCAGCGAAGATGAAATCCAGCGCATGGTGAAAGACGCCGAGGCGCATGCGGAAGACGATAAAAAAGCCATCGAACTGGTCACTGCGCGCAACCAGTGCGACGGCCTGGTCCACTCGGTCAAGAAAACCCTGGCCGAACACGGCGACAAGGTAAGCGCCGAAGAGAAGGCGAAAATCGAAGCCGCACTGAAGGAGGCTGAAGAAGCACTGAAGAGCGACAACAAGGAAGAGATCGAAGCCAAGTCTCAGGCGCTGGCCACCGTCTCGCACAAACTGGCCGAACAGATGTACGCGAAGGAACAAGCCACACAGCAGGCGGCAGGCGGCGAACACGCCCAGGGCGGCGCCGAAGCGAAGAAAGACGACGGCAATGTGGTAGATGCCGAATACGAAGAAGTGAAAGACAAGAAGTAGCCGCAACAGACGTCAGACGCGAGGGGTGAGGCGATCAACTTCGCCTCACCCCTTTCGCGTTGTTACATGCGTTGAACACCTCACACATCAGATCCTAAAAAACAATGGCTAAACGCGATTTCTACGAAGTACTGGGCGTCAATCGGGACGCCTCGGAAGACGACATCAAAAAGTCCTATCGCAGATTAGCGATGAAACACCATCCGGACCGTAATCCGGACAACCCCAAGGCAGAGGAATCGTTCAAGGAAGCCAAGGAAGCCTACGAAATACTCTCCGACGCCAACAAACGCGCCGCTTACGACCAATACGGCCACGCCGGCGTCGACCCTTCGGCGGGCGGGGGTGGCGCTGGCATGGGCGGGGGATTTGCCGATGCGTTCGGCGATATCTTCGGCGATATCTTTGGCGGCGGACGCGGCCGCTCGAATGTTTATCGCGGCGCCGATCTTCGTTACAACCTGGAAATCGGACTCGAAGAAGCCGCCCGCGGTACGGAAACCAAAATCCGTATCCCGGCGATGGAGCAATGCGAAACCTGCGACGGCAGCGGCGCCAAGCCCGGCACCAAACCGGTCAAATGCAGCACCTGCGACGGGCATGGTCAGGTGCGCATGCAACAGGGTTTCTTTTCCGTGCAGCAAGCCTGTCCGAAGTGCCGCGGTGCCGGCAAGATGGTGGAGTCCCCCTGCCCGACCTGTCGTGGTGTCGGCCGCCTCAAGCAGCACAAAACGCTGTCGGTCAAAATTCCCTCGGGCGTTGACGAAGGCGATCGCATCCGCCTGTCGGGCGAAGGCGAAGCGGGTGTCAATGGCGGTCCGCCTGGAGATCTGTATGTTGTCATTCATCTTAAGGCGCATGCGGTATTCCAGCGCGAACACAATGATCTGCATTGCGAAATGCCGATCAGTTTCACCACCGCAGCACTCGGCGGCGATATCGAAATCCCCACGCTCGAAGGCTATGCCAAGATCAAGATCCCCGCCGAAACGCAGTCCGGCAAAGTGTTCCGTCTGCGCGGCAAAGGCATCAAGGGCGTGCGCTCCTCGACCCACGGCGACTTGCTCTGCCATGTGGTCGTCGAAACACCGGTCAATCTGACCGCCCGCCAGCGCGAGCTCCTGAACGAACTCGAAGCCATCAATAACAAGGATTCCGGCCAGCACAACCCGCGAGCGAAGTCCTGGATGGACAAGGTCAAGGAGTTCTTTGCCGAATAGCCCCGGCAAAAATATCTATTCGCTCTAACAGACCTCCGATTAAATGCCGCTCCGGGCGGCGTTTAATCGATGTCCAGCACGACATGCCCGATCTTCGCGCCGCGTTCAACGGCGAGATGAGCATCAATCACATCACCCAGCGGAAAGCGCTGCGCGATCGCAAATATCGGTTTCGATTGCTGGAGCCAACGCGCAATATCGGCCTGCGCAGCAAGCTTGGCGGCATCCGACATGGTGTAAACAAACACCGGGCGCACCGTCACATTAAGCCTTAGCAAATCGTTATACGGAAAAGCCGGCTCGCGCACGCTCATCGACGCATAACAACTGATCGCCCCGAACGGCCTGATGATCTCTTTGGACAGCGGCAGGTTCTTGCCAAAATCGACATCGACGATACGATCAACGCCGCCACACACCGTACGCACCCGTTCCACGACATTTTCGCTGCGGTAATTGATCACTGCGTCCGCACCGGCGGCACGCGCATGCGCAGCCTTCTCAGGCGAGCTAACAGTGGCAATCACATGTGCCGCCCCCGCCCACTTCGCCAGCTGAATCGCATAATGGCCGACCACACCAGCGCCGCCAGTCACCAGCACGTTGAGACCGGCTACCGGCCCCTCGGCAAACAAGCAACGATGCGCCGTCATCACCGGGATCCCGAGGCAGGCCCCTTGCTCCCAAGACAGGGACTGCGGCAAGGCCACGACAAGCGTCGCAGGCAGCACGATGTATTGCGCACTGGTACCGAACGGCCGCTCCCACTGCCCGTTAAAAGTCCAGACCCGGTCACCGACGCGATGTGTGGTCACGCCGGCACCGACACGATCAATCACACCGGCGCCGTCACTGTTCGGTATCAACCGGGGCCAGCGGATCGGTCGGCTACCGGCGCGGGCCTTGACGTCAGAGGGATTGACCGCCGACGCATGTAGCCGCACCCGGACTTCGCCGGCCTGTGGCCCGGGGTCGGGTAATTCGCCGGTCTTCATTACGTCGGCCGCCGCACCATTTTTTTCATACCACGCTGCAAACATCGACCCTCCTCCAATCCCTCATCAAGACATTCAAACCCGCTCCGCGCCCTGCCACCCGCCGTGTGCCGTCCGCGTCGTCAGGCGTTTGAGCATGGCTGGCCAGAGCGCTGGCGCATCCGCAGAAAAAATCGTTGACGCGTCAGCCGCCGTCACCAGCCAGGCGCCCGCCGCGATTTCGGCCTTGAGCTGCCGCGGCGCCCACGCCGCATAACCGATATAGGCTCGCAACGCCTGCGCCGCGATTTCACCCCGCACAATCTGCTGCGGCAGCCCGGCGTCAGCGCTGAGAAAAACATCGTCAAGCAAACGCAGGCTGTTTGCTGGCGCAACCTCGCTTTGGAGCAGAAACAAGATGCGATTTTGCGCCAACGGCCCGCCGTGATAAATCCGTTCGGAGGCCAACGCCAAGCCACCGGCCTCCGGGGCGGCATCGGCAAGACGTGCAGCAAGCGGCTTATTGAGAATCAGGCCCATCGTGCCAACGCCTTCCGGCGCTGGCATCACGCATACAACGGTGTCACGAAAATTGGCATCCGTGAGATCGGGTTTCGCGACCAGTAATACGGCGCCGTCGGGCGCGTCATCGAGTGCAGCCGCGAACACGCGCGCAACAGGTGCAAAGGCCACCCCCAACGCGGCGGCGAGCAAGCGCCTGCGCGTTTGACTCATACGCCCAAATCAGCTGCTACAAGCAAACGGATCGGACGAGGCCGCCGCAGTGGTAGCCGGCGCGGCAACGCCGATACTCTCGAGCTTCACGCCACGCCGCACGGCGGTCATTTCAGCGATGATAGCGACGGCAATTTCCGCCGGCGTTTTACTGCCGATTTTCAGCCCGACCGGGCCATGCAAACGGGCGATCTCCGCGGCAGACAAATCAAAATCGGCAAGCCGTTTGCGGCGCTTTTCGTTGTTGGCACGCGAACCCAGGGCGCCGACGTAAAACGCCGGCGACTTCAAAGCTTCAGTCAGCGCCGCATCATCAAGCTTGGGGTCATGCGTGACGGCTACCACCGCCAGATGCGGATCGGCATTCAACTCCAGCACCGCGTCATCCGGATAACTGCGACTGAAATTGACGCCCGTCACCGTCCATTCGTCGGCATATTCTTCGCGCGGGTCGCAAACCGTCACCTGATAATCCAGCGCCTGCGCAAACTGGGCAAGAAAGCGCGAAGTCTGGCCGGCGCCGATGATCAACAAACGCCAGCGTGGCCCGTGGATGCTGCGCAATACTTTGCCATCAAAATCCAGCAGATCCGACCAGCGCCCGGATTCCAGCGTCACCACGCCAGATTGCATATCGAGACTGCGTGCAACCAGTTCGTGCCGGCCGATGATTTCGAGCAATTCCTTCAACTGGGATTCAGGCCGTACCGGCTCCAGCACCAGTTGCAGAGTGCCGCCGCAGGGCAGACCAAAACGCGCCGCCTGTTCGGTGGTCACCCCATAGGTAACCACCTCCGGTGCACCGCCCTTCATCTGGTGGGCCTTGACGCGCTCAATCAAATCATCCTCGACGCAGCCCCCCGAAACCGAGCCGACAACATGGCCGTCGTCGCGAATCACCAGCATCGCACCGATCGGTCGCGGCGCCGAACCCCAGGTCCGCACCACCGTCGCCAGGGTGGAACGATGCCCCGCATCGAGCCAGGCAATGGCACTCTTGATGACTTCGGTATCTACACTATCCATAATGGTTGCCGTTAATGTTATTGCGCAAGAGCGCGATACGATCAAGGGTAGTGCAGGCCCAGTAGCCGGTCAAGCACACAGGTCAAGCGCAATTGTTGCGATTACGGCAGGCGATTGCGGCAGGCCTTAGCCTAGACTAGGATAAGCGCGGCCCGAACTGCCGAAAATCTCAAGCCTGTGCCGATCAATGCGACCAAATGCGGATAACTTCACTCGATGAATACCGGTTCATTTTTTAAAGGCCTGCTGGACAAGGTTGCGGCCCCCGCAGACCCCGCACGCGGAGCGGCACGGCGCGCGCGGGAAGTGGCAGAACTATGTCATTCATTACTCTCCGGACGCGGCGAGGTTTCAGGCGCCGCACTGGCACGCGAACTGCTCGCCGCCTATGCCGGCCTACCCGCCGCAGCGCACACCCCGTTTCTGAGTTTGCTGGCCTCGGATTTTTCACCGGATGCGGCAGCCATATCCCGCGCCGCCGATACATTTGCCGATGAACCGTCGCCGCATCACTTGATTGCTTTGCAGCGCGCCGTTGAATCACCGCGTCAGGAGTTGTTCCGCCGGCTGAACGTAGCCCCGGGCGCAACCGCCATGCTGATTGAACTGCGACGGCGTTTATTGCGGGAGATTAAAGCCCATCCCCAACTCGCGGCGGTGGACTCTGACCTTGCTCATCTCTTCAGCTCCTGGTTCAACCGCGGCTTTCTCAAGCTCGAACGTATCGACTGGCGGACACCGGCGCTGGTCCTCGAAAAACTGATTGCTTATGAAGCGGTGCATGAGATTGCCGGCTGGAATGACTTGCGCCGGCGACTCGCTGCCGACCGTCGCTGCTTCGGGTTCTTCCATCCGGCACTGCCGGACGAGCCGCTTATTTTTATCGAAGTCGCTCTGACCAAACGCATCAGCTCGACCGTCGCACCGCTACTCGATCCGAACTCTCCTGTGGCTGATCCGTTTCATGCAGACAGCGCCATTTTTTATTCCATTACCAATTGTCAGGACGGTCTGCGCGGAATTTCCTTCGGCAACTTGTTGATCAAACAAGTCGCTGCAGAGCTCAGTCGTGAGTTCCCTCGACTCAAAAATTTCGCCACCCTCTCGCCGATCCCGGGCTTTGCGCGCTGGCTGGAACAACAGGCCATCGGTAGTCCGGCGCTCGCCGCGTTGCTGTCCACACTGCAGACCACTGACTGGCATCTGCCAGCAGCGCAGGCAGAGACCTTGCGCGCTGCGCTCACATCGCAATGCGCGCGTTATTTGCTGCACGAAAAACTGGAAGGCAAACCCGTCGATCCAGTCGCGCGCTTTCATCTGGGCAACGGCGCACGTCTGGAAAACCTGCACTGGCTGGCCGACACCACACCGGCAGGCCTGCAACGTTCAGCAGGAATGATGGTCAATTACATCTACGACCTTGATGAGGTTGAGGCCAACCACGAAGCCTTTGTTGGCAACGGACGTATTGCCGCTTCGCACGCCATCAGAAAGCTGGCCCGTGAATACGAGAAGGCCGGCAACGGCGTTGAAGCCAAGCCGCAGCGCCGCAAGTAGTCGCGCCAAAATGCATCTGCGGTAGTAAAATCGGCGGCATGGAAATCATCGGTCAGCAATTAATCCCCCAAGCCCAGGACAAGACCTGGAATGCCATCTGCGACCCGGCGGTGCTGCAAATTTGCATCCCCGGTTGCGACTCCATGATCAAGAATTCAGACTCTGAATTCGACCTGACCATGAGCGCACGTGTTGGTCCCGTCAGTGCAAAATTCAAGAGCAAGATCATGTTGACCAATGTCGACGCCCCCAACTCATATATGCTGATTTTCGAGGGGCAAGGCGGTGTGGCCGGTTTTGCCAAAGGACAGGCCGAGGTCAGACTGACCACCGAGGGCACATCAACACGCCTCGAGTACACGGCGAAAGCGACGATTGGTGGCAAGCTCGCACAGGTCGGCTCGCGACTGGTCGACGGGGTCGCCAAGAAACTCGCCGAGCAGTTTTTCACCGCCTTTAACAAGCACCTGTCTTCGCCGGACTAAGTTCCCCGTTAGACAAGCCGTCGTTAAGACCGCTCTCGCAGCAGGGCTGCTGCCCCGGGGTAATGGATATGCGCTTTGTCCAACGATAGAATGCAGCCGATGAAAATATTCCCCGCGCTTGCGAGCCTCCTGCTCACCGTCCTCTGCACATCAGCATTGACGGCTGCTGCACAAAACTACCCCTCAAAACCTATCCGCATGATGGTTCCCGCCGCGCCAGGTGGCGTCACCGATATCGCGGCGCGCGCCATCGCACCACAAATGACCGAACTCCTGGGGCAACCGATCATCGTCGATAACCGTTCCGGTGCGGGCGGAGTACCGGGCACCGACATCGTGGCCAAGGCCTCCGCAGACGGTTACACCTTGCTGGCCGTCTTCGACAGTTTCATCTCCAATCCATTTGTGTTTGGTAACGCGCCCTACGACACACTCCGCGACTTTGCCCCCATCTCTCTGTTGATCCGCGGTCCGCAATTGTTGGTGGTACACCCAAAACTGGGCATCAAATCATTCAACGACCTGCTTGCTGCAGCAAAGGCCCGCCGCGCCCCCTTTAACTTCGCCACTGCGGGTGCTGCCACCTCGAGCCGGCTCTCAGTGGAGTTATTCAAATCCACCACCCAGCTGGACGCCATGCTGATTCATTACAAAGGCGGCGGGCCCGCCCTGACCGATCTGGTTGGTGGCCACGTCGACGCGATGATCGCCTCGGCAGGGCTCGTGCTATCCCAGGTCAAAAGCGGCCGTCTGACGGTGCTGGCGGTCACCTCCCGCGAGCGCAGTGCACTGGTACCCGGAGTCCCCGCACTGAGCGAATTCGTGCCGCGCTTCGAAGCACTATCCTGGGTCGGTGTGCTGGCACCTGCCGGAACGCCACGGCCCGTGGTGGCGCGCTTGAACGAGGTGTTACGCCAAGCGGTGGCTCAGCAAGACGCACGCGAACGCTTCGCCCAGCAGGGCTATGAAATCGTCGGCAGTACGCCCGAACAATTCGGGGCGTGGCTCAAAAGCGAGTCGGACAAGTGGGGCAAGATCATTCGAGAACGCGGCATCACCGCTGAATAAGTGACACCACACCGGTTGTAATTCACGCGCGACAAGGGGAACCCGCACCATGCTGAAAATCTGGGGACGTTGTAACTCCATTAATGTGCAGAAGGTATTGTGGTGCTGTGCGGAACTTGCGCTGCCCTTCGAACGGATCGACGCCGGCATGAAATTCGGCGTCAACAATACCCCCGAATACAGGACGATGAATCCAAACGGCCTGGTACCCACGATCAATGATGACGGTTTCGTGTTGTGGGAATCGCACGCCATCGTGCGCTACCTGGCACGAAAAAACGGTTTGGGCAGCCTGTGCCCTGCCGATGCGCAGCAACACGCTGACGCTGACCGCTGGATGGATTGGTACGCGACAACCGTGTGGCCCAACCTGCAGCCGATTTTCTGGAACCTGGTGCGAACCGCTCCTGAACAGCGCAATCTGCCGCTGGTCGCCGACCTCACGAAAAAGGTCGCCGCCGCCATGGATCTGCTCAACAGCCATCTCGCCAACCACAGCTATGTGACCGGTGAAACATTCACCATGGGTGACATACCGCTGGGCTGCGCGCTGGCGCGCTGGCTTAATCTGCCTGTCGAACGCCCGGCCCACGCCCATCTCGACGCCTACTACCAACGCCTGCAACACCGGGACGCCTACCGCCAGTGGGTCAACGTGTTGCCGCTAACCTGAAACGGTGGCAACGATGCAAGGCGAACTAAAACCCGCGGCGAAAAGAATACCCGCATGCTGAAGCAATTCTTGCGAGAGCTTCGCGGTCGCGGCCAAGACAGCGCCGTCGACGCCATAGAATTTCCTTTAGAGCTCGAAGAAAAACTCAGTGCGCTGCACGTGACCGCACCGGTCGACCGGCATTTGGAAATGCTTTTTCGCGGAATCGATATCGGCGGAGAAAATTTCGCGCAGCTTTTCCAGCGTTGCCTGGCAGAAACACAAACGCCGCTCACCCCCTTCAATGTGTTCCATCGCTTCCAGAGCCGGCGCGATCTGCTGCAGTATTTTTTTTCAACCCTCGACATTCCCGGCGCACGTGCCGAATGCGGTGTTTACCGCGGCGCTACCGCACTACTGCTGGCGCGTGCGTGGCGCAGCCGGCACACGACGTTTGACGGCAACGGACTCTACCTCATCGACAGTTTTGTCGGCACCAGCGCATCCGGCCAACGGGATTTCATCCCGGTGCGCGACGGCAAGGGTTTACGTTACGAGCCTTTTTTCAAGGTAGCGCAAGCCGGCCTCACCCCCGAACTGGTGCGCGGCTACTTTGGTGAATTCCCACAGGTTGAAATCTGCGCAGACTGGATTCCACAGGTATTCATGCCGCTCACGCATTTGCGTTGGGCTTTTGTACACCTGGACGTCACGCTCTTCGCGCCGACACTGGCCGCATTGGAGTATTTTTATCCGCGCTTGAACGCGGGTGGCGTGATCGTCTGCGACGGCTCCCCCTTCTGCCCCGGCGCGCGCGCAGCATGGGATGAGTTCTGCGGCAAACTAAACCTACGCTATATCGTTCTGGGCAATCGCGAGACGGTACTCATACGCGAATAGCGCTCTTAGCGAAACAGCTGCGCAGCCCGGATACGCAGTGCGTTGAACATGCCTCCAGCGTGTGCCGCGGTATCCGCGGATGCTGCCGGTTCAGGATAGTCAGCCATCAGGTATTGCGCTTTAACCGCTGCGGCCCATAGCGCACGCTCAATGTCGCGCGGCGACTGACGAGGGTAAGCGGCAATCTCTTCTGGCGGAAGCTGCCCGCCTTTGTGCAACAGTCCGTCATCGTCTAGCCGGTACCAAACCGCAGTCGCAGGATCAACGAATCGCCGGTCAAAAATGTGTATCAATGAAATCTGCCTGCCCTTCGCTGCGCTTAACTCAACCATCGTGCCCAAGGGTGGAGACGCTCCACCGGCCGCCGTCATGCTGTGCAATACCATGCGATTTAACAACTCGAGCGATTGAAGGCGGGCCGCGTCAGGCGGCCAAGGACCTGTCGGCGCAGCAGTAACCTGCCACAACACGCCGCCCCAACGTATCACTGATTGCCGGTCGCCAAGCTCCAGGTAAAACGGATTGTCCTTACAAACCTCGCTCGCCCGGTAGCCATGGCACTCCAGCACCCAACGCTCCATCTCGTATTCATCGGTTGAATACGAGCCCCCAAGAAGGACCGTTCCTGCTTCCAGCAAACGGGTGAGCCCCGATGCGTCGAGCCAGCCCTGGTATTTTTGAAATCCCGGCTGAAACATCACCGCAAGATCAAACTTCACTTCTGCCTGTATCGACAAAAAATCCACCAGCGGCGCCCGTACACCAACAGCAGCAACCGCCGGCGCAATATCCGCAAGTGCCGATGAAAACGTCTGATCCAGCTCACTACCGACCAGCGTCACGTCGATTCGCAGCGCACTACCGAGCATGACGGCAACCGCTTGATACCAGCGCCCCTGGTCTGGCGCATCGGTCGATTCGGCACCAATCACTAAAATGGATAACTTCGACCGCTGCGCCAGCTGCGGTGCAAAAAGCGCAATACCGCGCGCCACGGCAGCAGGCGCCGCCAAAACCGCCGCTGCATTCTGCGGTCGCGCATTGGCCAACCCGCGCCATTCTTCGTGTACCGCAATTTCCGCGATCAACGCTTCGAAGTCAGCACAACGTAGCACCGGTTCCATCAGGCGCTCCACAAGATACCGACGACCGCTCCGGTCATGCAGGTTGCGAGCGTACCCGCAATAATGGACTTCATACCCAGCCCGA
>CAIWNB010000151.1 GCA_903913965.1 uncultured beta proteobacterium
CGCCACGCGACCGGAGGCGCGCGCATAACCATCGGCCATCGCCGCACCGGCGTTTTCTTCACGGTAAGCGATCTGGCGGATACCGAATTCGGGGGTGACCAGATAGAGCGCCGAAGGCAGACTCTGACCAAACATCAGCTCAACACCGTGACGCTGCAGGGCGCGCGCCACGATATGCGCGCCGCACGGTACCGGCAGTGTGTGGCCGGGGGCGGCCGTGCGATCGGGGGTCTGGTTCATGCGCAAACTCCGGCGTGGGGAAGGCGTAATGTTCTCACATCAGGACGCCACGCGACGCCGCCTGAGCTTGCGCTATTCCGGCACCAGCCAGCTGACCCGCCACGGCGGCACGCGACCGTTGGCCAGCAGCGGTTGCGTCCAGCCGGCGATCGCCTGCGCCACCGCCTCAAAACCGAACGGCGGATTGACGATGATCATGCCGCAACCGCGCATGCCGAGCGTCCAGTCGTCACCAAACACATTGATTTCGATCTGCAGGACTTTACGGATGCCGGTGGCTTCAATGCTGCGTTCAAAGGAACGCATCGACGCCGGGTCCATCAGCGGATACCACAGCGCATAGACGCCGGTGGCGAATTTGCGCTGACCGAGGATCAGCGCATCGGTAAGACGTTTGAATTCGCGCGCGCGGTCGAACGACGAATCGATAAAGATCAGGCCGCGGCGTTCTTTCGGCGGCAGATGCGCGTTCAAGCCCATATAACCATCGGCCAGCTCGACCGTCACCTGGCGGTCGCGCGTATAGAGCACCGCGAGTTCTTCGCTGTCCTTCGGGTTGAGTTCGGTCAGCACCATGCGATCCTGCGCACGGATCAGGCGGCGCACGAGCGCCGGCGAACCCGGATAAAAGCGCAGCGTGCCGCCGGGGTTTTCAGCGTGCAGAGCGTCGAAGTAAGGCTGCATCTCGGGCGGCACGTCGTCGCGCCCCCAGACCCGCATCACGCCGTCTTTATGCTCGGCGTTCTTGCGTGCCCATTCGTGCAGCAAATCATATTGGCCGATACCGGCGTGGGTATCGAGATAAAAGAACGGTTTGTCCTTGCGCGTCATGCCGAGCACCAGCTGGGCGAGCAGTGCATGCTTGAAAACATCGGCGAAGTTGCCGGCGTGAAATTGGTGTCGGTAGGCGAGCATTCTGGGCTTAAAACGTAAGGTGAAAAGTGATCAGCGCGATCACGCCGGCTATTTGACGCCGTACTTGGCGCGGTAATGCTGGGCGAGAACCTGACGCGTCTGCTGATTGAGCTTGGGGTTGCGCGATGGGTGTGGCGTAGCGCGCGGTGCAGCGGGTGCCGAGGGGTTGCGCGGCATGGCCGCTTTGGGTGGCGTTTTTTTGGTCATGATGAAGGGGCGAAGCATACTGCAATCCGGCTCCGCGCAGAAATGTTAGGCGGATTTTTCCCATCGGTTTCGCCTTGTTCGATATATGCCCGGGTTTATATGCGTCACGCTGGCTGCATCCACCGGTTCAACTCCAGCCGTGCCGCACCGGCTTTCCCGCCTCCGGTTCGATGACGTCGAGGAAGGCGCGGAATTTCACTGGAAACGCCGCAGCCAGCGCTGCAATCACCGCATACTTGATCAATTTCCCGCATAACACGGCGACAAACACTTCAGCCATGGGCAGCTGTGCGATCGAGCAGAAGATTAGCGCCGGCGTCTGCGGCAAGGGTAGTGCGGCGATGGCAAAAAGTGCAATCACTCCATAATCGCCGGTCCACGCCGCCGCGCGTTGCCAACCAGCTGAATCGAGCATGACGGGAAACTGTGCGTGCAACTGCGTCCAGCCCAGATGGTGAAATAGCAGCACCAGCAATGTCGCCCCGAGTGCGCTACCAAAGGCGGCCTGCAAGGCAATGCTGCGCCAGCGTTGCGGCGAGAGCAGTACGGCCGGGATCAGCGCAGAGCTGACCGGCACCGTCATCGAGGCGGTCAGGCCGAAGGCAAAAAGACCCACCAGCGTCGGCATGAAACGATGCCGCGCAAGGAGCTGCAAACGGCGCAGCAGGTGGTTTTCAATGAGGAATCTGAGCATTTCGCAGGCCTTGCTGAGCCTGCAAGCAGTCTAGCGCGGCGGTAACGCGATACACCGCATGTTAGACTGCAAATACTGATCTGCATCATCATTTGTCGGGCCAACCAATGACCACATTTTTTACCCGCCTGCATTTGTTGTGCAGCCTTGCGCTTATCACGCTGGCTGCACTGACCGGCTGCACACCCGCCCCCGAACAACCCGTGCTGCGCATCATCGCCATCGACCCCGGCAGCGAAGCGGTGCTCGGTGTGCAACAGCGTTTTTATCTCCAGTTCGCGGTGAACGCGAAGGTGCCGCTGACGGTGACGGTCGACCCATATTTTCAGCGCGAAGCGCTGTCGACGAATCTCGCCACCAGCGCACCAGTGACGCTGCCCGCCGGCGGTGGCACGGCAGTCGCGCATCTTTTGTTCTGGGGTGATTACGCCACGCGCGTCGACGAAATACGTCTGGTCGCACGCGTAGCCGGACAACGCGAGGTGCACACCGAACTGGCCGTGCCGGTCAAACTGTCCTGGGTGACGCGCGAGGTAGCACCACGCCCAACGCCAGCCTGGGCTGCGAATACGCAAAAAAGCGACGCTGATGTGCCGGCAAAAATCGACGCACGCAGCCAGTGGCTGGCGTTTGGCGCGGTGATCATCGCCATCGCCATCGGCGGCTTCGGTTCACGCTGGTTGCGCAAGCGCCGCGCGGCGCGCCGCAACCAGGACGACGTGGCAGGCTGATATTTGTCACGTTCTGCCTGCGGGGCAGGGTTTAAAATATTGTTTTCAATCGTCGAACCGATACCCCAATGAATATTGCCGATCTGCGCGAGGAATACCGCCGTGCAAGTCTCGATGAAACCGCGGTCACCCACGACCCTTTCGAACAATTCACACGCTGGTTCGATGAGGCGGTGAAATCCGAGCACCCTGCACTCAACGCCATGACACTGGCTACCGTGTCGGCCGCAGGCAGACCTTCAGCGCGCATCGTGCTACTCAAGGGCGTTGATCACGGCGGCTTCGTTTTCTACACCAATTACAAATCGCGCAAAGGCCGCGAGTTGACGGCCAATCCAGCCGCCTCGCTGGTGATGTTCTGGCATCAACTCGAACGCGAGGTACGCGTTGACGGTCGCGTCAAAAAAATCACTGCGGCCGAATCCGATGCTTACTTCTCCAGCCGTCCGCTCGGCAGCCGCCACGCCGCCATCGCCAGCCCACAAAGCGAAGTGGTGCCGGATCGAGCCATGCTGGAAGCACGTTTTGCCGAAGCCGCCCTCACGGGTGAACAGCCGGAACGACCCGCGCATTGGGGTGGCTATGTTTTGGTACCAGACGCCATTGAATTCTGGCAAGGACGGCCGAACCGCCTGCACGATCGCGTGCTCTACAGCCGCAAAGCGCGGACCTGGAAGATCGAACGCCTCGCCCCTTGAGCCGCCGGGGCTATAGCACTCAAGACCGCACCCGCGGCTGGTTTGAAACCACCCTCGCCTGGTATTTCGTCAGCGTCTGGGGCTCAGGGTTTCTCGCCACCAAAATCGGCCTGCATTACGCCGCGCCGTTCACCTTTCTAACGCTGCGTTTCATTTTCGGCATTGCCTGCCTGCTGCCAGTGGTGCTATGGACGCGCGCGCCTTTACCCGCCACCGGACGCGATTGGTTGCACGTCATCATCGCCGGTCTGTTGATGCATGCGCTGCATCTGGGCGGCAGTCACTATTCGCAATACCTCGGCATCTCCGCCGGCATCGTCGCCGTGCTGTTATCGGTGCAACCGGTGCTGACCGCGTTGATCGCCTCGCGCTGGATGGGCGAGCGGCTCGCACCACGCCAATGGGCGGGCGTGATGCTGGGCTTTGCCGGCGTCGTTCTCATCGTCTGGCACAAGACCGCAGTGAGCGAAATCACGGCCGGCGGTTTAACCGCCGTGATCGTCTCGCTCGCCGGTGTCACGGCAGGTACGCTCTACACACGTGCGTTCTGCCCGCGCGTCGATCTGCGCTCGGCGGCACTCGTGCAGTTCGCGGTGACCGGCGCCGTGCTCGCACCGCTGGCCTGGGGCATCGAGGGCTTTGCGGTGACCTGGGCGTGGCCGATGTTGGCCGCCATTGTATTTCTGGTGATCGGTGCCTCAATACTTGCGGTCAATGCGTTGCACACGCTGATGCGGCGCGGTGCGGCCACACGCGTGACCAGTCTGTTATATCTGACACCGATCTTCGCCGTGGCGCTCGAATACCTGATGTTCGACATCGTGCCCGGCACCCTCTCGATGGCCGGTATCGCCGTGACCTGCGCGGGTGTCGCCATGGTGACAACGTCGCGGCGCGACTGAAGGCGCGTAAAATGACGGCGCGCCACGAACATCATCCGGTGTTTGCGTGATGCGCGCGCAGCGCAGCCGGCCGACTGAATCTTGAAACTCATCCTCACCCGCGTCATCCTGCCCACCGTTCTCCTGCACTTTGCGTTCTCGGGCTGCCGCGTCAATCTCTCGCTCACCGCGCTCAGCCTGCAGGCCTCACCAGTGACCGTTGGTGCGATCGCCTCCATGCTGGCCCTGCTGCCGATGTTTTTTGCCGTCAGCGCCGGGCGCATCATCGATCGCATCGGCCCGCGCAAACCGATGCTGCTCGGCGCCGTACTGGAACTCTGCGGCCTGACCCTCGGTTACACCTTGCCCAGCCTTGAGATGCTGTTTGTGGTGAGCGCACTGGCCGGCTCGGGCTTTATGCTGTTTCACATCGCCATCAACCACGCCACCGGCGCGCTCGGCACACCCGACGATCGGATGAAAAATTTCAGCATCCTCGCGCTGGGTTTTTCGACTGCCAATTTTCTCGGCCCTACCGCCGCCGGTTTTGCCATCGACATGATCGGCAACCGCAACACCTTCCTGATGCTGGCGTGCAGCGCCGCCGCCTCGCTGGTGGTGATTGCCACCATCGGCGTGCGCACGCCGCCCTCACGGCACGCCGACATTCACAGCGGCGAGCGACGCATCGTCGATTTACTGCGCATTCCACGACTCAGGAAGGTGCTGATCTTCAGCTCGATCTTGTCGATGGCGTGGGACATGTTCACCTTTCTGGTACCAATCTACGGCACGCAGATCGGTCTCTCGGCCTCGCAAATCGGCATGATCCTCGGCGCCTTCGGCTCGGCGATCTTCACCGTGCGCGTGCTGCTGCCGCTGGTGGTCAAGCGCATCGGGCAATGGGGCATGCTAACCATCGCCATGCTGGCCACCGGCGTCATGCTGTTTGTGTTTCCGTTTTTTCAATTGCTGCCGGTGCTAATGGTGATCGCCTTCCTGCTCGGCATCGGGCTGGGCGGGGCCCAACCGATGATCATGTCGCTGGTGACAACGCACGCGCCAGCCGGCAGGGTTGGCGAGGCCGTAGGTTTGCGCACACTGTTGCTTAACGGCAGTCAGACCCTCATACCACTGCTATTCGGCGCGCTGGGCGCCGCCTTCGGCATCGCCCCGGTGTTCTGGGTGATGGGCGTGGTCATGACCGGCGGCGGCTACCTCCTCGGCCGACCGGTAAAAAATGCCGCGGCGCAGGAACCCCACTGAAAATACGCGGTCATATGCAGCGGGTAGAATTGCGTTAGCACAAAACTTGAATTCAGCGCAGACACCCACATATAACAAAGCCGAGGAGGCAACACACAATGAAACGCATCGTTCTGTTTCTGGTTACCAACCTGGCCATCATGCTGGTGCTGTCGATCACCCTGCGCGTGCTCGGTGTCGATCGCTTCATGAGCGCCAACGGACTCAACGTCGGCATGCTGCTGATATTTTCGCTGGTGGTCGGTTTCGGCGGCTCCTTCATTTCACTGCTGATGTCCAAGCCGATTGCCAAATGGTCGACCGGCGCGCAACTCATCAACGGTAGCGAAGGCCCGGAACAACGCTGGCTGGTGGACACCGTGCAACGGCTGGCGCAGCGCGCCGGCATCGGCATGCCGGAGGTTGCGTTCTATGAAGGCGAGCCCAACGCATTTGCCACCGGTGCGTTTCGGGATTCCGCCCTGGTGGCGGTATCGACCGGCCTGCTGCAATCGATGACGCGGGAGGAAGTCGAAGCGGTCCTCGGACACGAAGTCGCGCACATTGCCAACGGCGATATGGTGACGCTGACCCTGATCCAGGGCGTGGTGAATACCTTCGTGGTGTTTCTGGCCCGCGTGGTTGGTTATATCGTCGACCGCGTGATACTGAAGAACGAACGCGACGTCGGCATTGGTTACTACGTCACCGTGTTCGCCTGCGAAATCATGTTCTCGGTGCTCGCCTCCATCATCGTCGCCTGGTTTTCGCGCCAGCGTGAGTTCCGCGCCGATGCGGGTTCAGCCAACCTCTTGGGCAACGGCCGGCCAATGATCAACGCACTGGCGCGCCTGGGTGGATTACAACCAGGGGCCTTGCCACAAGCGGTAGCCTCGGCGGGCATCACCAATGTGCCGGGCTTCATGGCCTTGTTTTCGACGCACCCGCCAGTGGAACAACGCATCGCCGCACTGCAATCACGCCAGTAAAAAATTCGGACGTATCAAAACAAGGGCCGGTACTGCAATGCAGTACCGGCCCTTGTTTTTTACCTGTGCTTTTCTGCGGCCTGCACCAGATAGTGCAGACCGGGAAGAATTACGAAAGGTGGTTGCTGACCAGCTTGGTCATGTCGAACATCGACACTTGTTTCTTGCCACCGAAGACAGGCTTGAGTTTGTCATCAGCATTGATGTTGCGACGGTTCTTCGCGTCCTGCAGATCATGCTTCTTGATGTAAGCCCACAATTTCTTCGTGACTTCCGTGCGCGGAAACGGACCGGCACCGATCACTGCAGCGAGTTCTGCAGAGATTTTCATCGGCTTCATAAACGCTGCGCTGGGTTTACGGGCTGATTTTTTCTTTGCAGGTTTCTTTACTGCGGCTTTCTTTGCGGCTTTCTTTTTTACGGCCATCGTATTCTCTCCTTTAAAGACACAGAAAACACCCAACCATTGGGTTGAGCGGATTGTAAACCAGATTCCCTCGGGGAGTGCAATCCCCTAGAGGGAAAACTGCAGTTTTCGCCCGTTGTAAGGCAGCTCGTTTTTGGCAAACCGACAGCGGCCGCAAAACGCCGCCGAGTAGCAGTTCAGTCAAGGTCGCGGGCCAAACGGATGCCGCTAAACTGCCAGCGCTCGGCAAGCGTGATGAAATGACGGTAGCTCGCGCGGATGTGGGAGCGTGGCGTCACGCACGACCCACCACGCAACACGTATTGATTCGACTTGAATTTTTCGCTGTATCCGCCCGTGCCCACGTGCCCGGCACGGTAGCCGGGATAGGGCTGGCTGGGGCTGTGCGTCCATTCCCACACATCGCCATAGATCTGGGTCGCCGCCACCGCACCTGCAGGCTGCGATTCAAATACGCCGTCCTCGAGGAAATGTCCTGCCAACGGCTGCTGCGCCGCGAAGCATTCCCATTCGGCCTCGCTCGGCAGACGAGCGCCCGCCCAGCGCGCATAGGCATCCGCCTCAAAATAGCTGACATGGCAGACCGGTGCTGTAGCGGCGGGGGCGCGCAAACCGTGCAGACCGAACGCCAGCCATGCCGCACCCTCACGCTGCCAATAGAGCGGCGCCTGCCAGCCGTGTGCGTTCTTCAGTTCCCAACCTTCCGCCAGCCAGAGCTCCTGCCGCGAGTAGCCACCATCAGCTATGAAATCAGCATATTCGGCGTTGGTGACCGGGCGCAGCGCGATCTCGTAGGCTTCGAGAAAAATACGGTGACGCGGCAATTCATGGTCAAAACAAAACCCGCTACCGGCGTAACCGAGGCGATGCACGCCGTCGGGTTGCGCCATCCATTGATACAGCACCGGCGCTGGTTCGACAGCGCATGGTGCAGGCGCATAAACAGGCTGCAAAGGGTTGCACGAGAACAGATGCTGCAAGTCGGCAAGGAGAAGTTCCTGATGCCGCTGCTCATGCTGCACACCGCACTCCACCATCGGCCACGCCGCCGGTGCTCCAGCATCCAGCAAGGCAGCGATACGACCGTTGACATGGCGCCGATAGACCAACACCTCTGCGAGCGACGGGCGCGACAGCACGCCACGTTGTGCAGGCACATTACAGGCATCAAACACGCGGCCAAACTGCGGATGAAAGGGCTGATAGCCGGGGATCAATGCCTGCAGCACATGAGTCTCGAAAAACCAGGTGGTATGTGCGAGATGCCATTTGACCGTAGCAGAACCGGGCCGGGACTGCAGCGCGCAATCTTCTGCTGAAAGATTCTCCAGCAGCCGTTCGGTCTGCGCTCGCGCCGCGTTGAAGCGCTCCTGCAGCGGCCGCTCGGCTACAACTGCAACCGTGTTCGTGGCCGCCATTACATCGTTGTGTGGCACGCTCATGCAAAACCCCCGCGCTATAAAGCGGTCGCCAAGCCCCTGGCGCACCGCAGATTGACCGCCTGCGTATCAGCGCAATATAGCAGTCGCGGCGGGGTGTCGCCTCGCGTGTTCAGTGTTCAGCGCGCGGCTGACAACGAGTCAAACCAGATGGCGAGACCCTGCGCATTCAACTCGAGATCAAGGTCGAGGATCTCCAGTGCGGCGTCCACGCTGATCTGCCAACTATAGCGCTTCGCTTCGGCGCGGATGATGTCCTGCAGGCCGCGTTTCAAACAGGCGTGACGCTCCGGCCCCGCTGCGCCAGCGGCGTGGGCGAGTTCGACATAGGCATCGAGCAGGCGGTGCATATCGGCGGCCAGGCGATCAATTTCGCGCACCTGGCTATAGTGCGTGAGATAGGCGGCCCCCGGACGTAAACCGGCGATCAGCTCGACCGAGCGATGGGCGGCAACCGGATCAAAATGTACCGGACTGGAAGTCGGCACCACAAACTGGCGGCCATCGTAATCGAGCTCGCGATAGGACAGCCCGAAGGTGTCACCGGTGAAGACATGACCGGTCTTTTCATCGAGCACACAGACGTGATGACGGGCATGACCGGGCGTGTCAAAAAAAACCAGTGGACGCCCGTTGAGCATGAGCATTGTTTGGTGTGGTGTTTGAATCACACGCGTAGCGTCCACCGGCAGAATCTCGCCATAGAGTGCACGCACATGCGCCTCACCATAGACCGCCACCGTGCCCTCGACCAATTTGCGCGGATCTATCATGTGACGGGCGCCGCGCGGATGCACGGTGAGCTGCGCATTGGGCAGCTTGGACATCAACAACCCGGCGCCGCCGGCATGATCAAGGTGGATGTGGGTGAGAATCAGGTAATCGACATCGGTCTCGCGCAGGCCGCAGGCATGCAAAGCAGCGAGGATATGCGGCACCGAGCTGTTGACCGCGCAATCGATCACCGCGACACGGCCGTTTTCAACGATCAGATGAATGGCGTCGAGCTGCGGACGCAGGTAGTTTGAGTCGACCGCCCAAATGCCCTGCCCGTAATCGAGCATGCCCTGCATCGTCGGCGCCACCCCGGGCGACCTAGCGTTTTTCCTGCACAACCGCCGGAGCGGCGACCACAGGCACCAAGCGCCGCGGCGAAAAATGCACGGCAAAGCGGCTGCCTTTGCCGGGCTCACTGTGAATATCGAGTGTGGCCTGATGACGGTTGAGCACGTGCTTGACGATCGCCAGTCCAAGGCCGGTGCCGCCACTGGCTCGTGAACGGCCGCGGTCAACGCGATAAAAACGTTCGGTGAGCCGCGGAATATGCTCCGGAGCAAAGCCGATGCCGGTGTCTTCGACAGCGAACTCCGCCTGTGCCGAGGTAGCCCGCCAGACGATGCGCACCTCGCCGCCATCGGGCGTATAACGAATCGCGTTGCTGACGAGGTTGCCAAGCGCGCTGACAATTTCGTTTTCCGCACCGAGCAGGTCGTAATCACCCGCCGCCTCCAGCACGATGCGATGCCTGCCAGCACTCAGCGCGGTCGCATCAGCACGCAGACGCGCCAGCAGAGGCGCGACACACACGCGTTCATCCAGCGACGGGCTGGGTGCCGACTCGAGGGTGGAAAGCGTCAGCAGATCCTCGACGATGGTCTGCATACGGCGGCTCTGCTCGGACATCAGGTTGATGTAATCACGCGTACGCTGCGGGTCGAGTTCAAGCTCGCGGATGGTTTCCAGAAAACCCGACAGCACGGTGAGCGGCGTACGTAGTTCGTGCGAGACATTGGCAACGAAATCGCGCCGCATATGCTCGAGTTTTTCGAGGCGCGTAATGTCACGCGACAACAACAGTTTTTGCGCATCGCCGTAGGGCACTATCTGCACCGAGAGGATGATCGAGTTGATGCGCGCCGCGTTTAATTCGAGCGGATGCGAGAAGTCGTTCGCCTCGATATAGGCGACGAATTCTGGCTGACGCAGCAGGTTGACTATCGGCTGCCCGCGGTCTGAGTCTACATTCAGATCGAAATGATGCTCGGCCACGTCGTTACACCAGTCGATGCGGTTATCCGCATCGAGGCTCACCACGCCGTCGGGGTGGGCACGCGCAGCCTGGCGAAAACGCACCAGCGTCTTCGCCAGTTCCTGATGATCGTGGTTTTTAACCCGCTCGTAACGATAGAGGAGGGCGAAGAGTTGATCCCACGCACCGGACGCCCGCGGCACCTGCCCTGGCGTGGGCTGCTCCAGCCAGCGTGCGAGGCGGCCCATATTGCTGACGTGATAGAGCAACAATGCAGCCGCAGCCAAGCCGAAAAATGCCAGGCCGGTCTCCACACCAAAGACGAGATTCAGCAAAAAGCCGGCGATCGTCAGCCAGACCAGCTGCAATACCGCACGTAAAACCAGATCATTCAAAGGAGAACCGCCAGGAGTTGGGCGATGAAATTATCGCATGAATGCGCGGGGTCGCCGCGCCCCTCATGCATGCAGACGGTAGCCCGTTCCGCGCACGGTTTCAATCAGGCTGTCATGCTGCGTGGCTTCGAGCGCCTGGCGCAGGCGCCGGATATGCACGTCAACCGTGCGTTCTTCGACAAACACATGGTCGCCCCACACCTGGTCGAGCAACTGCACACGTGAATAGACGCGCTCGGGATGTGTCAGAAAAAAGTGCAGCAACTTGAATTCGGTCGGCCCCAGGCTAATCTCCGTGCCGTTACCACTGACGCGATGTGACGCCGGATCCAGACGCAATCCGCCGATTTCGATCGCATCATCGGTCAGCTGCGGGGCGCGCCGGCGTAACACCGCCTTGATGCGCGCCATCAGTTCCTTCGGCGAAAAGGGTTTGGTGATGTAATCATCCGCACCGGCTTCCAGCCCCTCGACCTTGTCGGTCTCCTGCGCACGTGCGGTCAACATGATGACCGGGATGTCCTTCATGCGCGCATCCGCGCGCAGACGACGCGCCAGCACCGTGCCGGCAACATCGGGCAACATCCAGTCCAGCAGTATGAGATCAGGACGAATTTCGCGAATCAGGTTTTCCGCCTCGGCAACGTTGTAAGCGCGCCGCACACGGTGGCCGGCGTGTTCAAGATTGACTGCAATCAGTTCCTGGATAGCCGGCTCGTCTTCCACCACCAGAATTTCACTGCCGTTCATTTTGCATCCAGTACGTTGTTCAACCGTTGGCCTCGCGCTCAAGGTGCTCAACCGATGTGTGTCGAACGTCGGTACCCTTGACCACGTAAATCACCTGCTCGGCCATGTTTTTGGAATGGTCACCTATGCGTTCTACTGACTTTGCGACCCACAGAATTTCAAGCGCCTGTGAAATCGTGCGCGGATCTTCCATCATGAAGGTGATTAGCTGGCGCACAATCGAGCGGAACTCCTCGTCGATCGCAAAATCCTCGCGCACGATAGAGGCGGCCGACACCGGATCAAGACGCGCCAATGAATCGAGTGCCTTGCGCAACATGCCAGTAGCGATTTCACCCATGTGGTGGACGGCGGCGATCGGCGTACGCGGCAGGCGCGAATGTGTATGCTCCTGCTTGCCTATGCGCGCGATCTTTGCCGCCTCGTCGCCAATACGTTCCAGATCAGTAACGATCTTGCTCACCGCCATGACCATACGCAAATCACCAGCAGCCGGCTGGCGGCGGGCGATGAGATGGCTGCAATCGGTATCAATGCTGACTTCCATCGCATTAACGCGATGATCCTCAGCGATTACCAGGTCGAGTGCACGGGGATCGTTGGCGGTCAACCCTTTGATCGCAGCACCAATCTGTGCTTCGACCAGCCCGCCCATTTCCAGCACGCGCGTGCGCAGCATTTCGAGATCGAGATCATATTGCTTGGACGAATGTTCCTGTACCATTTTTTCTCCAATAACCGCAGGCTGAATCAGCCAAAACGGCCGGTGATGTAATCCTCGGTTTCCTTGCGCAAGGGCTTGATGAAGATGTTGTCGGTGGCACCGAACTCGATCAGTTCACCCAGATACATATACGCCGTGTAATCGGACACACGCGCCGCCTGCTGCATATTGTGCGTGACGATCACCACGGTATAGTCGACCTTCAACTCATTGACCAGTTCTTCGATGCGCGAGGTTGAAATCGGATCGAGCGCCGAACACGGCTCATCGAGCAGCAGCACTTCGGGCTTGATGGCGATGCCACGCGCGATGCACAGACGCTGCTGCTGACCGCCGGAGAGGCTATGACCACTCTGGTTGAGCTTGTCCTTGACCTCTTTCCATAGCGCCGCCTTCGAGAGCGCCCATTCAACACGCTCGTCCATCTCGCCGCGGCTGAGGTCTTCGTAGAGTTTCACACCGAAGGCGATGTTGTCGTAGATCGACATCGGAAACGGGGTCGGCTTCTGAAACACCATACCGACCTTGGCGCGCAGCAGCGTCAGGTCCTGCTTTTTATCGAGGATGTTTTCTCCATCGAGCAGGATTTCACCGGCGGCGCGCTGCCCGGGATACAGCTCATAGAGCCGGTTAAAAGTACGCAGCAACGTTGATTTGCCGCATCCCGAGGGACCGATGAAGGCGGTGACCTTGTTGGCCTCGATATCCATCGAGACGCCTTTGATGGCGTGATAGCCGCCGTAGTAGAAGTTAAGGTCTTTGACCTTCATCTTCTGGTTTTCAATGTGCACTGGGGGTTGGTTCATCATTTTCCTTGGCAGATCAGTCACGCGGTTTAGCGCCGGAAGAGCGATCGCGCCAGTATGTTGAGAAAGAGCACGCTCAATGTGATCAAAATAGCGCCGCCCCACGCCAGACTGTGCCAGTCGGGATAGGGGCTCATCGCAAACTGGAAGATCACCACGGGCAGATTAGCCATCGCCGAGTTCATGTTCAGCGACCAGAACTGGTTGTTTAAGGCCGTAAACAGCAAGGGCGCGGTCTCACCACTGATGCGCGCCACCGCCAACAGGATGCCGGTAATGATGCCGGCACGCGCCGCACGGTAAGACACAAAAACAATCATTTTCCAGGCCGGCGCACCGAGCGCAGCCGCCGCTTCGCGCAGGCTATCAGGCACCAGCTTGAGCATGTCGTCGGTGGTGCGCACCACCACCGGAATGACAATCAAGGCCAGCGCCAAAGCGCCGCCCCAGCCGGCGAAATGTTTGACCTGCGCCACATACACCGAATAGACGAACAGGCCGATAACGATGGAGGGCGCCGAGAGCAGGATGTCGTTGATAAAACGCGTCGCCGGTGCGAGCCAGCCGCGGCGCCCGAATTCCGCCAGATACGTGCCAGCGAGGATGCCGATCGGCGTGCCGATCAGTGTTGCCGTCACCGCCATCATCAGACTGCCAGCGATTGCATTGAGCAGGCCGCCCTGACTGCCCGGCGGCGGCGTCATCTGCGTAAACAATGACAGTTCCAGCGCGCCAAAGCCCTTTTGCAGCAGCACGATCAAGATCCACGCCAGCCAGAACAGGCCGAAAGCCATGGTCAACCCGGAAATAAACAGCATGAGTCCATTGACCATGCGTCGCCGACGGTAGATTTTGTTATCTGCGGTGATTGCGTTTGAACTCATGGCCAGCCTCAGGTCTTGCCACCTTCACGCCGGGCAAGCTGCAGCAGCATCAGCTTGGCGAACGCGAGGACAATGGTGGTAATTACGAACAGGATCAGGCCCAGCTCAATCAGAGCTGACGAATGTAACTCGCCAACCGCCTCGGTAAACTCATTGGCGAGCGAAGAGGCAATGCTACTACCAGGTGCGAGCAGCGATGCCGACAGCCTTTGTGAATTGCCGATGACGAAGGTGACGGCCATGGTTTCGCCGAGCGCGCGACCGAGGCCCAGCATCACGCCGCCCACCACACCAACCTTGGCATAGGGCAATACGACCTTCCACACCACCTCCCAGGTCGTCGCCCCCAGACCGTAGGCCGACTCCTTGAGCAATGCCGGCACCAATTCGAATACATCGCGCATCACTGCAGTGATGAAAGGGATCACCATGATGGCCAAAATAATTCCGGCAGTCAGCACGCCGATGCCCATGCCCGGGCCCTTGAACAGCGGGCCAAAAATTGGCAACGGACCAAAGGTGCTAATCAGCACCGGCTGCACATGCTCGGCGAACAGCGGGGCGAAGACGAACAAACCCCACATGCCGTAGATGATGCTCGGGATGGCGGCCAGCATTTCAATCGCCGTACCGAGGGGACGCTTCAACCAGTTCGGTGAGAGTTCGGTCAAAAACAGGGCAATGCCAAAGCTGACCGGGATGCCGATGATCATGGCGATCGCCGAGCTGACCAGCGTGCCGTAGATCGGCACCAGCGCGCCAAACTCTTCCTTGACCGGGTCCCACTCAGGATCAAACAAAAAGCCGATACCATACTTCGACATCGCGGCCTGGCTGTGAAACAACAACGAGACGAGAATCGCCGCCAGAATGGAGAACACAAAGAACGCAAAAAACCGTGTCAGGTTTCTGAAAAACGGATCCATCCAGACCAGCCTTCGCGCGGCCGGTGGCTTTTGCTTATGAGTGCTGGACGCTGGCGCATCGAGCCGTGCTGCCGCTGCAGTAACCGAAGACATCAGATTCTCCACAAACCGGGAAAGGGCGTCGCGCCCTCTCCCTTGCATACCAGCATTAGGTCCGGATCAGTAGGCGATCGGTTTACCGGAAGCGTCCTGTATCTTTTTCCACTCGGCCTTGACCAGCTTGACCACGCTATCAGGCATCGGGATGTAATCCAGATCAAGCGCCATCTTGTCGCCGCTTTCGTAAGCCCATTCGAAGAACTTGAGAGCGACGGCAGCATTGGCGGGCTTTTCCTGTTTCTTGTGCATCAGGATAAAGGTCGCGCCAGTAATGGGCCAGCTTTCCTTGCCTGGCTGATCGGTCAGGATCTGGTAGAAGCCCGGCGCCTTGTCCCACTGCGCATTAGCCGCTGCGGCACGGAAAGTACGGTCATCCGGGTCGACATAATTGCCGTCACGGTTCTGCAGATGCACATAGGACATCTTGTTCTGCAAGGCGTAGGCATATTCGACATAGCCGATCGAACCGGGCAGACGTTGCACATAGGCGGCAACACCCTCGTTACCCTTGCCCGCCACACCGGTGGGCCACTTCACGGAAGTGTTGTTACCCGCTTTGTCTTTCCACTCGGCGCTAACTTTCGACAGGTAATTGGTGAAGATGAAGGTGGTGCCCGAGCCATCCGAACGCGCAACGACGGTGATGTCCTGATTCGGCAGCTTGACACCCTTGTTGATGGCAGCGATTTCCGGCGCATTCCATTTGCTGACCTTGCCCAAATAAATATCGGCGAGCAAGGCACCCGTCATGTTCAGTCCGCCCGGCTTGATGCCCTCGATGTTGAACACCGGCACCACGCCGCCAATCACCATCGGAAACTGGATCAAACCCTCTTTTTCCAGTTGCGCGAACTCAAGCGGCGCATCCGAGGCACCGAAATCCACCGTCTTGGCAATGATCTGCTTGATACCACCGCCGGAACCGATTGATTGATAGTTCATTCCGTTACCGGTCTTGGCCTTGTAAGCCTCAGCCCATTTCGAATAAATCGGGTAAGGGAAGGTCGCGCCTGCACCGGTGATATCCGCAGCACCAGCGGCCGAGGCCACCACTACGCCCAAACCAAGCGCCGCGTATTTGAGGAAATTCTGCAACCACGCCGTCTTCATCGCATGCTCTCCATTGTCTGATTAAGTTGAATTCCGGCGCATGGTAGCGATTGATTGTTACGGCGACATTACAGACATTAAGTGATTGACTTGGAGAGACTATTTAGCGTGAAAAAACGGGCAAAAAGCCTCAACACTTAACCCGCGAGGCGAATTTCTGGCGGAATTTGGCAAGCTTCGGTGCAACCACAAACTGGCAATAGGGCTGCGCGCTATTGTGGGCAAAATATTCCTGGTGGTAATCCTCGGCGACGTAAAAGGTTTGCGCCGCCACCACCTCGGTGACGATGGGATCACGAAACACTTTTTGCGCGGTGAGTTCAGCGATCATTTCTGCCGCCACGGTTTTTTGCGCGTCGGAATGACAGTAAATGCCAGAACGGTATTGGGTGCCCGCATCGTTGCCCTGACGGTCCAGCGTGGTCGGATCGTGGATGACAAAAAACACTTCGAGTATTTCGCGAAACGAAATGACCGCCGTATCGAAACTCACGCGCACCACTTCGGCGTGGCCCGTATCGCCCTCGCAAACCTGACGATAAGTCGGATTGATCACGCGGCCGTTGCAATAGCCGGACTCCACCGCCGAGACGCCCTGCAAATCATCGTAAACCGCCTCCAGACACCAAAAGCAGCCGCCACCGAGGGTCGCGACTTCTGTTTTCCCTATCGAATCTGTCATTGCATTTCCTTTCGTCATTACCGAGCAGTCATCGCGCGAACTCAAAATAGTGGCCGCATTGCGCGCCGGCAGAGAATAATCGGTCGGCGGCGATTCGGCTATCCCCGCGCGACCGTAAGGCGGCGCGCACCAGCAAACGGACCACCACCGCGCCGTCACATCGTTGTAACCTTGGCCGATTAGCCTCCAAACCACTCAATGACGGGCGGCGCAATGGAAAGTCCCTACAAAGGCAAGACCGGCCTCAAACGCATCTGGAACGCGCTGTCCTATTCCTGCGACGGGCTGGCGGCGGCGTTCAAGCATGAAGATGCCTTCCGTCAGGAAATCGCACTGGCCTGCGTGCTGATCCCGACGGCGCTCTGGCTACCGCTCGGCACGGCCCTCAAATGCCTGATGATCGCCAGCGTGATTGCGGTGCTGGTGGTCGAACTGCTCAACTCGGGGATCGAAGCAGTCACCGACCGCATTTCGCTCGAAGATCACGCCCTCGCCAAGCGTGCCAAGGATCTTGGCAGCGCCGCCGTGCTGCTCTCGCTGATCAACGTGGTCATTGTCTGGACGCTGGCCCTGCTGTAACAGCGCTGTTCCGCGGCACATTCACAAAAGCGTCACACAAGCGTCATCAAATTTTCTTCTGCACCGCCCATGATCAGGGCGATGCAAGACGCGCATATCCTCTTCGAATCGCTACCGCCGACCCATCGCTCGCTGCGCGTCGCCATGGTCAGCGAAACCTACCCGCCGGAAATCAACGGTGTTGCCACCCACGTTGCAGAGATGATCCAGGCCTTGCGCGCGCGCGATCATGAAGTGCAATTGATCCGCCCGCGCGGGATCGAGGCGACACACGGCGGTAACGTGGCAACGCCGAAGCCGTTTCTCGCCCAAACGCTCGCCATCGCGCGTTACAGCGCCCTGAAATCAGGTCTGCCCGCCAAGCAGGCCTTGCTGCGTCTGTGGTCGCTTAACCGGCCCGACATCGCCCACATCGTTACCGAAGGCCC
>CAIWNB010000152.1 GCA_903913965.1 uncultured beta proteobacterium
CTATGCGAAGAAGCAACTCGACGCCGTCTACGCCTTGATGACCGATCAGAAAAAACTCGAGGCCACGCCGGTCAACGAGTTCATGGATTTGCTGGCGGGATGATGATTTCTGCTCACGATACGCAGCTCGCCCCCACCCTACCCTCCCCCGCCTGCGGGGGAGGGTTTGTTAGCCTGGTGCGCACTGCAATTTCAACCCCCGCTTGTTCTCAGACTGAAGTTACTTTCAGTGAATTACACCCTGCTATCTCCACTCCCTCCCCCGCGCGCGGGGGAGGGTTGGGGTGGGGGCAAGCTGCGTCTGTCGTTAGAAACGTCACGACCGTTTTATTCATGCTTGCAATGCCGGCTGCGATTTGCGCTGCTGCCGACGCCCCCTATCCAACAAAACCCGTGCGCTTCATCATCCCGTTCGCGCCGGGCGGCGGCAATGACATCGTCGGTCGCATGCTGGGCGCCAAACTCGGCGAGGCCTGGGGCCAGCAGGTGGTGATCGACAACCGGCCCGGTGCCGGCGGCAACATCGCTGCCGAAACGACCGCACGCGCGGCCCCCGACGGCTACACCATCTTTCAGTTCAACATCGCCAACACCATGGCGCCCAGCCTCTACAAAAAACTCGGCTACGACCCCGAACGCGATTTCGCCCCGGTGACGCAGATCGGCTCGACGCCGTTCATACTCACCGTGCATCCGTCGGTGCCGGTGAAAACGGTGGCCGAACTCATCGCCTACGCCAAAGCGCAGCCGAACAAACTCAATTATTCCTCCTCGGGCAACGGCGGCTCGACCCACCTGGTCACCGAGCTGTTCAAAACGATGGCCGGTGTCAACCTCACGCACATTCCGTATAACGGCGCCGGTCCTGCGCTCACCGAATTGATCGGCGGACAGGTACAATTAATGTTCCTGGTGCCGGCAACGGCGCTGCCGAACATGCGTAACGGGCGCTTGCGCGCGCTGGGCGTCTCAAGCGCAAAACGTTCGTCGCTGGCCCCCGAGTTACCGACCGTGGCCGAGGCAGGGCTGCCGGGATTTGAGGGGGGCGCGTGGTACGGCGTGGTGGTGGCGGCAAAAACACCACCGGCTATCGTGCGCAAAATCCAGGCCGATATCGTCAAAGCACTGCAGCTAGCGGACATCCGCGAGCGCATGACGGCACAGGGCGTTGAAGTGGTCGGCAGCAGCGCAGAACAGTTTGCACGCTTCATCAAGGCGGAAATTTCGAAATGGGCCCACGTCGTCGCACTGTCCGGCGCGCGGGCCGAATGATTTTTTGACAGATCAAATACTGGAAGAAAAATGGCACACGAAACCTCATCAGATAACCGTTACACCCGCGGCATCGCCGAATTCGTCTCCAAACTCCGCTACGAAGACATCCCGCCTGAAGTGCTCACGCGCATCAAGCTGTGCATGCTCGACTCTCTCGGCTGCGCGATCTACGGCGCCGACCTCGAATGGACGCGCATCATGCAGAAATCGCTGGGGGCGGTGGACAGCACGCGCGCCTGCACGATCTGGGGCACCAATCAGAAATTGTCAGCGCCGCATGCCGCGCTGATCAACGGCACGCAGGTGCAGGGCTTCGAACTTGACGACGTGCATCGTCAGGGCGTGTTGCACGTCGGCGCGGTGGTGCTGCCGGCGCTGCTCTCGGTGGCTGAAATGCGTCCGGGTATGACTGGCAAGGAATTCCTCGCCGCCGCCGTCGCCGGTTACGAAATCGGCCCGCGCATCGGCATTTGCATGGGCCCCGAACACATTGCACAGGGCTGGCATTCGGGCGCCACGCTCGGCGTGTTCTCCGCCGCCTCGGGTGCCGCACGCGGCCTCAAACTCGACGTCGATAAAACCGTGCACGCGCTGGGCATCGCCGGCACCCAGGCCGCCGGTCTGATGGCCGCGCAATACGGCGCCATGGTCAAACGCATGCACGCCGGCCGCGCCTCGCAATCGGGCCTCTACGGCGCGCTGTTGGCCGAAGGCGGCTTCACCGGCATCCTGAATGTGCTGGAGAGCGAATACGGTGGCTTCTGCACCACCTTCTCGCGCTCCAACGACCGCTTCAAACTCGAAGAACTGACCAAGGATTTCGGCAAGGTCTGGCAGACCATGGGCGTCGCCCTGAAGTTCTATTCCTGTGTCGGCAGCAACCACACCACACTCGACGCCATCCGCCTGATGCAACAAGAGCGTCCGTTCGGCGCCAACGACGTCAAGAAGATTGTCGTCCACGGCTCGCAGGTAACGATGGATCACGTCGGCTGGAAATACGTGCCGCAGGGCCTGACCTCGGCGCAGTTGAACCTGCCCTACTGCGTGGCGACCTGGTTACTCGAAGGCGATTGCTTCGTCGATCAGTTCACCGAAGACATGGTCGCCGATCCTGAGCGCATGAAGCACGCCGAGAAGGTCGAAGTGCAGCACGACGACGCCATCACCGCCAAGGGTTCGAAGTTCCGCCACATGGTGCGCGCCGAGGTCTTCCTCAACGACGGCACGCACATGGAGCGCACGGTCGAAGCCGGTCGCGGCAATGAAAACAACTTCGCTTCCGAGGCCGACCTCTGTGAGAAATTCGAGAAGCTCGCAGTCAAGGCGCTGCCGAAAGAACAGGTGCACAAACTGCGCGACGCCATGCTCAATCTCGAATCGGTGAAAGATGCCAGCGAGCTGGCGAAGCTGATGCAGAAGCAATAGAAGCAATAAGTCTGGGACGGCGGCCGTCACAGCCGCCGCCGCAAACGCAAAAGGGGCGCTCCGGTCACGGCGCGCCCCTTTTTTTGTCGCACTCGACAGCGCCTACTGTATCGGCGGCACCTTCGCTTCTTTGACCACCTTCTGCCATTTCGCGACATCGCGTTTGAGCAAAGCCTGAAAAACCGACGGCGGGCTGTCGTCGATTTCAAACCCTTCCGAGAGCAGTCGCTCGCGCATATC
>CAIWNB010000153.1 GCA_903913965.1 uncultured beta proteobacterium
AACCGTTCCGCCGCAGCCCCGCTGCCGCCCAAAATCGCCGGCTTGCTGCGTGAGACAGGCTGGATCGCCATGTTGTTGGTGGCACTGTATTTGGCGCTGATTCTGTTCACTTTCCACAAGGGCGATCCGGGCTGGTCGCACCGTGTGGCGGTCGACCGCATTAGTAACGCGGGCGGCCCCGTCGGCGCGCGCATCGCCGACATCATGCTCAGCAGCTTTGGTCTTTCGGCGTGGTGGTGGGTGGTGTTGTGTGCGCTCGGCGTACGCTGGAGTTTTCGCCGGATTGAAAAGGTCGAAGAGTCTAATCGGCGCTCGTTGTTGGTCGCGGCTATTGGTTTTGGCGTGCTGCTGCTCGCCAGTTGCAGCCTCGAGGCCATCCGTTTCTGGAGTCTGAAGGCGGCCTTGCCGCAGGCACCGGGCGGCATCATTGGGCTTGGTCTGGGCGGTTTTTTTGCGCGGACGGTCGGCTTTACCGGCGCGACACTGATTTTGCTCGCATTGATTGCCAGCGGCCTGAGCCTGTTTGCCGGCATGTCCTGGGTCGAGGCCATCGAACGCATCGGTGGGGCGATCGAATGGAGTGTGCAGACCGCGCGCAACCGCTGGCAGGATCGGCAGGATCGCAAGGCCGGCGAGGTGGCGATGATCCGGCGCGAAGAGGTGGTCGAAGTCAGCAAGAAAAAGCTTGAGATACACGAGCCGATTCGTATTGCGCCCTCGGCCAAGCCGATTCAGAAATCACCGCGCGTCGAACGCGAGAAACAGGCGCCGCTGTTTGAGAATCTTCCCGACTCGCCGTTGCCGCCGATCAGTTTGCTCGATGAAGCAGCGGCGGTGGTCGCCGATATCAGCACTGAAACCCTCGAATTCACTTCACGCCTGATCGAGAAAAAACTGCTCGACTTTGGTGTCGAGGTCAAAGTGTTGGCGGCCTATCCGGGGCCGGTGATTACGCGCTATGAAATCGAACCCGCGGTGGGCGTCAAGGGCAGCCAGATTATTAATCTGGTGAAGGATTTGGCGCGCGCCCTGTCAGTGATCAGCATACGCGTGGTCGAAACCATCCCGGGCAAGAGTTGCATGGGGCTGGAGATTCCCAATCCGGAACGGCAGATCGTGCGCCTCTCGGAGATCGTCGGCTCGCAGGTGTATGCCGATATGAATTCACCGCTGACGCTCTCACTGGGCAAGGACATCGCGGGCCACCCGGTGGTGGCTGACCTTGCGCGCATGCCGCATCTGCTGGTGGCCGGCACCACCGGCTCGGGCAAATCGGTCGGCATCAACGCGATGATTTTGAGTCTGCTCTACAAGGCACCGCCGGCGCAGTGCCGGTTGATTCTTGTTGACCCCAAGATGCTGGAGCTCTCGGTATATGAAGGCATACCGCATCTGCTCGCCCCGGTGGTCACCGACATGCGACAGGCCGCCAACGCGCTCAACTGGTGTGTCGGCGAGATGGACCGCCGCTACAAGTTGATGTCTTCACTCGGCGTGCGTAATCTCGCCGGCTTCAATCAAAAGGTGCGCGATGCGGTGAAAGCGGAAAAGCCGCTGACCAATCCGTTTACCGTCACCCCCGATACGCCCGAGCCGCTGGTGGAAATGCCGCTGATCGTGGTCATCATCGACGAACTCGCCGACCTGATGATGGTGGTCGGCAAGAAGGTCGAAGAACTCATCGCGCGACTGGCGCAGAAGGCGCGTGCCTCGGGTATCCATTTGATACTGGCGACGCAGCGTCCGTCGGTGGATGTCATCACCGGTTTGATCAAGGCAAACATTCCGACCCGCATTGCGTTCCAGGTCTCGGCGCGTGTGGATTCCCGCACCATCCTTGACCAGATGGGCGCGGAAGCGCTGCTCGGTCAAGGCGACATGCTCCATCTGCCCCCCGGCACCGGTCTGCCGCAACGCGTGCACGGCGCCTATGTGGCCGATCATGAAGTGCACAAGGTGGTCGCTTATCTGAAGAACCTTGGCGAGCCGCAGTATGTCGAAGGCGTGCTGGACGAAGTCGTTAGCGTCGACGAAGGCATGCCGGGCGGTGACAGTAGCAATCTGGAAGCCGATCCGCTCTACGATCAGGCTTGTGAGATCGTATTGAAGACGCGGCGTGCCTCGATCTCATTGGTGCAGCGTCATTTGCGTATCGGTTACAACCGTGCGGCGCGCCTGATCGAACAAATGGAACGCGCTGGCATGGTGTCGACGATGCAGTCCAACGGCAACCGCGAGGTGCTGGCGCCGGCCCCGGCAGGCGAGTAGCGTGGTGCGTGACGGGCGGCAGGTACGTCGTGGTGCGGTGACAGGGGCGGGGTTGTAATGAAAAACTTCCGGCTGTTGATGGTGCTCTTCGCCTTGCTGGTTGGCCTTGCGCCGGTCGCCGCCGCGGAAAACCTGCAGCTGGCGCAAAGCGAAGTGCGCGGTCTGCCGTTTGAGGTGTTTATCCGCCTGCAGCAGGGCATGAGCGAGGGTGAATTGATTTTGCGCGCCGGCAAGCCCGATTCGCAGTCGGTGGAAAACATGCGCAACGATATTGTTAAAACCTATTATTATTTTCCGACGAGTTCCGATCCCTGGATCACCACCATTCGTCTTGAGGGCGGCCGAATCGCCAGCCTCGAGCGTATAAAGAAATTCTGATGCGATTACTATTTGGTTTGATGCTGGCGGCCGCCGGCAGCGTCGCGAACGCGGCGGGTATCGAAAATCTGAAAGCGTTCCTGCAGGAGACAAACTCCGGCAAAGCGCGCTTCGCGCAGATTATCGTCGACAAGAATCTCAAGGAACTGCAGCGCGTCACCGGCACCATGCAGTTTCAGCGGCCGGGCAAGTTTCGCTGGGAATACCACAAGCCTTATGAGCAGACCATCGTCGGCGATGGTGCCAAGCTGTGGATATACGACAAGGATCTTAATCAAGTCACGGTGCGCAAACTCGACAAGGCGCTGGGTAACAGTCCGGCCGCATTGCTCGCCGGTAACAACGAGATCGAGCGCATCTACACACTGACCAATCTCGGCGTGCAAGAGGGACTCGATTGGCTGGAAGCCGTTCCCAAGTCGCAGGAGAATGCTTTCGAACGCATCCGTCTGGGCTTCGGTACCGGCGGCGGCTTGGAGGCGATGGAGCTGCGCGATGCCTTTGGCCAGGTCACCGTCATCAAGTTTGCCGGTCTTGAGCGCAACCCGAAACTCGGGCCGGAAGTTTTTCGTTTTACGCCGCCCAAGGGCGCCGACATCATTAGCGATTAGGAACCTCGCAAGGGGGCCCGCTTTGAGCGATCTTTTTCACCAGCCCGATGTATCCGTGCCGCTCGCCGAGCGCCTGCGACCGCGTTCGATCGACGAGGTCGTCGGTCAGACGCATTTGCTCGCCGCCGGTAAACCGTTGCAACTCGCGTTCGCCTCGGGCAAACCGCATTCGATGATTCTGTGGGGCCCGCCCGGTGTTGGCAAGACGACGCTGGCGCGGTTGACCGCGCAGGCCTTTAACGCCGAGTTCATTGCGATCTCTGCGGTGCTCTCCGGCGTCAAGGAAATCCGCGAGGCAGTGCAACGCGCGGAATTGACGCAGCAGCAGGGTGGCCGCCATACGATTTTGTTTGTTGATGAGGTGCATCGCTTCAACAAGTCGCAGCAGGATGCCTTCCTGCCTTTTGTCGAGCGCGGGCTCTTCACCTTTATCGGTGCCACTACCGAGAATCCGTCGTTCGAAGTCAACAGCGCCTTGCTCTCGCGCGCCTCGGTCTATGTTTTGCAGCCGCTGGCCGATGCCGACATGGATGTTTTGATCGACCGCGCGCTCGCCACCACTGATACGGCGCGCAGCATTGCCGGCGCCGCACGTCGCTTGATCACCAGTTACGCCGACGGTGATGCGCGCCGCCTGCTCAACATGATGGAGCAGATCGAAGTCGCCGCGGCGATGGTTGATGCGGCGGTGATCGAAGAAGCCCTGGTGCGCTCGACCCTGGCCCAGGGGTTAAAACGTTTTGACAAGGGCGGTGATCAGTTCTACGAACAAATCTCGGCCTTGCATAAATCGGTGCGCGGTTCATCGCCGGATGCCGCTTTGTATTGGATGTGCCGCATGCTCGATGGTGGCGCCGATCCGCTCTATGTCGGGCGGCGTCTGGTGCGTATGGCCAGCGAAGACATCGGGCTCGCTGATCCGCGGGCGTTGCGCCTGACGCTGGACGCCTGTGAAACCTATGAGCGTTTGGGTAGCCCTGAGGGGGAGCTGGCTCTGGCGCAGGCGGTGTTGTATCTGGCGGTCGCACCCAAGAGTAACGCTGCGTACAAGGCGTATAACGCCGCACGCGCACTGATTCGCGACGATGGAACGCGTCCGGTACCGGCGCATTTGCGTAATGCCCCGACACGGCTGATGAAAGAGCTCGGTTATGGCCGCGATTATCGTTATGCGCATGACGAGGCCACAGCGTATGCCGCCGGTGAAAACTATTTTCCCGATGGCATGCAAGCACCTGCGTTTTATCAGCCGACCGAACACGGGCTGGAGGCGAAGATACGCGCCAAACTGGCCGAATTGCATGAACTTGACCGTCAGGCGACGCGACGCAAATAGCATCGGCTGGCTGGCGGCGCGGTTCTTCTGGATAATAGCGGGCTTGACCACAGGCTGCGCCTGAAACACGGGGATTGAAATGCTGGATATACAGTTACTACGGAACGATTTGCAGGGCGTGATCAACCGGCTGGGCGATCGCGGCCTCGCGCTGGATGCCGCCACCTTCGAACGCATCGAGGCGGGCCGCAAGGCGGTGCAGATACGCACGCAGGAGCTGCAGGCGCGCCGCAACCAGTTGTCGAAGGAAGTCGGGCAGGCCAAGGCGAAAAAAGAGGATGCCTCGGTGCTGATCGCCGAAGTCAATGCGCAGGCCGATCAGTTAAAGGCGCTCGAACAGGAGCTCGCCCGCATACAGGAAGAGATGAACGTCTTCCTCAGCACCATCCCGAATATTCCACATGCCTCGGTGCCCGCCGGTAAATCGGCCGATGACAATGTCGAAGTGCGCAAGGTTGGTGTGCCACCGACTTTTGCATTCACACCGAAGGATCACGTCGATCTCGGTGAAGGCCTCAAGCAACTCGATTTCGATGTCGCTGCAAAAATCGC
>CAIWNB010000154.1 GCA_903913965.1 uncultured beta proteobacterium
CGTGCGCGGTGTGGCTGGCGGCAGCCGTGCCGCGGGTTATGGACGTATCAAGGACTATCACAAGAAAGCTGCCGCCGAACTCTGTCTGCTGGTGCAGGTGGAGACCCGCAAGTCGATCGCCAATCTCGATGCGATCGCCGAGGTCGAGGGCATCGACGGTGTATTCATCGGCCCTAACGATTTGTCGGCCGATATGGGTTATCTCGGCAACTGGCAGGATCCGGCGGTGTGGAAGGTGATGGAAGACGCCGCCAAACGCATCCGCAAGGCCGGCAAGGCGCCCGGCATCCTCGTCGGCGAAGCCGACGGCCAGCGCTGCCTTGATATGGGCTGTTTGTTTGTGGCGGTAGCTGCTGACACAGGCATACTGGTGCGCGCGGCCGATGCCATTGCAGCGAAGTTTAAAAAATAAGGTCTGCGCTATTTTTTGTTGTGTTTGATGCTGCCGCGAGTGGCGTGTTTATCGCGCCGGCGCGGCAGGCTTCCAGTTCAGCCACTGGCATAGCGCGCGCCCCATGATCCACTCAAGGTCGGCGGCAGACAGCCATGGCATTTCTTCGGTGAATGCCGTCACGCACTGACGGTAGCTTGCATTCTTGATGCGTGTCAGATCCGAACCCCAGAGCATGCGTTGTGGCCCGAAGGCGTCGTAGACGCGCCGCACATAGGGGTGCAGGTTGGTAAACGGATACGGTGCGGTGGAATACGCCGGCAGTGCGCTGACCTTCACCGCGAGATTGGGGTGCTTCGCTGCGGCGAGTAACTGATCAAGACCGGCGAAGGCTGCTTCATCCTTAATGCCGCCGGCCAGTGCCATGTGATCAAAGATCAGCCGCAGGCGCGGATGGCGTACGGCGATGTCTTCGACCCAATGCACGTGCTCGTGCGTGACGCCGATATACACCGGCAGGCCCGCTGCTTCGGCCTCGCGCCAGACCCCGGCCAGTTGTTGCGGGTCGCTCAATTTGGTCATGTTCTTTTTGAAATTAAATCGTAGACCGAGCATGCCTGCTTGTTCGCGCAGCTGTGCCAGCGCGCCGGGTGCCAGTGGCGCCGCGGTGTCAATCTTGCCCATCACGGCAAAACGTTCAGGCTGTGCGCATGCCGCGTCGAGTGCGAGATCGTTGCGTGTGCGCTCGAGGCTCGGCGGCACGATCACTGCGCGATCGACACCGGCAGCGTTCATTTCGCCGAGCAGTGCGTCCATGCCAAAGGGCTGCGGGCGGTGCGGCTTGGCATTCTTCGCCCACGGCCGTTGCGGCGTGTCGGCGGCCCAGATGTGTACTTGTGAATCGACAATCAGCATGATGCGTAGTCCTGTGTGCGTGTGGCCGACACCGCTGTGTGCGACCGATGTGGTACCTAGTTGGCGCTGATGCCCGCCGCTTTAATGATGCGACCCCACTTGGTGTATTCCGCCTTGAGATAGGCGCCGAATGCGTCGGGCGTGCTGCTCCACGGTTCCATGCCCGATTTGAGCAGTGCTTCGGCGGTCTCGGGACGGTTCAAAATCTGCACTATTTCCTTGTTAAGGCGCGCGATGGTAGCGACCGGTGTTTTTGCCGGCACGACGAAGCCGTACCAGCTTTGCGCCTCATAGTTCGGCACGCCGGATTCGGCTACCGTCGGCAGTTGCGGAAACAATTTGGAGCGATGCAGAGTGGTGACGGCGAGCGGTTTTAAACGCCCGGAGCTGATATTGGGAGCGACCGTCGGTGACGAGGCGAAGGTGAGCTGCACTTCGCCGGCCAGCAGATCGACCATTGCCGGTGCGCCGCCCTTATACGGAACGTGCAGCAGTTCGACTTTGGCCATCGACTGAAACAGTGCGCCGGCAAGATGGCCGGTGCCACCAATGCCGGTGGTGCCGTAGGCGAGTGCGCCCGGCCGCGCCTTCGCCAGGGCGACGAGTTCCTTCACCGATCTGGCCGGCACCGAAGGATGCACCACGAGTACGTTGGCGCCGGAAACAGCCAATGTGACCGGGGCGAGATCCTGCAGCGGCTCGTAGCTCATCTGTTTAATAAAAAATGTGTTCACCGCGAGGTTGCCTACCGCGCCGATCATCAGCGTATGGCCGTCGGGTGGCGACTTCGCCGTCAATTCGCCGGCGAGTGTGCCGTTGGCGCCGGGCTTGTTATCAACAATCACCGTCTGACCCAGCGCCTCGGCGAGTCGGCCGGAGACGAGTCGCGCCACCTGATCGACGCCGCCGCCGGCAGTTTGTGAGGCGATTAGTCGCAGGGGTTTACCGGGAAACGTTGTCGGCTGTGCGGATACAGGAAACGCTTGCGCGAGCAGGGCAGTGATGAGGAGGGTGGTAAAGGGTGCGGGTAATACCAGTTTCAATGGCGGATTCAAACGCATGGGGCATACATCTTTGCAGGGTTGTGGTGTGCCGCAGGGATTTCCGCGGCCAATTGGATGATGGTGGTCCAACTAAGTGATAATACCGCACGTCAGCAATCACCTCAGCAATGACCTATTGATCGGGAGTGTAAAGTGGAACTTGAATTAAGCGGCAAGACCGTATTGATCACCGGCGGCTCGCAGGGCATCGGACTCGCCTGCGCCGAAGGCTTTGCGGCGGAAGGTGCGCGCGTGTTGATCGCTTCGCGCAATGAAGCAGCCTTGAAAGAGGCGGCCGCCGACATTGAAAAAAAATATGCCACCACGGTTGGCGTGTTTCCGCTTGACCTCAGTCAAAGCGCAAACGCCTCGGCGCTTGCGGCGGCCTGCGGCACAGTCGATATCCTGGTCAACAACGCCGGCGCGATTCCCGGTGGCAATCTGCTTGATCTCGACGAGCAGCGCTGGCGCCAGGGCTGGGACCTCAAGGTCTTCGGTACCATCAATCTGACGCGCCAGATTTATAAAGGCATGCGTGAACGCGGCAGTGGTGCGATCGTCAATGTGATCGGTGTGGCCGGCGAGCGTGTGCGCTCCGACTATATGGCCGGCACCAGCGGCAATGCGGCCTTGATGGCGTTTACGCGCGCGCTGGGCGGTGAGAGCGTCGATCACGGTATCCGTGTGGTCGGTGTCAACCCGGGACGCATCGAGACCGGTCGTCAGGTCAATCACATGAAGGAGCGCGCGAAAAAAGAACTGGGCGACCCGGCACGCTGGAAGGAAGTGCAGGCCAAGATCGCCGAGACGCTGCCGTTCAAGCGGGCGGGGCGTCCGTCCGAGGTGGCCGATCTGGTGGTGTTTCTGGCCTCGGCACGCGCGTCGTATATCAGCGGCACCATCGTCACCATAGACTGCGGGCAATCGCTGCGTGAACGCGTTTAGAGAAACGCGGAGAAAGCCTGCTGCTCACGGCGTGCGCGTCACGCCATGAACGCAGGCTCGTCGTACGTTCAGTTCAGCGTATTGCGTGCGGTTAAAAGCGCAGTACGCACGCTGGTGGTTGTGTGCATTGGTGGCAACATCACGTCTTCATCGCCTGCTTCGGTCTTTGCACTTGAGACTGTGGCACAAGGGTCTGCCTGAGCGATGCCACGCCTGTCCACTCTCTTAGCCTTACTCGCCAGCATCGTCTCGGTGGTGATCTTTTTTCTGCCGCCGCCGGCCGGGGCGACGCCGTTGGTGATGCATGCGGCGGCGCTGATGTTGTTTACCGTGGGGTTGTGGGCGACCGGTGTGGTGCCCGAGTACGTGACTTCGCTATTGTTCTTTTTGCTGGCGGTGTTGCTGGCGGTGGCCTCGCCGCAGGTGGTGTTCTCGTCATTTGCATCAGCCACGATGTGGCTGGTGCTGGGCGGTTTGCTAATTGCCGAAGCCGTTAGTGCAACCGGTCTTGGCCGGCGTTTTGCCGGTGTGTTGTTTGAGCGTTTTGTCAGCAGTTATTCGGCCCTGATCATCGCCATTGCCGTGGTGGCGACAGTGCTGTCGTTTTTTATGCCGGCGACGGTGGCGCGCATGCTGTTGTTGTTGCCCATCGTGGTGGCACTCGCCGAGCGCGTCGGCTTTGCCTATGGCAGCAGCGGTTACAACGGTTTGTGCATGACCGCCATCATGATTACTTATCAAAGCGGTTCGGCGATCCTGCCCGCCAATGCACCCAATCTCGTCTTGGCCGGCGCCACCGAAACGTTATATGCGACGCCGCTCATCTACGCTGAATATCTGTGGGTGATGTTTCCGGTGCTGGCCTTGCTCAAGGGTGTGTTTGCGTTGTGGTTGATCCACCGGCTTTTCCCGGCGGTGGTCAGGCCGCAGGCCGCGCCACCCGCCTTGCCGGCGATGAGTGCAGCGGAGAAGCGTCTCGCCGTCTTGCTGGTAATTGCATTGTTGCTCTGGATGACCGATACGCTCCACGGTGTTCGTGCGGGTTGGGTCGCGCTGGGGGCGGGTTTGCTGTGTCTGATGCCGCGCATTGGCGTGCTGCCGCCGACGGCCTTTAACGATATCAAGCTCGGGCCCTTCTTTTATGTCGGCGCCTCGATCGGCCTTGGCGCGGTGGTGCACGAATCGGGCTTGGGCGGTTTTATCGGCGCATCGCTGCGCGCCACACTCGACCTGCAGGCGCACGCCGATTTCACCAACTTCATGTCCTTGAGTGTGCTCAATGCGCTGGTCGGTTTGTTTGTTACCAACCCGGCGATGCCGGCGGTCAACACCGCGCTTGCCGCCCCTTTTGCCGAAGCCGCCGGCTGGCCGCTCACTGCGGCGATCATGACCATCGCCGTCGGCTACAACGTGATGTTCCTGCCCTATCAGGTGCCGCCCGTGGTGGTCGGCATGTATGCCTGCCGCGTGCCGGTCGCCACCGTGGTGCGCGTTTCACTGCCGCTGGCAGCGGCGGGTATCGTGGTGTTCATGCCGCTTGAATATCTGTGGTGGCGGTTGATTGGGTATTTTGGGTGAGCGAGGCCTATAAAAAATCATATCGACGCTGATTTTTTATTGTCTTTTTCGCCGGACCAGAGCGCTGGACGGAGATACGGCATTGCCGTAGTATTTTGCCGATGTTTGAGTTCATCAAAACGCCCATTTTCACGAAGACCCAAGAGGCAGTCGACGATGCGAACAATCCCTGAGAAGCCACTGAAGAAATGGGCGCAATCACGTGAGATCGGCAAAGAAATGCGCGAGGGGGTACTCGATATCAAGGCCGGTCGTGTCGGACGCCGCTATACGGATGAGCTTTATCCAATTGTTCGCACCAGAGAAAAATCAGGGCTTTCACAGGCAGAGTTTGCTCAATTGCTGAGGGTGTCGATTCGAACTATCCAGGATTGGGGGCAGGGGCGTCGCGAGCCCAATGCTGCCGCGAAGACTCTCATCAAAGTAGCAGACTTACACCCATCCATATTGCGTGAAATTGCGGCGTGATTAGAGTTTGGTGAATTAAGTTTATGAGGTTCCCTCCGTTTTTCGCCTGACAGCGGGGTATATTGTATGCCACCAGTTTTTTTGATGATGCAGTCTATTCCAGTTGTACAGAAACTGAGCAGGCGGCCTGTCGTCGAAGGTGGAATGCGCAGCGAGTAACGTTAACAAGAAGCGTATTTTTGGCGCGATGCTTTGGGCTTCGACGCGGGCCACGTAAAGCCGTGCTGTGAATAAACAAGGATTGCCTCTACTTTATACCGCAAGTAGGAAAGTTTTCTTAGAGGAGCGCTGCTGCTTTCAAAGCTGATAACGACATGTGCGACATAGGTAAAACGATTGCATTAGTAACAACAACTGGACTAATTTAATGACCAACGAAACACATGCTCAAATTGCTAGCTTCATCTGGAGCATCTGCAATCTGCTGCGCGGTCCTTACAAGCGGAATGAATACCGCAAGGTCATCCTACCGCTGACTGTTTTGCGCCGATTTGATTGCATTCTCGCGCCTACCAAGGCGGCCGTATTGAAAGAACACTCCGCAATCAAGGCGAAGGGCGAAAACATCATCCGCCACCGCCTTTCGCAAATTACCGGTGTGCCTTTTTACAATCTTTCAAAGTTCACGATGGCCAAGTCGGAAAAGGGCAGTGGCCTCAATGGTCTGCTGGACGACCCTAACCAGCTCGCGCCTAACCTCAATAGCTACATCAACGCCTTTTCGCCGAATGTCCGCGCGATCATGGAGCGTTTTGCCCTCGACGTGCAGATCGCAAAGATGGCCGAAAAGGATCTGCTTTACCTCGTGATGCAGAAATTCGCCGCCATCGACCTCTCGCCTGATCGCGTCGATAACGTCCAAATGGGCTACGTCTTCGAGGAGCTCATCCGGATCGGCGCCGAACAATCCAACGAAGAGGCAGGGGAACACTTCACCCCGCGCGAAGTCATCAAGCTGATGGTGAATCTCCTGCTGTCGCCAGAGAAAGACCTCGCCCGCAGCCACGTTGTCAAAACCATCTACGACCCTGCCTGCGGCACGGGCGGCATGTTGTCCGTCGCAGAGAAATACATACGTGACCTCAATGCCGACGCACAGCCCAAGCTCTTCGGCCAGGACTGGAACGACGAAGCCTGGGCCGTTTGCAAGTCAGACATGCTCATCAAAGGCGAGGATGCGGACAACATCATCATGGGTGACACATTCACCAAGGATGGTTTCGATCGCACTCCTGACGGAAAGAAATGGACGTTCGACTACATGCTCGCCAATCCACCATTCGGCGTTGAGTGGAAGCAGCAGCAGAAATACATCGAAAACGAAAAAGACACCCTCGGCCATGCCGGGCGCTTCGGCGCGGGCACGCCACGGGTAAATGACGGCGCGCTCCTGTTCCTTCAGCACATGCTGTCCAAGATGCGCGCCCCGCAGGAGGGCGGCAGTCGCCTCGCCATCGTCTTTAATGGCTCCCCGCTATTCACCGGCGATGCCGGCGGCGGCGAAAGTGAAATCCGCCGCTGGATTATCGAGAACGACTGGCTCGAAGCGATCGTTGCGCTGCCAGAGCAGCTTTTCTACAACACCGGCATCTCCACCTACCTATGGGTGCTTACCAATCGCAAGGAAAAGCCGCGCAAGGCTAAGGTGCAGCTCATCGACGCCCGACCATTCTGGGTGCAGATGGAGAAAAGCCTCGGCAATAAACGCCGCCGCATTGGCGATCCCACCGACAAGGAGAAAGACCCCGACCACATTGGTGAACTCACCAAAATCTTCGGTAACTTCACTGACGGCCAGACGCGCACTTTCACGGAGGAAGACAATATCACCCACCAGCCGGTGCAGCGCGAACGGGTCGTTAGCAAGATTTTCGACAACGAAGACTTCGGCTACCACAAGATTACCGTGGAGCGTCCGTTGAAACTGAACTTCCAGGCCAGCGCCGAGCGAATTGCTCTGCTCGAAGATGAAAGCGGTTTCAAGAATCTCGCTACCAGCACCAAAAAAGACCCCACGGTCCGCCAACAGGAAATTGAGGCCGGCCGGCAACGGCAGGAACAAATCCGTGAACTGCTACGCGCTTTCGGCAAGACCACCACTGAAAAGCTCTTCAAGGACCGAAAAACCTTCCTCACCGAACTGCGTGAACTTGACCGCAAGCGCGACGTGCGCCTCTCCGCGCCAGAACTCAAGGCCGTGCTCGCCGCCCTCGGCGAACGTGACGACACCGCCGAAATCTGCCGCGACCGCGACGGCCAGCCCGAGCCCGACGCCGACCTGCGCGACACCGAGACCGTGCCGCTCAAGGAAAGCATCGAGGAATATTTCAAACGCGAAGTGCTGCCCCACGTGCGAGATGCGTGGATCGACACCGCCAAGACCAAGGTTGGCTACGAGATACCACTCAACCGCCACTTCTACCGCTACGAGCCGCCGCGTCCTCTGGAAGTCATCGAGACCGACATCAAGCGCCTCGAAGACGACATCATGAAAATGCTCAAGGAAGTCACGGCGTGAAGATCCCGGCCTACCCGCGCACCAAAGCCAGCGGCGTCGAATGGCTGGGCGACGTTCCGGAGCACTGGGAAACAAAAAAGGTAACTTATGGCTTCTCGCGAATCGGGAGCGGGACGACCCCAAAAAGTGATTCCGACGATTTCTATGATGGCGACGTTCCTTGGGTAACCACCTCCGAGCTTCGTGAGACTGTAATCACGAAAACGAAAGCGTGTGTGACGCGGTCTGCTCTCGCTGCTTATTCCGCCTTGAGGCTTTACCCCACAGGCACGCTGCTCTTTGCCATGTATGGCGCGACCATTGGGCGTCTTGGCATTCTTGGGATTCCAGCAACGCTCAACCAAGCTTGCTGCGCGTTCGCTACGCCGACGCTCTTCGACACACGGTTTGTCTTCTATTGGCTGTGGATGCGACGCCCCATCCTCATTTCGTTATCAACGGGTGGAGGTCAGCCCAATCTTAGCCAAGACGATCTCCGACAGATTCGTATTTCGACTCCGCCACTCCCTGAGCAACGAGCCATCGCGGCGTTTCTGGACCGGGAGACGGGGCGGGTCGATCGGCTGGTGGCGAAGAAGCGGGAGTTGATCGAGCGGCTGAAGGAGAAGCGCGCCGCGCTAATCTCCCGCACCGTCACCCGCGGCCTGCCGCCTGCTGCTGCGCGAGCCGCTGGGCTCCCTGAAAATCCGACCCTCAAACCTGCCGGTGTCGCGTGGCTCGGCGATATTGCTAGTCATTGGACTGTCAGCCCAATCAAGTTTCTCGTCTCGACGCCGGTCACTGATGGGCCTCATGAAACGCCGGAGATTTTTGATGAGGGCATTCCTTTTGTGTCTGCTGAAGCGGCCAGCGGCGGCAGAATCGATTTTGACAAGATTCGTGGTCACATCACGACCGAAGACCACAAACGTGTTGCGGCCGAATGAAAATTGACCAGTTTATGAAGGTTGTGCCGAACGAAAATTGACCAGGGTGGTTCAATCGACCTGCTTACTTTTTAAGCAGGGAGTCGAGGTGATCACAATGGACATGTTGGGCAAGGTAATGCGCATGAGAATGCGCGACAGTATTTCTATCAGCTCGATCGCAAAG
>CAIWNB010000155.1 GCA_903913965.1 uncultured beta proteobacterium
ATATGCAGATTGCAGGCGAGCGAATGCGAGAGCGTGATCCACGGGCCGTTGCCTTCGACTTCGTAATTGATTTCAATGCCGTTGGTTTTGACTTTCATTGATCGTCCTTGTTTCGAATGTAGTGTTTCGTTTGATGCTTGCCGCCGACCGTAGCCCGGGAGCAGCAAAGCGTATTCCGGAGTTCTGCCGTTGTTTTTCAATTCCCCTGCTTGAGGGAGAGGGTTAGTGTGGGGGATCGTTTACCGCCTCCCCATCCCCGCCTTCCCCCGCCAGCGGGGAAGAGGGTTATCGCTTTGCTTTTTCCGGCCCTTTTCTACACGAGTGCTGCGGCGATTTTCTCGCGCGTCAGCGGCATGTCACGCAGGCGCACGCCAAGTGCGTGATAAAGCGCATTGGCGACGGCGGCCGGTACCGGGCCCGCAGCGATTTCACCCGCACCCAGCGGTTTCTCTTCGGGGCGGTCGATCAGATGAATTTCGATCGTCGGGATTTCCGGGAAGGTCAGAATCGGATAGGTCTCCCAGTCGCGCGACAACACGCGTTCACGGTCGTGGCGCACCTGCTCTTTCAGCACCCAGCTGATTGCCTGCACGATGCCGCCCTCAGCCTGATTGATCACGCCGTCCGGGTTGATGACCTGACCAACGTCGACCGCCGCCACTGCGCGCGTGACATGCGGATCGGGTTCGAGCGAGAGGTCGATCACCACGGCCATATAGCCGTAACCGTTTTTGTATTGCGAGAAGGCGAAGCCGCGGCCGCTCGTGCCATCACTCTGTACGCCGGCCTTCCAGCCGGCCTTATGCGCTGCCAGTTCGATCACCGCGCGCGCACGCGGATCCTGCATATGACGCAGGCGGTATTCGACGGGGTCGGCGCCTGCCGCGGCCGCACATTCGTCCATGAACGATTCAACCGCAAACACATTGCAGATGGCGCCCAGACCACGCATCGCCGAGGCGCGCAGCGGTTGCTCCTCGACGCGGTGGGCAACCACGCGCTCGTTGGGCAGCGCATAGGTGACCGGTGCATTGCGTGCCATACCGCCGCCGCCGGCCTGCGGCGGATCCGCTTGGGTACGCCGCGCCACCGGGCTCTCGAGATACCACGCCGACACCAGTGACGACACCGGACCCGGTGTTTTCACTGAAACCGGTCGCTGGCTATGACCGTTGCTCCACACTTCAACCGACCAGTCGACGATGTTGCCCTGGTCGTCGAGCGCGGCATGCACATCGGTGGTCATCGCCGGGCTATATGGCTCCCAGGCGAATTCATCATCGCGCATCCACTGCACCTGCACCGGCCTGCCGCCGGCGGCGCGCGAAAGCAGCACGGCATCGAGTGCGACATCATCAGCACCGTTGTGGCCGTAACAGCCCGAACCTTCGGCATGATGGACGATGACCGATTCGACCCCGGTCTTCAACACGGTGGCGAGGTCGTAACGCAGCTGATAAACGCCCTGGCTGTGCGACCACACTTCGATGCGTGTGCCGTCGAAGCGCGCCAGCGCGCACGAGGGGCCGATCGACGCATGTGCGATATACGGCTTGGTGTAACGTGCATCAACCTTGCTTACCCCGCGTGCCTTCGCCGTGGCATCAACGCGCTCGGCCATCACGGCCGCCTTGTTGCCGGGACGTGTGCGCAGGTATTCATGCATGCCGGCTTCATCGCTGGCGATGGGCACTTCTTTCCACTGCGCCGCTTTAAGCGCGGCGGCGCGCGCCTTCACGGCCTGTTCTTCGCGTTCGGCCACCACGCCGATGAAACTGCCATCGCGCACGACCGCTACCACACCGGGTAGCTTGCGGATTGCATCGGCATCAAAGGCGGTGAGCCTGGCGTCGTAGGAGGGGGGGCGCACCACACGACCGAACAGCATGCCGGGCAGTTCTATGTCCTGCACATAACGCGGCATGCCAGTGGCCTTGAATGGAATGTCGAAGCGTTCAACCGCAGTGCCGACGATGCTGTGCTGTGAGGCCGCTTTCGGTTTGATCGAGGCGGTGGCTTCGCGCGCCAGCAGTTCGGCGTGCGGCAGTTGCCAGTAGGTCACCTGACGGATGCGGTCGAAGCCGGTGATGACGCCGTCTTCGACGATCAGCTTGTCGGCCGGAATATCGAGTTGCGTTGCGGCGGCCTTCAGCAGCAGGTCGCGGGCTTCGGCGCAGGCATAACGCAGCGCCGTGCCACCTTCGTCGATCGAGCGGCTGCCCGAGGTGTGGCCTTCGTCGGGCGTCAACACGGTGTCGCCCGACACCATGGTGACCTTGGCGAGTGTGACATCGAGTTCTTCGGCGGCAATCTGTGCCATCGCGGTGACGATGCCCTGGCCGATTTCAACCTTGCCGGTGTAGACGGTGAGCGTGCCGTCGGCCTCAAACTTCATCCACTGATCGAGCCGGCGGTTGGCATCGAGCGAACCCGGCAGTTTCGGTTTGGCGGGCGCGTTCATTTCGCACCTCGCATATCGCGCGCCGCACGTTGTACCGCCTTGATCATGCGCGTGTGCGTACCGCAGCGGCAGAGGTTGCGCTCCAGCGCTTGCTTGATCTCGTCCTCACTCGGGTCGGGATTTTTCGACAGCAGCGCCGCCGCCGACATGATCACCCCGGCCACGCAATAGCCGCACTGAGCAGCCTGTTCGCCGATAAAGGCACGCTGCAGCGCATGCTGTTCTTTGATGCTGCCCAGGCCCTCAATGGTGGTCACCGCTTTACCGGCCACCGACCATAGCGGCGTCTCGCAGGACATCACGTTGTGGCCGTCGATCAGCACCATGCAGGCGCCGCATTGGCCCAGACCGCAGCCGAACTTCGCGCCCTTTAGTTTGAGATCGTTGCGCAGGATATAGAGCAGGGGAGTGTCGGTTTCGGCGTGCACGGTTTGCGGTGCGCCGTTGACGGTCAGCGAGACGGATTCGGTCATGATTTTTCGCAATTTCCGGAGTGAAAAGGCGCGGCTAGTCTAGCATAGCTGTCGTACTGACTCGGTGATCCGGCAGCGCCAGTGCGCTCACGTAGGTTGGCCTGACGAAGGAAGCCCAACGAGGACGCAGCTGCCACACCCGTTCAGACTTTTGTCCGCGCAACCGCCCGCCTAATGAATCACGCTGCCCTTATGCGCGTAGATGTTGGGCTTCCTACGTCAGCCCAACCTACTGCGCTGGCCCATTCATACGTTAACCAAAATTGCACTTCAAATTTGAATCCGCGTTTGACAGGCTGCCTGCTTTGTTGAGGATCTATCTTTTCGCGCCCGGTCAATTGCGAGAAGTCGACTGCGGTAGCGCGCCGTGGGGACGCTACTGGCGTGCTTATTGATGTAAATGGATTGTAAAAACTGTGCCCGGCAGAGCGGCGGCTGCGGTGCGTTGGCGTCGCATCTCAGTTGAGCTTGATCCCCGCCACCTTGATCAATTCCCGCCACTTCGCAATTTCCGACTTGATATGCATCTGGAATTGCGCCGGCGTGGTGCCGTGCGGAGTCGAGCCGTCTTTCATCAGGCGTTCAGCGACGTCGGGGGCGTTGACGGCCGCATTGAGCGCGAGCGAGAGTTTGTTGACGATGTCTTTGGGCACTTTGGCCGAGGTGATGACGCCGTACCATTGATTGGCTTCGAAGCCGGGCACGCCACCTTCAGCGATAGTCGGTAGTTCAGGCGCGGCGGGCGAGCGTTTGCCGGCTGTGATGCCGAGGATGCGCAGGCGGTTGCTTTGCATGTGGGGCCGCGCGGAGAGCAGCGTGGTGAAGCTCATGTCGACTTCGCCGCCCAGCGTTGCCGCCAGTGCTGCGGCGCCGCCTTTGTAGGGGATGTGCGTGAACTTGACGCCGGCCTTGTAGGCCATCATTTCACCCGAGAGATGTTGCAACGCGCCGGTGCCTGACGAACCCTGATTGAGTTTGCCCGGATTGGCGCGCGCATAGGCGATCAGTTCGGCGACCGATTTGGCCGGCAGCGATGGATGCACGGTCAGCACGTAAAACAGGCTGGTGACTTGTGCGATGGCCTGCAGGTCTTTTTCCAGATCGTAAGGGATTGGATTGCCGCTGGCCGACAGTACCGAGTGGCCGGCGGAGATCAGGCAGATGGTGTAACCGTCGGGATCAGCGCGCGCGGTGATTTCAGCGGCGATCGCACCACCGGCGCCGCTGCGGTTGTCTGCCACCACTTGCTGGCCCCACATTTGCGAGAGCTTGGCAGACAGTGCGCGCGTGGTGATATCGGTGCCCGCACCCGGGACGAAGGGCACGATGAAGCGTACCGGCTTTTGCGGGAAGGCCTCGGCCGGTGTGGCGGCGCCTACGTTGCTGCTGAAGGCGATTACGGCGGCGCATACAACGCCGTGTATCAGATGCGGATGTGTGTTCATTACTTGAGAATTTGATAGAGACTGTTGAAATCGTCGGTCCATAGTTTGAGGCCCGGAATGTCATCGATCGGGCTGGTCTTGCCGGCCAGTGCCTTGTGCTCGAGCAGCTTCTTGTCGCGCGTGACGATAATCCAGTCGGTCTTTGAAAACTCGGTGTCTTCAGCCTCATCGAGCACCAGCGCCGTAAACAGGCCCTGGCGTTCGGCGATTTTCTTCACCACCGGGGCGAGCCGCAGGAAGCGGTTGGTGACGTGGAAGACCACGCTGCCGCCGGGTTTGAGATGGCGCAGATAAACCGCCATCGCCTGATCGGTGATCAGGTGTACCGGAATCGAGTCGCTTGAAAACGCATCGACCACCAGCACATCGAACTCCTGCGCCGGTTCGCGTTCCATACTCAGGCGTGCGTCGCCTAATACGGTTTCGATTTTGGCCTTGCTGTCTTTGAGGTAGGTGAATTCGGTTTGCGCGACTTCAATCACTTGCGGATTGATATCGTAGAAGCGATAGGTGTCGCCAGGCTTGCCCCAGGCTGCCAGTGTACCGGTGCCGAGGCCGATGACGCCGACTTTGCGATTAACCGGATTGGCCATCTGGATGGCGATGCCGACGCCGGAGTCGGGGCCGTAGTAAGTGGTGAGTTCGCCGCGTCGCGCTTCGCTTAGATATTGCTCGCCGTGCAGAATCACACCGTGGATCAGACGCCGCATCGCGTTTTCAGCTTTATCCGGCGCAGTGTCTTTGGTGCGCAGCGTGCCGTAGAAGTTGCGCGTCATCACGCGTGTGTCTTCTTTCAATTGATTGAGCTGGTTGTTCCAGAAATAGCCATAGACGCCGGCCAACCCCATCGCCGTCAGCCACACCAGTATCGGCAGCTTGCGCAACGTTATCGCGGCAAGCAGCGCGGTGACGACGATGCCCAGACCCAGTTCCGAATAGGACGGAAACAGACGCGGTGCGATGAG
>CAIWNB010000156.1 GCA_903913965.1 uncultured beta proteobacterium
AAGGACGCGCGGCTGACGCTCGAATAATCGGCGTCAGGACGCAGCCGCCTCGGCGCTGCGGATTTTGACGGCGCGATCGATGGCGCCGCTGTCCCATTCGGGCGCAATCATCGAAATAAAATCATAGAGGTAGTCGCGCAGATAGCTGTCGCGGCGGATGGCGATGTGGGTGATGGTCGGCTCGAAGAGATGGCTGGCGTCGATCGCCGCCAGCCGCCGGTCACGCCCCGGTTCGTAGGCAATCGATGGCAGGATGGCGACCCCCAGCCCCAGTTCGACATAAGTCTTGATGACGTCGGCGTCGATCGCACTTAATACGATGTTCGGTTCGATCCCCGCCTTGCCAAAGGCGCGCAATACCGCCGCGCCGCCGGGAAAACTTTGATCCAGTGTCAGCAAGGGATGGGCGGCGAGACGCGCCAGGGTCAGGCGTTTCTCTTTGAGCAGCGGGTGTCCGGTGCGGGTGATGACGCTGCGCTGCAGGCTGGAGCAGGGCAAGAGAACGATTGAGCGGATGGGATCGGGCGGTTCACTGCTGACGCCGGCATCGGCGTCGCCAGCCGCCACCCATTGCGCGATTTGCGCCGGGTTACCCTGGCGCAGTGTGAGCTGGACGTCCGGGTGCAGACGCATGAAGTCCTTGATCACGCTGCGTAGCACATAGCGCGCGTAGATGTGGGTGGTGGCCACCACCAGGCGTTTTTTGCGCTGGGTGAATTCTTCGCCGATGCGACGCAGGATTTCGGCATCGCCGAGCATGCGGCGCGCCACATTGAGGATCGCCTGCCCGGGTTCGGTCACCCCGACCACGCGGTTGCCGCGACGCACCAGGATGTCGACGCCGAGCTCCCGTTCGAGGAGCTGGATTTGTTTGCTGATCCCCGGTTGCGAGGTATGCAAGGCGGCGGCGGCGCGCGAGATATTGAAACCCTGTTCGGCAATGCCGCGCAGGTAACGGAGCTGGGTCAGGTTCATCGGTATGGGGGGCGCAGGATTGTATTGGTAAGGTGTGGGCGGGGCGTTGCCAAAGGTCGCATTCTTCCATAAGCATTGATTATCGATCAATACTCAAAGATTCTTTTATAACATACTGGGGAGCGGGGTAGACTGACGCCAGACCAACCAGGAGGAAACCAGCAATGCCAAAAATGACCGGTTCGCGGCTGTTTGCCGAAATGATGCAGGGTTATGGTGTTTCGCATATCTTTTTTGTGCCCGCTTTCATGCTCAAGGCTTTTGCCGAGATGGAAGACATGCCGATTGCACGCGTGATGGTGCACGGTGAAAAAGCTGCTGCCTACATGGCCGACGGTTATGCCCGCGCCAGTGGCAAGCCCGGTGTTTGCATGGCGCAGATGATTGGCGCGTCCAACCTCGCTGCCGGCCTGCGTGACGCGCACATGGCCGGTGCCCCGGTGATCGCCATCACTGGTGGTCCGACCCCGGTGTCGCGCTACAAGCATGCTTATCAGGAAGTCGACGACGTCAACCAGTTTGACCCGCTGACCAAGATGAATGCACAGGTGGACGTGGTGACACGCCTGCCGGATTTGCTGCGCCAGGCCTTCCGCGTCTCCACCAGTGGTGCGCCGGGACCGGTGCATTTGCGGATTCAAAGCCACCTCGGGCAGATCACCGAAGCCGAGGCCGAGCTCGATCCCCTGGTCGAAACCATGTACACCCAGGCCCCGGCGTTTCGTCCGGAGCCGGAAATGCAGCGCGTCAAAGACGCGTTGGCGGCCTTGCTGGCGGCGCAACGTCCGGTGATCGTTGCCGGCGGCGGTGTCATGCGCTCGGGCGCAGCGGCGGAGATTGTCGAACTTGCCGAGAAGCTCGGTATCCCGGTGGCCACCTCCTTGAATGCCAAGGCGGCGATGATCGATCATCATCCGCTTAACGTCGGCGTGCCCGGCGCTTACTCGCGCGATTGCGCCAACCGTACCTTGCTCGAATGCGATCTGGCGTTTTTTGTGGGCAGCCACACCGGTGGCCAGGTTACGAATAACTGGATGTTCCCGCCGGTTGGCACACGCGTCATCCAGCTCGACATTGATCCGAATGAACTCGGTCGCAACTATCCGAACACAGTTTCAGTATTGGGCGATGCCAAGGCGACGCTGCGTCACATGATCAATCTCGCGCCACAGCGCGCCGATGCGACCGGTGGCTGGGTCAAGCGCGCGCAGGAACTGGTCGCCACCTGGCGCAACGAAACCGCCGAGATGCGTAACGCCGAGGTATCACCGATCCGTCCGGAGCGCATTTGCAAAGCGATTTCGGACGTGTTGCCGGAAAACGGTGTGGTGGTGTCCGACACCGGGCACGCCGGTATTTGGACCGCGCGTTACATTGAATTCAAACACGCCAACCAGCGGTATTTCCGTACCGCCGGTTCCTTGGGCTGGGGTTTCCCGGCGACGCTGGGTGTCAAGTGCGCGATGCCGGATCGTCCGGTCGTGTGCTTCACCGGCGACGGTGGTTTCTACTATCACATTGCCGAACTCGAAACGGCGCGCCGCCACAATATCAATGCGGTGATCGTCGTCAACAACAACAGTGCGCTCAATCAGGAAATCAAACTCAACGATCTGGCCTATGGTGGCAAGCAACGCGGTCGCGCTGAGGAAATGTGGAAATTCCCCGATGTGAATTTCGCCAAGATTGCCGAAGGCTTTGGCTGCGTCGGCATTCGCGTCGAGAAGGCCGCCGATCTGAACGCGGCGATCGCTTCGGGCATTGCGATGAATAAGCCGGTAGTGATCGACGTCGTCAGCGACACCTATGCGATTGCACCGCATCCGTGGACGCCGGTGGCGCGTGATTTCCACTCGTATCAGAAGGGCTGAGACGGGTTGGTTGGGTATTAAAGGCTAGTTGGCACGGAGCGGTTCGCGGGAACATTCGCGGCCGCCACCGGCATTTCTGTTCTGCAAAGGTAAAACAATGGCAAAAAAAACCGGTGCACGTTATCTGGCGGAAACCCTGCAGCAATCCGGGGTCACGCATGTATTTTTTGTTCCCGCGATCCTGCTCAACGCACTGGCGGAAATGGAAACGCTGGGCATACGCCGCATCATGGTGCACGGCGAGAAAGCCGCCGCCTACATGGCCGACGGTTATGCGCGGGCCTCGAATCGTCCCGGGGTGTGTTTCGGCCAGCATATCGGCGGCTCCAATCTGGCGGCAGGGCTGCGCGATGCATTCATGGCGCGCTCGCCAGTGATCGCGTTTTCCGGTGGCCCTGCGCCGGCCTCGCGCTATCGCAACGCCTATCAAGAGATTGAAGATTTTTCGCAATACGATGCGACGACCAAAATGAACGTGCGGGTCGAAGATCCGACGCGTTTGCCCGATTTGTTGCAGCGCGCCTTCCGCGAAGCAACGACCGGTGCGCCGGGGCCGGTGCATCTCGAATTACGTCAGCACCATGGCGACGTCACGTTGGCCGAAGGCGAGTACAACGCCGTCATCGAGGAAAAATACCAAAGCGTGCCGCCTTATCGCGTGCCCTCCGACAGCGCTGCGGTCGCTGCCGCCTTGCGCTTGCTCGCAGCAGCCGAACGGCCGGTGATTGTCGCCGGTGGCGGTGTCATGTGGTCAGGGGCGCAGGCCGAAGTCGTCGAACTCGCAGAGAAATTGCAGATACCGCTGGCGACCTCGCTCAATGCCAAGGGCACGATTGCCGACAGCCATCCGCTGTCACTGGGGGTGATCGGTCTTTATTCACGCGCCTGCGCCAACAAGGCGGTGGCGGAGGCCGATCTGGTGTTTTTCATTGGTAGTCAGACGGGCGGGCAGGTCACCACCAACTGGAAGGTACCGAAGTTCGGCACGCCGGTCATCCATCTGGATATTGATGCGCGTGAGATCGGGCGCAATTACGACGTCAAAGTCGGTTTGCTTGGTGACGCGCGTACCGTGTTGCGCCAGATGCTCGACGCGACAGCGATAGTGCCAGCGGTCAAACGCGATGCCTGGCTGGCGCGCGGGCAGGCGCTGGTCGCTGAGTGGAAACAATCCTTCGCCGCGCTCTATGCCTCCGATGCGGTGCCGATGCGCCCGGAGCGCTTGTGCAAGGAAATTTCGAAGGCGCTGCCGGAAAACGGCATCGTGGTTTCGGATACCGGCCACTCCGGTATCTGGACCGGTGCCCTGATCGAATTTGAAAAGAAAGGCCAGCGTTTGATTCGTTGCGCCGGATCGCTCGGTTGGGGGCTTCCCGGTGCGATCGGTGTCAAATGCGCGCAGCCGGACAAAACAGTGGTTTGCTTTGCCGGCGATGGCGGCGTGTATTACCACATGGCCGAACTGGAAACCGCCGCACGCTATGGCATTAACATCGTGCTGGTGGTGAACAACAATAGCGCGCTCAATCAGGAAATACCGCTGGTGAATGGTGCCTACAAGGGCCTGCCCAACGAGAAGAACCGTGACATCTGGGGCTTTCTTGATGTCAACTTTGCGAAGGTTGCCGAGAACATGGGCTGCGTCGGCATACGCGTTGAGAAACCGGCGGACTTGCCGGCAGCGTTTGCAAAGGCGTTTGCCGCCAACCGGCCGGTGGTGATTGATGTGGTGACCGATGAGCAGGCGATGGCGCCGGTGGCATGGACCGGCGGTGCCGGCGCAGGCCACTAAGCGTCAAGTTGAGTTTCAAACACTCCCTGCGATGCTGTGGGGAGTGTGGGAGGGGGAGGCGTCGAGAAGATTCGCCCCCCTGCGCTCGGGCCCTGTCGACCATTTTGGCGCGACAGGGAAATTGTCTCGGAGGAGTGCGATGAGGATCAGGTCCAGGTTGTTACTTGCGGTGTCATGTTGCGCAGCGATGACGGTGTCTGCGCAAAACTTTCCAGACAAACCGATTCGTCTGATTGTGGGCCCCGGCCCCGATGTGCTCGCGCGCATTGTCGGTGGCAAGATGGCCGACGGCTGGGGGCAGCAGGTGGTGGTGGATCAACGTCCCGGTGCCGGTGGTTTGATTGCGGCGGATCTGGTGTCCAAGGCGCAACCGGATGGCTATACCTTGTTGCTGACGACCGGGGCCTACACGATCAACCATACCTTGTATCCGAAAGCGCCCTACAACCTGGAGAAGGACTTTGCGCCGGTCAGTCTGTTGGCGTCGATTTCTTTTCTGGTGATCACGCCACCTTCGCTACCCGTGAAAACCATGCCCGAACTGATTGCGCTGGCAAAGGCCAGGCCCGGCACGCTGAACTGTGCGCATTCGGGGCCCGGAACCACCGCCCACCTCGGTTGTGAAATGCTCAAGTCGGTGGCCAGGATCGATATCGTCTCCATTCCTTACAAGGGCACGGTGCCGGCCATTATTGACGTCGTCGCCGGACAGGCGCAGTTGATGTTTGCCGTTATGCAGGGCGGATTACCGCAGGTCAAGGCGGGCAAGCTAAAGGCGGTGGCCATCACCGGCAAGAAACGCCACCCGTCGATACCCGATGTGCAGACGATCAGCGAAGCAGGTTACGCCGGTGCGGATTTTGTGACCTGGAACGGCATCCATATTCCAGCGAAGACCCCCAAACCGATCGTGGCGAAGCTGAACGCTGAGTTTGATCGCATTCTTAAATTGCCGGACGTTAAGGAGCGCATGTTCGAGCTTGGGCTTGATGGCGTTGGCGGCAGCGCCGAATCCTTCGGCGTGTTTGTGCAGGAAGATATCGCGCGCTGGGCGAAGGTCATCAAGGAAGCCAACGTCAAGGCTGAACAATAGGGTCGCATTGTTTGCCCTCACCCTCGGATAACGGGGCAGGCAAGCAACTGTTCGCTGTTGTGCATGGGTGAACGAAAAAAGGGAGATTTCAAATGGCAGAGAGCGGCGGATACACATTGGTGCGCAAGGCGGATATCGTCTGGGAAGACCGCAAGAATGTCGACGGCTGGCCGAGTCGTGCCGGCATGTATTACGACGACCGGGACAACGAGCTGTGCATGCGTCTGATCGACTATCCGGTCGGCTCGGTAGAGCCGCGTCACACCCATCCCGGCGCACATGCCACCACCTTGCTGAAGCATAGCGCGGTGGTTGACGGTATTAAATTAAAACCCCTCGACGTGGTGCTGGGGCCCAGTAACGAACCGCACGGGCCGCTTGATTATCGCGATAGCTGCCAGCTTTTTAGTGTGTTCGTCGGCAGCTTTTATCACAGCGAGGTTGAAAAGCTCGGTACCGAAAAACATTACCGGCTGATTCAATCCGACGACATTGCTTGGACGCAGGCCGGCACCGGCGTCGAAGAAAAAGTGCTGGTTGATCGCGGGGTCGGCAAGCTCTTGCTCAAGGCGGTGCGTTTTGCACCCGGCACAATGCTGGTGAATCCGCCGATGATTTGCGCGCTGCTGGCGTTCGGAAGCGCGGAGGTGGGTGCGGAGAAACTCGATGAGTGGGATTTTGTTTATGTGAAGCGTGGAATGGAACACGCGCCGATCAGTTTTCCGGCTGGCGCGACCTTGCTCACCGTGGCATTGCAATAACGCTTCGCCGCGTGCGAAGAAATTCAGGGAGGTAATAAACAATGAATGACGGAATCAAACCGGTTCGCCGCGTCGTTACTGGTGTCGACGCGCAGGGCCGCTCGAAAGTGTTGATCGATACTGCGGCACCCGGCGTGAAGGCCAACACCTTCAAAAAAGGCACCGGCATGACCGACATCTGGCTATGGAATGAATGTCCGGCGCCGATCGGCGGCGATCGTGACGACGGTGATGTCGAGTTTCATTTCGAGCCGCCGGATACCGGTGGACGGCTGCGTATCGTGCAATCGGATTGCAAACCGCCGGTCTATGACGCGAGCACCGACAAATACATCACGGCGGAACATGCGCCGAACAAGACTCCGGGTGGCACCTGGGAGCGCGGCAAGCAGAATCTCTACAACACGCGTATCCATAAATCAGAGACCGTCGACTACGGCATCATGCTGTGGGGCGAGCGTGTGCTCGTCACCGATGCCGGTGAGCATGTGCTGACGCCAGGCGACGTGGTCGTGCAGGTGGGCAGCTGGCATCAATGGTCGGACCGCAATATCGGCAGCCAGATGGCCTTTGTCATGATGGCCGCACCGCTGGACGAATAGGAAAAAATCATGAGCGAAAATATCAAACCGGTACGGCGTATCGTTGTTGTTGACGAAAACGATAAATCGAAAGCACTTTGTGACGGCCCATCACCGGATGTGCGCACCGATCCGGCACGCCCCGGTTTTTCATCGACCCGTATCTGGGTCACTGACCGCACACCGGCGCGTATCAAGGGGGTGAGCGAAACACTGCATATGCCACATACGATCGAACCGCCGCCCGGTGGCTCGGTCTGCCGCGTGATGACCTTTCCGCCTGACGACGTTTACAAGGGTAAGGTCGGAGCGAAGGAAGTGGCTGCGTATTTCGCCGCGATGGGTTCACCCGCCGCGTCTACTTATGCAACGAGCGCACCGCATCCGTATATGCAAAAGACGCGCACGCTGGATTTCGCACTCATCATCGAAGGTGAGATCACGCTGGTGCTCGACCTTGAGGAAGTGCGCTTGGGGGCGGGCGATACGGTCGTTTTGCGTGGTGTTAACCATGCATGGAGCAATCGTTCGACGCGTTCTTGCACCGTTGCGTTTTCCTCGCACGACGGCAAGTTTTAGTTCGCCACTTAGTCCGCTTTAAGGCCAACCGACTTGACCACGTCGCCATATTTGAGGAGTTCGTTCCGCACCAGCTGGCGGAATTCTTCGGGTGTGTTCGTGGTGACTTCGGTGGCCTGTTCTGCCATGGCCTCCTGGAGGTCGGCATGAGCCAGCACTTGGAGCAACGCTGCGCGCAACTGTTCGAGAATTTTTTTCGGCGTATGGCGCGGTGCGATCAAACCGTTCCAACCGCTGTAGTCGTAGCCAGGGATTGTTTCGGCAATCGTCGGCAAATCGCCGAGCAGGGCGCTGCGTTTGCTCAGGCTATGGCCGAGGGCGCGCAGTCGGCCGCTTTTCACCAACGACCAGACGGCGGGCGCCGGCGTCATCGTCCAATGCGATTCGCCGGCCACCACGGCGGCCACCGAGGCACCGCCGCTTTTGTATGGAACATGGAGTGCGGGAAAGCGTCCCATACTGGCGAGCAGTGCGCCGGTCAAATGGCTTTGCGAACCCGGACCTGCCGACGCCATATTGGTCTGTTGCCGCGTTTTGCTATAAGTGATGAGGTCGCCGACGGTTTTTATCGGCAGTGCAGTTTGCACCGCCAGTATGTTGGGCGTGACCGCAAAGAGCGAAATGAATTCATACGCATTGATCACGTCGGCCGGCTGTTTTTGATGTATCCACGGTGCCACCGCGAGGGCAGCGGTGGGGGCGCTGACCAGTGTGTAGCCGTCGGGCGCCGCGTTTTTGCCGAGTTCCATGCCGAGGGCGCTGCCTGCACCGGGGCGGTTATCAACCACCACCTGCTGGCCCAGCTGGGCGGCGAGACGCACCGCAACCAGTCGCGTCAATATATCGACGCCGCTGCCCGGGGCATTGGTGACAATCAGCCGGATCGGGCGAGTCGGATATTCGGCGGCCGTTGCATACTGCGGTGTGTTGACCGCAGCGAGCACAATCGCCGTCAAGCTGATGATGGACTGCGAGTTCATGTGATTCCTCCTCGGTGCGTTGTATTGGTTGATGTTGCGCGCGTGCCGAAAGATCATTCTGGCGTCTTCGATGGAATCGGGCAAGCGCTTGCCTTGGCGGCGCGATCAAGGCGGATGCCAGGCGCATTGAATTTGCAGGGTCCGTTTGTTAGCATCGACCGGCCGCGTCACACCTCGTGCGACATGCAAGCACAGCGGTCCCGAACAGTAAGCCACCGCGCGTTGGCTAAACGCGTATTCGAGAGAAGGGAAGTTATATGCCAAAAATGACTGGTATGCG
>CAIWNB010000157.1 GCA_903913965.1 uncultured beta proteobacterium
GCCGAAGATTCTGGCCCTGCCACCAGGCACCCGCGTGGTAGCACATGATTACCACATGGGCGAATGGAAGCCCGATATGCAGCAGACCATTCCGGTGCCGGAGAAAATTGTCGGCACCGCCGGTCTCAGCTATGCCTATTTGTGGATTGTTCCGGCGAAGGTGGCCGGGCGCTGGCAGTCTGAAATTAACCACGGTGGCAAACCGATACAGTGTGAATTCGATTTGACGCAGACCTATCAAATGCTCGAAGGCACGGCGAAGATCGGTGCGCAGACCGTGAAGCTGCCCGACACTCGCATCGTTGCCGACCAGATTTCCTTTGCAGTATTTGCGAAGGCCGGTGATGCTTCATCCAGGCATGAGTTTCGCGGCACCATCAAAGGCGCTGTGATCGAAGGTACTGTCAGCGTCGGCACCGGTAACACGCAAAAACAGATGCCCTGGAAGGCGGCATTGACGACCCCGGCGGGCGGCGCCAAATGAACGCGCCCGCAGCGCACACGGAGACCGCACCGCACCAGACGCTGACGTTGTTTGATGCGGTGACGATGATCGTCGGCCTGATTGTCGGCGCCGGTATCTTCGGTACACCGGCATTGGTCGCCGGCGCGGTGCAAAGTGAAAGCATGCTGGTTGCGGTGTGGATTGCCGGCGGCGTGTTTTCCATCATTGGCGCACTGTGTTACGCCGAGCTGGCGACAGCCTTTCCGTCGGCGGGCGGCGAATATCATTTCATCCAAAAAGCCTTTGGTCGCCAGGTGGCGTTTCTCTACGGCTGGTCGCGCATGACGGTGGTGGTGGCCGGTTCAATCGCCGTGTTTGCTTATCTGTTCGGCGACTATATGTCGCGCGTGATCAATCTCGGCGCCTATTCACCGGCCATTTGGGCGGCGTTGATTGTCGTTGCGCTGACCATGGTGAATTACATCGGTATCCGTGAAGGCAAGGCGACGCAGAATCTGTTTACCGTCCTTGAAGTCGGCGGGCTGGTATTGATCGTGGTAGCCGGTTTCTTCTTTGCGCCGGCGCCGGTTGTGGCGCCAGTGGCGGCTGCCGCGGCCGAAGCTGCGGGGCCGTGGTATATGGGCGCAGGGCTGGGCACTGCGATGCTGTTTGTGCTTTTCACCTACGGCGGTTGGAACGATGCCGCCTATATCTCGGCCGAGGTGCGTAACCCGGATCGCAATATGTCGCGCGCGCTGCTGTTCTCGATCGCACTCGTCGCGCTGCTCTATGTGCTGGTTAATATGGCCTACCTCAAGGGTCTCGGTTACGACGCCATGGCGCGTTCGGGCGCAGTGGCGGCCGATCTGTTGAAGAACACCTGGGGCAGCGCCGGCGAAAAAGTGATTTCGATCATGATCGCGATTGCCGCCCTGACTTCGGTGAATGGCTCGATGATCGTCGGTGCGCGCTCTAACTATGCGCTCGGTCGTGACTGGCACCAGTTACGTTTTCTCGGTCAGTGGCATGCAAAAAGCGGCTCGCCGCGCAATGCGCTGCTCGTGCAGGGCGTGATTGCTATCGCCCTGGTGGCGCTGGGTTCGGCACAAAATGCGGGGTTCAAGGCGCTGGTCGAATACTCGCTGCCGGTGTTCTGGGGCTTTTTCATGATGGTTGGTATATCGCTGTTTGTGCTGCGCCATCGTGACCCAAACGCACGTCGCCCCTTCCGTGTGCCAGGCTATCCGGTAATACCGGCGATTTTTGTGCTGATGTGCGCGTATCTGTTGTACTCGAGCCTGATGTATCACCGTGCCAATGCGCTGGTGGGGCTGGGTGTGCTGGCGGTGGGCGCAGTGGTGATGCTGTTCGCGCATAAGCGAAGCTGATGTTGAGGCGCTGAAATGGCCCGTGCATGCAGGCGGCCATCGTGCGTATTCAACGCTATTCAAATTTGATGACGTGGGCCGCGAGGCGCGATCCAATGCCTCGCGAGGCGCGCCACCCGGTGGTAACCACGGCCGGATGTGCGACCAATATTCGAGACCCGGAACACCGGGCAGGCGCGCGTGTTGCACGCGCCTTCGGGGGACTGTAAACAACAAGCAGTGCTGCGCATCGAGCGGACGCTGCTGTCTTTAACGGGGGGTGACCGGCGTGATTTACTCGGTCAATGGCAGTGATGCCTTGAAAAATCGGCAGGCGGTGATTTCGCGTGGCACCGGCATGACGCATTGGAGTGCGGAATTTTTCGGTCCGCGTGACACCACGATGGCGTTGGATCATCCCGCCGCCCTGCTGCCGCATGCACTGGTTACCGATATGGCGGCCGGCGAAAGCATACTGCCGCACTTTCACGGCGTCGCGCAGTTTCAGATTTTTAGCGGCGGCGCGGGCAGCATGGGGCGCCATCAGCTGCGTCCGCTGATGGTGCAGTTCAAGGACCATCATGCCGCCTACGGGCCGGTGGTGGCGGGGCCGCAAGGGCTGACCTTTTACGCCATGCGCATGCAGGCGTTTAACTCTGCTCCCGTTTATCTCGACAAGCCCGGTTATCGCGAGAAACTCAAACCCAGCAAGCGGCGCAATCTGGTGTCACCGCCGCTGGTGTTGTCGACCGCGCCGGTATTGGCGGCCAGCACCACAGCAATGTGGGAGCCGGTCTACGCCGAGACTTACGACGACGGCCTGGCGGCACAGCTGCTGCGTCTCGGCCGCGGTATGGCGGTGATGAGTCCGTCCCCGCAGCGCGCCGGCGGGCTCTATCTGTTTGTGGTCAACGGCAGCCTTGAACATGCCAACGCGCAATGGCCGCTGTGGTCGATGTTGGCGCTGGATAAAACCGCCGACGCGATTGAGATCCGTGCCGGCGAGGCTGGCCTTGAGCTGCTGGTGCTCGAGTTTCCGCACGAGACGACATGATGGGCGATGACGCGAAGAGGTTTAGCCGCCTGCTGTCGGCGGCGCCGGGTTTGGGTCTGGTCGCAGCGTTGATGATCGCCAGTGCGCCACCGAGTGCCGCGCAAAAGCTTGAGGTCTTTCCCTCGAAGCCTTTGCGCATCATCGTGCCTTTTCCGCCTGGCGGCGGCGCCGATATTCTGGCGCGTCTGGTCAGCCAGCAGATGACGGAATCCATGGGCCAGCCGGTGATTGTCGAGAATCGCGGTGGTGCGGGCAGCATGATCGGCACTGAAGCGGCGTTGAAGGCGCCGGCCGACGGTTATACGCTGTTGATCGCGGTCACCGCCTTTGTGATCAATCCGACGCTCTATCGCAAGGTCAACTACGATCCGCTGCGTGATTTCACGCCGGCGTCGCTGGGGATTCGTTTCCCTTATTTGCTGGTGGTGCATCCTTCGTTGCCGGTGAAAAGCGTCAAGGAGTTGATTGCGCTGGCGAAGGCCCATCCGGGCAAGATTACTTATGCGTCGAGCGGCACCGGACTGTCGAACCATCTCGCCGGTGAAATGTTCAGGGACGAGGCCGGTATTGATATCGTGCACGTGCCCTACCGTGGTGGCGGGCCGGCGTTGACCGAGATGCTCGGCGGCCAGGTTTCGATGAGCTTCGGTACCGTGTTGCAAACACTGCCGCAGGTGCGCGCCGGCAAGTTGCGCGCATTGGCTGTCAGCAGCGGGCGGCGGGTGAGCTTTGCGGCCGATCTGCCGACGATCGCTGAATCCGCTTTGCCCGGCTTTGAGGCGCTGGGGTGGTATTCATTTGCAGTGGTGGCGGGAACGCCGGCACCGGTGCTGGCGAAACTTAATCAGGAGATCGTGCGCATACTGGCGTTACCCGGCGTGCGCGAGCGTCTGCTGGAACTGGGCACCGAGCCGCATCCGTCGAGCATTGAGGAAGCGCGTGCGTTTTATGCGAGTGAATTGAAACGCTGGTCGAAGGTGGTGGTGCGCGCCGGACTCAAAGGCACCGAATAGGCGGGTTCGGTTGTCGCACAGGGCGTGGCACGGGCCGCTATGTCGCCGGCAGCACCGTGACGCTCTGCGCATCAATGCCGAGTTTGATCGCGCTGCCGGTGTCGTGACCGTGGTCGCCGAAATGCGGCACATCGACGGTCAGAATTTCTCCTGCGGCCTTGATGCGGTAACGCATGAACTCGCCGAGAAATTCCCGCCCCTCGACCGTGCCGTCTAGCCAGGTACGGCTGTGGTCTGCCGGCGTGTCGGCCGCGCGTATGGCAAGTGCGTGAGGGCGCAGCGCCAGTTCGGCAGGGCCCTGCAGTGTGCTGCGTACGGCGATGTGTTGTCCGTTCAGCACGGGCGCAGTGAAGCCCGCGGCATCCACGCGACCAGCGAGCAGATTAATGGTGCCAATAAAATTGGCGATGAAGCGGTTGCACGGATGATCGTAGAGTTCGGTCGGTGTGCCGGTTTGTTGTATGACGCCGGCGTCGAGCACCGCCACGCGGTCAGCGATGGACAGCGCCTCTTCCTGATCGTGGGTCACAAAGATGGTGGTGATGCCAAGCTTGCGTTGCAGGGCGAGTAATTCCGTGCGCATGTGCACGCGCAGCTTGGCGTCGAGGTTGGAGAGTGGCTCGTCGAGCAGCAGCACCTTGGGTTCGATGGCGATGGTGCGGGCAACGGCTACGCGCTGCTGTTGTCCGCCGGAGAGCTGGTTGGGGCGGCGTGCGCCGTAGTCGGCGAGGCCGACGAGATCGAGCGCAGCGGCGGTACGGCGGGTAATTTCGGCGCGCGGCAGACGGCGTTCTTCAAGGCCGAAGGCAACGTTTTGCGCCACCGTCATATGCGGCCATAACGCATAGTTTTGAAACACCATGCCGATGTCGCGCTGCCATGGCGACACACCGGTGACATCGTTGCCA
>CAIWNB010000158.1 GCA_903913965.1 uncultured beta proteobacterium
ACAGTCAAATCCATCGCATTCAGTTTGTTTTACGCGGTGGTGGCTCGCTCAGCGTCAACCAGGGCAGAGAACGTCGGGACCAGCGTGTAGATACCAGTGGCGTCTATCGTTTTGGCGACCGATGCATTCTCGCCCACGAACAACACCATGCGCCCACCGCGTTGCATCTGTGCCTTGGCGTTGGTGATGATCGCCCGAATACCGATGGAGGCGAGGAAGCTGACCTCGCTCAGATCAACGATAACCCGGCGTTTGGACGAAGCCGCCAAGGCTGCAAACTTGGCCTCGATTTCCCCGGTGCCTTGGATATCGAGTCGTCCAGAGAGGCGAATGTGTCGGAGCTCGTCGTTAGAATCTTCAAAATCAATAGGCATAGAGGCAATCGCTGAGTGAGGAAGCTTGGAGAGCTTCTATTTTATGAATTCCATGTGACAAAACCGTTACAGGCGCTGTATTGGCTGCATTGGCGAATGCGTAGCCCCTTTTACACAGGGCGTCGCACAAGTGGACAGGCCACTGTTTCTTTCGTCGCAAGAGGTGCGGCTACAGGGCGCGACCATGATATTCCATTTTGAAAGGGGTCAGCATCAATTGACATTTTGAGATAGTCCAATGCCACGCCGTCCACGCATCAAACTAGCCGGAATGCCCCAGCACCATTTCGCAATGGAGCGTCAACCGACTTCCGCAGCGAACTGGACGAAGAGGCGCACGAGGGCGAGGTACGCCAGACCGGAGGGCAGGATGAGTGTGAAGCACGAGCGGGAAGATCAAACGGATTTTGGGTTTTGACATGGAGCGCTTGATGAAAATATTCGCGATGCGGACTTCTTTGGTTTAACGCGGATTCAAGTTTGAAGTGCAATTTTGATCAATGTGTGGATGGGGCAAGAGCGGAACAGACTACAGTTTCTTTCGAAACGCGATGTCTGCAGTCCGCTTTTGTGTATCAGGCGCTGCATCTTGATTCCATCAAACGCAGCCAGCTGATTATGGCCGGTCGCGCACGCCTTCGCATGGGAAAACAACAGGGCTTTTTGCTATGACTGATCGCCGGAAAGCCTTGGTCGGTACCCTTCGGTTCTAATAAGGCGGCCCAATCGGAATGTCAATATTGCCGGGCCAACTGACCCCATGTTTCCATGCGGAGACTTCAGCGAGGCCAAAAACAGTGACGATGCGCGACGGCTCGTAACCCGGCTCGCTCAATTATTCGCGGATATCGACTTCGATCGTGCTGTCAATCGACAACTGCACGCGCCAGTGTGTTTTGCGTTTTTCAAAACGCCAGGTTTATACCGGCTGAAGCCCCGTAGCTACCCATGTTGCGTTGTCCGTTTTGGGTGTTTAGTGTCGCGTAAGCCGTTGCGTCGCGACTCAATCTGGCACGCAAGCCGATCGTGCTGGATATCCAGTCGCGTCCTGGTTGTGAGGCAGGCATCGTGTAGCTTGGGGCGGCAACTGTAGTCAGTGACGTTGTGATAACTCGGTTGTTCTCCGCCAGTTCGTGATTCGCAGATACTTTTACGAAGGGTCGCCACATTCCGAGGTCGATACTAGCCTGGTATCCAAGCTCAGTAACAGCCGACCAGCGTGTTTGTCCGGCAAATGAGAGGGCGGTATATCCGCTGCCCGAATTTGTTTCCGTCAAACCGTCAATTCTCACGCGCTGTGCAAGTATGCCTGCTACGGGGCCGTGTGTGAGGATTGCTTTATGAAGATCTGCTTCTGAGTTGAATCCGGCTTGTAGTGCCAACGATAGGTTGGAGCCTTTGTTGTCCGCTTGGTTATATTCGGTGGTGATGCCGAGGTTGACCTGCCTTCTTATGGTATTTGTCATATTGCCGGCGCTGGCTATCGTATTAAAAAAAACGCCTTCGTTCCGGAATGCGGCATATAGGCTTGCCACCGTTTCAGTTTGTTCAAATTTGCCGCCCAGCCCCAGCGGTTGACGGACGGTGCTTGAAGTGGCGCCAACACCGACCAACCACCGGTGTGATAGCTGATAGTCAGTGCCGATCGTCAAGGCCGCAGGCGTTTGCAGGCCCGAATTGATACCGGTAAAACTGTTGGTCACCTTCAACTGTGCAGCATCGCCGCCTACCCATGTATGTCTTTCGCCGACGCTTCCAAACTTTAATGGAATATTGGTTCTGAAGGTTTCCACCATTGAGGCACGGGTTTTCAACGGCACCTCGGCGAGGAGGGAAATCTCGCTCGGTGCAACGACCAGGTTATAAACATAGTCCGCCTCTATTTTTTGGGCCACGGAGGCGAGGTGTCCGATGGTATCGGCGAAGAAATGTGTGTTCATTGCGTTTGGCGTAACCAGATCGGCCAATCGGCAATCAACCGCCGCCACCGCACCGCAAGCAGGTGTCGCGATATTGGTATTGGTGATGCCAAATCTTGTGGCGTTCAGCAGGACATAGTCGCCCAGTCCAGCAAAATCCAGGGGGACGAAATTAATTCCCCTGCTGGAAATATTGTTCCATGTCGTTTGATTATAAAAATTTAGGGAATTGATCCAGGTTTGATCAAACGGTCCTACCGCGGCTGGAAATCCTGCTGCGGCCCATGCGGCGGAGTTTCGTGTTCCGGGGGCGCTTGCCATGTTGGGAACGAGGATGTATTTCGCGCCCGCTGCCTGTAGGGTAGCGGCGAGGTCTGAGGTTTGTTGTGCCAGCGTTCTTAGTCCGGCAAAGTTGGAAACCCCGCCGGGATTGACGACATTACCCAACCCGCCGGTGGTGGTTGGCTTTAAATCGTTGGTGCCGATATTAAGGATGTAAACAGCGCCGGGATCCGCGCGGCCACCTGTCGACAAGAGGTAGGCGTTAATCTGTTGTTGGGTCGACCATGCGTTCTCGCCGATATTTGCATCGCCCGCCAGGTTGATTCTGGCATTTCCAGCGGCGAAGTTATTGCCGCCCGGTGCCAGGATGTTGGCATTGGCAGTTGCCGTAGTCGTGACCGTTATACCGAAGCTTTTACCCAGATATTCAGACCACATAAAACCACCGGGCGTGGTGTATGCGCCGTGCAGGTTCAATACGCCTGCATTCGGTCCGGTCGTATATTGGGGCAATATGGCATAGCGGCCGCTATCCGTATTGCTGTCCCCGAAAAATATTAGATTTGAAACCTTTTGCGCAGATGCAGGAAGTGCGCTTAAAGCCAGCGTAAAAAGAAGGAAAAAACGGGCCGCAACGAAAGGGGTGAATCTGCGTGCAGAGTTCTCATGGCGCGGTTTTTTTGCGGTTCGCATGGTGCTCCCTTGATCAGGTTTTTTCGTTGGGAAGGCAGGCGTGTTGGCCGGGCTGCAACCGTTTCAGATTATGCGTGTAAAAAATAAAAATGTGACAAATAAACTAAATATGTAGTTTGCGTTAAATCAAATTTCTTTCTCTTTTCCGGAAGGGCATTTCGGTCTGCATCATTCCTTCGCGTTGTCATCACAGGTGTGTGTCGTCGCGCCGGATCCCGCAGCCGGTTGACAGCCCCTGCGCCTTGGCCTAAATACTGTGGGTTGCGCGCATGCGTCACGGTGCGCCGCCATCAATCCACGGAGAACACCATGAGTGACATCGATGTGCTGGTCAGCGAGGTCGGGCCCCGCGACGGTTTGCAGAATGCCAAGCAGTTCATGCCCACCGAATTCAAGAAGCGCTGGATCACGGCAGCCGCCGCCGCGGGGCTGCGCGAGATCGAGGTCTGCTCCTTTGTGCCGCCGAAGCTGATTCCGCAGATGGTCGATGCTGCAGAAATTGTTGCGCATGCGTTGACCATCCCCCATTTGACGGTGGCGGTGCTGGCCCCCAATCTCAAGGGCGCGATCCGTGCGATGGAGGCTGGCGCGCAGAAGATTACGTTGCCGGTGTCGGTGAGCCATGAACACAGCCTGGCGAATGTGCGCAAGACGCCCGATCAGATGATGGACGATGTGCGCCGCATCTGCGAAGCGCGCGATGAGATGCCCAAAGACAAACGCCCCAAGATCGAGTCGGGCCTGTCGACGGTGTTCGGTTGCACGATCCAGGGCGAGGTGAAGGAGAGTGAAGTGCTGCGTCTGGCAGTGGCGAGTATGGAGGCCGGTTGCGATGAGGTCGGGCTGGCCGACACCACGGGCATGGCGAACCCGGCGCAGATCCGCCGCGTCTATAAACTCGTCCAGGCAGAGATTGGTCAGGTCGCCGGGCTGCACATCCACAATACGCGTGGCCTCGGGTTGGCGAATGTGCTCGCCGCATTGGATATCGGTGTGCGTACTTTTGACGCTTCGCTCGCCGGGTTGGGCGGCTGCCCGTTTGCGCCGGGGGCGAGCGGCAACATCGTCACCGAAGACCTGGTCTATATGCTTGAGTCGATGGGTTTTCGCACCGGTGTTGATCTCGAGAAACTGCTCGCCGTGCGTCAGATCCTGAGCGAAGGCATACCCGACGAGCCGCTGTATGGTTACGTGGCGGCGGCAGGCATTAACGCCTGCGCTCGTTAGCCTCGTTTTGAAACGCCCTCGCCCGGCGATGCGGGGAGCGGGCAGGGGCGAGGGGCCGTGGCAGACACTTCTGACACCAGGCGCACAGTGCGCGCGGATTGGGTTTACCCTGTGCCCCCGGCGTTCTCTGTGGCTGAACTTTCTGAGTTTCGAGGAATTGAATGAGTCAAAATCAAAAACTGCCGCTCGACGGTGTACGGGTACTCGAATTCGTGCACATGGTGATGGGGCCGACCTGCGGTCTGGTGCTCGCCGATCTGGGCGCCGAAGTGATCAAGATCGAACCGCTCGACGGCGATCACACGCGGCATCTGCCGGCCTCGGGCGCGGGATTTTTTCCGACCTATAACCGCAATAAAAAAAGTCTTGCTGTTGATTTGAAATCAGCAGCGGGTCGCGAGATTGTTTTGAAGTTAATGGCTACCGTCGACGTGGTGAGTGAAAACTTTCGTCCCGGCGCGATGGATAAGCTTGGCTTTGGCTATGCGGCGGTGAAGGCGCTCAAGCCCGATATCATTTATTGCTCGCACAAGGGTTTTCTGCCCGGCCCCTATGAAAACCGTACGGCGCTCGACGAAGTCGTGCAGATGATGGGCGGGCTTGCCTATATGACCGGTGGGCGTGAACGGCCACTACGCGCAGGGGCGTCGGTGAACGACGTCATGGGCGGCATGTTCGGCGCCATCGCCATCCTCTCCGCCATCATTCAGCGCAAAACCACCGGCGAAGGCCAGTATGTGCAAAGCGGCTTGTTTGAAAATAATGTGTTTCTGATGGCGCAGCACATGCTCGAAGGTTTCATGACCGGTAAACCCGTGGTGCCGATGCCCGATCGCGTGCGCGCGTGGGCGGTGTATGACACTTTCACCACCGCCGAGGGCGAGCAGGTGTTCGTTGGCGTGGTTACTGATACGCAGTGGAAGGTGTTTTGCGAGTCGTTTGGCCTCGCGGAGCTGTTCAATGATCCGGCGCTGAAGACCAATCCGATGCGCGTCACCGAGCGGCCGCGCGTGATTCCCATCCTCACCGCGATTTTTAAAAAAATGAGCAAGCAGGAATTGATGGACCGTTGCGAAAAACTCGGTCTGCCGTATGCACCGATCTCGCGGCCGGAAGACCTGTTTGATGATCCGCATCTTAAAGCGTCGGGCGGTTTGAACGACATCACGCTGATGAACGGCATCAAGACCCAGGTGCCGGCGCTGCCGATTGAAATCGGCGGTCACCGGCTGGGCACGCGGATTGATCTGCCGCAGGTTGGGCAGCATACGCGCGAGCTATTGTCCGCGCTGGGTTATGCGGCCCCGGCCATCGACCAACTCATTGCCGATGGTGTGGCGCGCGCGACCGAGTAAAACCGTATTTAACCGGAGGCGATCATGAAAAAGCTATTCGTTGCTGTATTGCTGTCGTGTGCAACCACCGCGATCGCGCAGGGCTATCCGGCCAAACCGGTGCGTTGGGTGGTGCCCTTCCCGCCGGGCGGTGGCACGGATCTCATTTCGCGCGTGATCGCGGCTGAACTCTCCAAGCTGTGGGGCGTGCAGGTGGTGGCCGACAACCGGCCCGGTGGTGGTGGCACGCTGGGCCTGGGCATCGCCGCGAAAACGCCGGCGGATGGTTATACGCTGGTGCTGGGGCAGGCTTCGAACATCGCCGTCGCGCCCGGTCTTTACGCCAAATTGCCCTACGATCCGCTGAAGGATCTGCAGCCAATTACGCAGGTGATTGCCACCCCGATTGTGATTGTTGCGCATCCGTCTTTCCCGGCGAAGAACGTGAAGGATCTGGTGGCTTATGCCAAAGCCAGACCGGGCGCGGTGACCTTCGGTTCGCCCGGCAACGGCACCATCGGTCATTTGTCGCTGGAGATGCTGAAGTCGATGGCGAAGATCGACATGCTGCACATTCCCTACAAGGGCGCGTCAGTGGCCATCACCGAATTGATCGGCGGTCAGATCATCATCTATGGCAGCAGCATGCCGCCGGCGTTGCCTTTGATCAACGCCGGCAAGCTGCGTGCGCTTGGGGTGAGCAGTGCAAAGCGTCTCGCGCCGCTGCCGTCGGTGCCGACGGTGGCTGAGAGCGGCGTTAAGGATTACGAAGCGGTGAACTGGTATGGCGTGCTGGCACCCGCCGGATTGCCGAAAGAAATTATGACCAAACTGCACGACGATATCGTGCGCATCCTCAAACAGGCGGATGTGCAGGAGCGCTTCAGGGGGGAGGGGGGCGATGTCGTTGGCAACACGCCGGAAGAATTCGCCGCCTTCATGCAAAAAGAAGTGCCGAAGTGGTCGAAGGTGGTGCGCGAGGCAGGCGTCAAGGTTGATTAGCCAGTAGCGGTTCTGACAGGGGGCAAGGCATGGATCTCGGACTCAAAGGAAAGCTCGCGCTGGTCACCGGCTC
>CAIWNB010000159.1 GCA_903913965.1 uncultured beta proteobacterium
CGCGTCGAGGCCGGCATCAAGGTGGTCGGCTCCAGCGACCGTCTGGCCGTCGATGCCAATGCCGGTTTCAATCGTGCACGCTCGCTGCAATATGCGCAGGCGCTCAAGGACTTCAAGCTGCGCTGGTTCGAGGAGCCGACCGATCCGTTGGATTACGCGCTGCTCGCCGACTTTGCCTCTGTTTATGATTCACCCATCGGCACCGGCGAGAATTTGTTTTCCACTGGCGACATCGAAAACCTGGTGCGCTTTGGGGGCATGCGCGAAGACCGCGACATTATCCAGATCGATGTGCCGCAGTCTTACGGCATCACACAGTTCGCGCGCACGCTCGAGATGTTGAAGCGCCACAAATGGAAACGCACCTCGATCTTTCCGCATGGCGGCAACCAGATGACGTTGCATATCGTCGGCGGCTTCGGGCTTGGCGGCTGCGAAGCCTATCCGGATGTGTTCGGCGTGTTTGCCGGGTTCGCCGACGAGGCGAAGGTGGATAACGGCTGGTTGAAACTGCCACAGCGCCCGGGAATCGGTTTCGAGGCGCAGAACAATCTGTATGCGGTGATGAAAGATCTTGTCGGTTAAACGCGGCAGGTGCGTGGCGCAGGCTATGCGTTGGGGTTAGTTTCGTTCTATCGGGAGGAGACCTGATGAAAAAAACAGGGTCGCAGAGGCAGGCGCAGACGGTTCGCAAGCAATATGGCGTGGCGCGTTGGCTGGCGGGCATGTTGTGTGTAGTTGCGTCGGTTGCGTCGGCGCAGACGCCAAACGCATCCTATCCATCGAAACCGATCCGCGTCGTGATCGGCTTTTCCGCCGGTAGCAACAGCGACTCACTGCTGCGGCCAATGGCGCGCCGACTTACCGACGTCAGCGGTCAGCAGATCATTGTGGATAATCGTCCCGGCGCCTCGGGCAATATTGGACTCGAACTGGTGGCCAAGGCGCCTGCCGATGGCTACACGGTGTTCAGCGGCCCGGGTTCGACCATCACGACGAATCCGCATATGCAGGAAAAGATGTCAGTCGATGTGTTGCGCGATCTGGTGGCGGTAGCGCCACTTGGACAATTTTCCGCGGTGCTGGTGATTCATCCTTCGGTGCCCGCTAAAACCGTTGCTGAACTGGTAGCGCTGGCGCGGCGCAAGCCGGGGCAGATCAGCTTCGGCACGCCGGGGCACGGCACCGGCTTTCATCTCGCCACCGAGCTGTTCAAGGCGCGCTCACGCATCAATGCGGTACACGTGCCGTATGCTTCGACCAGCCCGATGCTCGCTGATCTGATGGGCGGTCGTACCGAGATGATGATTTTTTCCGTGATCGTGATGGCGCCCCATGTAAAGGCCGGCAAGCTGCGCGCACTGGCGATCACCAGCCGCAATCGTTCCGAAGTAATGCCCGAGTTGCCGACCATGATGGAGGCTGGCGTGCCGGATTACGATTACAGCGCCTATCACGGGATTTTCGCGCCGGCCGCCACGCCGCGCGAGATCGTCGAACGCTTGAACGTGATGATTGCGAAAGTCCTGGCGATGCCCGAGGTGCGCGAGTTCTATGCCAGTCAAAACGTCGAAGCGATGCCGATGACGCCGACCGAGTTCACCGCCAGGGTGCGCGCCGACTATGAGAAGTGGGGAAAATTAATTCGTGATGTGGGGTTGCGCAGCACGAATTGATCGTGGGGTAGGCATCTTGTTGCTCACGCGCTTTCGCATTGTTTGCTGATTGCGATTCGTATTGGCCGGGGGTGGCCCGGTAGCGGCAACGTTGTAGCCGGGGGTAGCACGGCTACTACGTTGTAGGGCGTAATAAGCGAAGCGCATTGCGCCGTATACAAGTGATCCAGCGCAATGCAAAGGAGTATCGCACGACGCGTTACTTCACGTTTTTCGTCACCCACCCGCCAAGAAACGCCGCGACCTCAAGATTATTCTTTTCCAGCATCATCATGTGTCCGTTGCCGCGGATGCCGACTTCCGGCAGGCGAACGAATTGATGTTTGACGCCGGCTTGGGTGAGGAACTTCGAGGTGCAGTGGTCATAAGGCACGTGATACGACGATTCGCTGGTAAGGATCAGGATCGGGATGTTTTTCAGATTGACCAACTGGCGCGCCGGGGCGTCCTGTTGCCAGCAGCGCACCAGGCCATCGCTGTCCGCTTTTTCCTGCCGCACCATGACGAGATCTTTGGCCTCGCTGGCGGGCGGATCAAAGGTCATCGGCATGCGGGTGATACCCCAGGCGCGGCCGATCGGGCCGTCCTTGAACCAACCGGGAGCGCCGGTCATCGCCGCTTCGTAAAACGATGGGCCGCTTGGCTCGACGGCAAGCACACCTTTGATCAGCTGCGGACGCAGATCCGCAATGCCCCAGCCAAACGGGCCGGATTGCGAATGCGTGAGCAGGATCGCCGGGCCGATCTTGTCGAGTAGTGCTGCACCCGCATTACGGTTCATGTCTTCGAGTGCTGTCAGGTTCAGCATGTCTTCCATTTGTGACGCGAAGAATTGGTCGAAGATCGGATCTCCCGGCACGCCCTTGCCCGGCCATTGCGTGTGCAGTTTTGCCTGCGGATAGAGCTCCGTTAGCTCGGGGGCGGTGAAACGTTCCGACATCGCTTTGGCGTTCGGGCGGCGTGTCGGGCCATAGATGTCGGTGAAATAACCGGAGCGCGCGCGACCCGGCTGATCAACCACATAGACGGCATAGCCCTGACGCAGAAAATATTCAGCCCAGCCCGGACGGCCGTCGGGGGTGCCGAGGAAGTTGGTGCCGGTTTGGCCGCCGCCGTGCACCATGATGATGGGATATTTTTGTGTGCGTGCCTGTGGAATTTGATATTGCACAAACATCTGGCCAACCATGATCTGGCCATCCTTGCTGGTGGTGTACTGGCCGTTGACGTAAAAGTAACCCTGTTGCGCGATCGATAGTGGCCCGCTGGTTTTAATCGCGGCGGATTTACGTGCCGGCGTCTGCGCCGGACTGCCGGTGGTTTCCGCGCTGTCTGCGGCCGGAATGGCGAGGCCAAGGCTAATAGCGGCGAGCAGTGATAAAAAGGTGATGTGGCGCATGTTGGATTCCCCTAAAAGCGCGTAGCGGCTGCGCGATAACTTGGATATGATGAGGTCGTATCGCATCGATTCTAGCGCGAATCAGACATAATAATCGCGAGTCATCCGGGGGGAAGCATGAAGAAAAGCAGTGTTCCTGTGCGCACTGATCTGCGCGCAGATGATGTCGTCGTTGGCGTTATGGAAGCGACACGCGAACGCCGGCAATTTTTGAAACGTAGTCTGGGTGCCGCAGGTGCGGTAGCTGCGGTGGCAGCGGTGGCAGCCGTGCCAGTACGCGCCGCCGATCCGATCGGCAAGGACTTCCCGGCGTGGTCCACCACGCCCGGCACGCCGATGCGCAGTTACGGTCAGCCGTCGAAATTCGAAGAAAAGGTATTACGTACCGTGACGCCGAGTTATGGCCCGATCTCGCCGGGCACCGGAACTTCACGTACGCCATTGCAAACACTCAACGGCACGATTACGCCTAACGGTCTGCACTTTGAACGTCATCACAACGGCGTGCCCGAGATTGATCCGGCGCAACACAAGTTGTTGATCCACGGCATGGTGAAAAAGCCGCTGGTATTTACGGTGGCAAATCTCCTGCGTTATCCGATGGTGTCGCGCACCTGCTTTGTTGAGTGTGCCGGCAACAGTTCGGCCAATACGCTGCCTAAACCGGCGCAGGCCAATTGCGCCGCGATACACGGTTTGTTGTCAGGCAGCGAATGGACAGGCGTGTCCTTGTCACTGCTGCTCGATGAGGCGGGCGTTGAGCCCGGCGCCAAATGGTTTCTTGCCGAGGGGGCCGATTCTGCGGCGATGAGCCGTAGCGTATTACTTGAAAAGGCCTATGACGACGCAATCATTGCGCTCTATCAGAATGGCGAACGTATCCGTCCCGAGCAGGGGTATCCGCTACGACTATTGGTGCCGGGCTATCAGGGCAACATGAACGTCAAATGGTTGCGCCGTCTGGAGCTTGCTGCAGCTCCTATGCACACGAAGGATGAGACGTCCAAGTACAGCCTCTTGCTGCGTGACGGCACGGCGCGTCAGTTTGATTTTCAACTTGGTGTGAAATCGCTGATTACACAACCCTCGGGCACCCTGAACGTGCCGAGTAAAGGGCTGCATGAAATTTCCGGCCTTGCGTGGTCTGGGGCCGGGCGCATCGTTAAGGTCGAGGTGTCGAGCGACGGTGGCGCGAACTGGCGCGAGGCGGTGTTGCAGGGGCCGGTGTTGTCGAAAGCGCTGACGCGGTTCCGCTTGCCGTGGGAATGGAGCGGGGCTCCAGCCATGCTGCAAAGCCGTGCCACCGATGAGAAAGGCCATGTGCAACCGACGCGTGCGGCATGGAGCGCGATCTACTCGCCAGCGAACCGTTATCACAACAACATGATTCAGACCTGGGCGGTTGCCGCCGATGGGAGTGTCAGCAATGTTTATCTCTAAACGTTTGGCGGTTTCCGCCGTGGCAATGCTGCTGCTGGGTGCCTGCACCACGCAGGGTACGCTGCAACAATCCTCCGTGCCGGGCCCGGCACTGGGGCGTGTCGCCAGCGCAGATGAAGTCAAAGCGTGGAGCATCAGTATTCCACCGAGCGGCGTCGGACTGCCGGCCGGCAGCGGTAGTGTGCAGCAAGGTTTGGCGGTGTATACGGCCAAGTGCGTGGCCTGCCATGGTGAAAAGGGCGTGGGAAAACCGGCCGATGCTATTGCGGGTGGCAAGGGCACGCTGGCCTCCGCCGATGCGGTGCGCACGGTGGGCAGCTACTGGCCTTATGCGACGACGCTGTTTGATTACGTGCGTCGCTCCATGCCGGTGAATGCGCCGATGTCGCTGAGTAATGACGAAGTCTATGCGGTCACGGCTTACATGCTGAACATCAATGCCATCGTGCCGGCCGAGGCGGTGATGAATGCGCAGACGCTGCCGCAGGTGGCTATGCCGAACCGTGCGGGCTTTGTGGATTATTCGCGGAAGTAAATACAGTATCGCGTAGGGTATGCACAGTGCACCAACACTGTTGTCTTGCGTGCGCGGTGCGCACCCTACGGCCGCTCTGCAGATTGGGGGCTGTGTGGGTGGTGCATGCCCTACAACCCCCGCATCTTGAGGGTAAATCTCCGGTTCTGCTTAGTGCAGTAGAGATCTTCGCTGCCGCTTCGCTGGGCGGAGATTTTCGCTGCGGGTTTGTTGAGCGGAGATCTTCGCTTCCGGTTTACTGGGCGGAGATTTTCGCCTCCTTAACCACGCGCGCAAACTTGGTGATTTCCGATTTGAGGTAGTCGCCAAATTGCTCTGGCGTGCCGCCTACCGCGTCGGCGCCGAAGGAGGCATTTTTATCCATCACGTCGGGCATTTTCAAAATCGCATTGAGTTCGCTATTGAGTCGCGTGACGATTTCTTTCGGCGTGCCAGCGGGCGCTGCCACCGCCGACCATGAAGAATTGTCATAGCCCTTGACGCCGGATTCGTCGATGGTCGGCAGTTCGGGTAGCGCAGCCATGCGCTTGAGACTGGTTACCGCCAGTGCGCGGGTTTGACCTGATTTGATATAGGGCACCGTCGAGATCGCGTTGTTGAACAATACCTGTATTTGTCCGGCGATCAGGTCGGTTAATGACGGCGCTGAACTCTTGTAAGGAATATGCACCATCTCGGTTTTGGTCATCAGGCCGAACAGCGCTCCCGAGATATGGCCGAAGCCGCCGACACCGGATGAGCCGTAATCCAGCTTGCCCGGCTTCGAACGCGCCAGTGCAACCAGTTCCTTCACTGATTTCGCCGGCACAGACGGATGGACGACAAGAACGCCGGGTGAACCCGACACCTGCATGATGGGCGCAAAATCGCGCACCGGATCATAGGGCATGGTCTTGTAGAGGCTGGGATTGACCGCCCAGGTGCCGACCGTTGCAATGACAATGGTATAGCCGTCGGGTGGTGCTTTGGCGGTCAGTTCCATGCCGATATTGCCGTTGGCGCCGCCGCGGTTGTCGATGATGAACTGCTGTCCCAGGCGCTGGCTGAGTTTTTCGCCCAGCATGCGGCCTTGTATGTCGGTGGGGCCGCCGGCGACAAACGGTACGACAAAACGCACCGCCTTCGATGGATAGGTTTGCGCCTGCGCCGGCGCCATCACGGCCGCGGTACAGAAGCTGAACAGGGTGAGGCGGATGAGTCGTTGCATGGTGGCCTCCTGCAGGGCGTTAGTGGCGGGTTGGGGGAGATCCGGTGCTTTAGTGGCTGACCAACAATTGCTTGAGTCGCGCCACCGCCGAATACGGGCTGGTAAAGACGCTGCGGCCGCGCTGCGCCGGTATGCCCTCGGCGGCACTCGCCATGGAAAACTGGCAGAGCAGTAATGCATCGCAGTCGTTGAATTCATCGGCGGCTACTGCAATTTGCGCGTCGTGCGCCGCGCCGTCGCCGGTCTCCAGCGACTTGAGGGCCGCAGGAATCGCACGCGTGCTGATGTTGATGCGGGCATTGCGTGCAGCGGCCAGTTGTTCGAGCTCGGCTTGCATTGCCGGCAGGCTCGGTTCGAAGGTGGCGAGCAACACGATACGCGGTCCGGTGGCGATGGCTTCTTCCATCATCGCCTCGTTGGGTTTGAGCACGGGGATGCTGACTGCGGCGCGCGCCGCTTCAATCGCCGGCCC
>CAIWNB010000160.1 GCA_903913965.1 uncultured beta proteobacterium
ACGTGTTCGTCGTCGGCGGCAGCGCCTTCCCGAACAACAGCGCCAACCCGCCGACCGCCACCATCGGTGCGCTGGCCTGCTGGACGGCCGATGCGATCCGCGAACAGTATTTGAAAAAGCCGGGGCTGCTGGTCTGAACCGTACCCCGCCGACGCTCGTACAGGGCGCGCTGCTCTCAGCCCTGCTGTGCTGCAGCGGTGTCCATGCGGCTGAACGCGGGCGCGGCGGCGACGGCTACCCCGATCATCCGGTGCGCTTGGTGGTGCCGGCACCATCGGGTGGCAGCGTCGATGTCATGGCGCGCCTGCTCGCACGCCAGCTTGAAAGCAGGCTGGGTCAAACCATCGTTGTCGACAACCGCGGCGGCGCCAACGGCATCATCGGCATCGATATCGTGTCGAAGGCGCCGGCTGACGGCTACACCCTGCTCAGTACCGCATCGGTGTTTGCCATCAATCCGGCGATCTATCGCAAGCTGCCCTACGACACGGAAAAGGATTTCGTGCCGATTGCCAACTTCGTCAACGGTCCGGGCTATGTGTTCGTCGCACACCCCTCGACCGGTGCGCAGAGCTTGAAGGATCTCGTCTCGTTGGCGCGTGAGAAACCGTTGCGCTACAGCACCGCCGGGATCGGCAACGGCCAACATTTGGTCGGTGAACTGCTCAATATGAATGCCAGCATCTCGCTGCAACATGTGCCTTACAAAGGCGGCGGACCGGCATTCAACGCGGTGGTGGGCGGCGAAGTCCATGTGCATTTTGCCGCCGCCGTCACCACACTCGCGCACGTCAAGGCGGGCCGCCTGCGTGCACTCGGTTTTACTGGCGCGGCGCGCCTGCCGGCGCTGCCCGAGGTGCCGACCTTTGTCGAAAGCGGTTATGCCGGTTTTGTCTATCAAACCGGCTGGCACGCGTGGTTCGCGCCGGCGCGCACACCCGAGGCCATCGTCAACCGCCTGCATCAGGAAATCCGGCTCGCCCTGCAATCGCCGCAACTGCGCGACAGCATCCTCGCCGCCGGTTCTGAACCGGTCACCGACTCACGCGCGCAATTCGAGCAGATTTTTCGCGCCGATCTCAAACGCTATCGTGAGATCGCGCGTGCCGCGAAAATTGAACCGCAATAAGCGTCATCCACCGGGTTACGCGCAGCCGTCACGGCGGCGCGTCCAGATCGAGGAGCCTCTCATGCGCAAACGCCTTCTGCCCCTAATCGCCGCCTGCAGCACTCTCTTCATAACTGCCGCCGTTGCAAGCGCCTGTTACGCACAAGACTTCCCAACGCGCCCGGTGCGCGTCATCGTGCCCTACGCGGCGGGAGGCGGCTCGGATATCACCATCCGTATCGTGCAGGCCAAGACGATGGAACTACTCGGCCAATCGCTGATCGTTGACAACCGTGCCGGCGGCGGCACGCTGATCGGCACGCGCATGGCGCAAACCTCACCCGCCGACGGTTACACCATCGGCGTGATGGACCCGGCGTTCATCATCAATCCGACGCTGGTCAAAGACGCCGGCTACGACGCGCTGAAAGATTTCACCCCGGTGAGCCTGATCACCGCCACACCGTTGATACTCGTTGCCCCGCCAACGTTTGCGCCGAAGACGGTGCAGGAACTCGTTGATCACGTCAAAGCCAACGCGGGCAAAGTCAATTACGGCTCGCCTGGTGACGGCAGCGCCGGCCATCTCGCGATGGAACAATTCCGCAACCACTTCGGCCTGAAGATGGTGCACATTCCGTACAAGGGTGCCGGTCCCGCGGTCACCGCGGTGGTGGCCGCCGAGGTGCCGATGCTGTTTGCCGGTTCAGGCGTTGTGCCATTTGTGCAGGACGGGCGTCTGCGCGGGCTCGCCGCCACCAGCGCAAAACGCCTGGCCGCGATCCCCACGGTGCCGACCTTTGCCGAACTCGGTTTTCCGCAGATCAATGTGCAAACCTTCGCCGGGGTGGTCGCCCCCGCCGGCACGCCGCCCGCTGCGATCAAGAAACTGCACGCAGCCTTTGCCGGCGCCACGCAGACGCCTGAAATCAAAGCGCGTCTCGAACAACTCAATCAATTCCCCGTCGGCAACACGCCCGAAGAATTCGGCACTTTTCTGCGCGACAACCAGGCACGCCTGGTCAAGGTCGTGCGTGACTCCAACATCAAACTTGAGCCCTGATGAAACCTGAACTAGTCATACTGCGCGCGATATACGAACCGGCGATCGCCGACCTTGAACGCGACTTCACGGTGCACCGTCTGTGGACCATCAATGAACCCGAAGCCTTCCTGCACAACCGCGGCACGGCGATACGCGTGGCGGTCACCACCACGCCATATGGTTTCAGCCGGCGCGATTTCGAACTGTTACCCGGGCTCGAATTGCTCTCCTGCTTTGGCCCCTACTACACGCTAATCGACCCCGCCGAAGCAAAACGGCGCGGCGTGGTAGTGACGCATACACCGGACTCCACCGCTGAGCCGGTGGCCGATCTGGCCATGGGTTTGATCATCGCCGTCATGCGCCGACTCTGCGAATCAGACCGCTTCGTGCGCGCCGGCAAATGGGCAGCGGGCGTATTTCCGGCCGGCGTTGAAGTGCGTGGCAAGAGCTGCGGCATCATCGGCTTCGGCCGTATCGGCCGCGAAATTGCGCGTCTGGCCACGGCTTTCGGCATGCGGGTTTGTTATCACGGACCGCGCCGCAAGGACGACACCACCCTGCCGTATTACGAAGACCTCGAAACCATGGCGCGCGAAGTCGACTGTCTGGTGGTGACCTGTGCGCTCAGCGAAACCACGCGCGACCTGGTCGATGCGCGCATTCTGCAGGCGCTGGGCCCCGAAGGCTTTCTCGTCAACGTCGCACGCGGCGCCATCGTCGATGAAGATGCGCTGATCAATGCGCTGCAAAACGGCGGCATCGCCGGTGCGGCGCTTGACGTCTTTCGCGACGAACCACAAGTGCCGGCGGCCCTGCGTGCGCTCGACAACGTCGTGCTCGCCGCGCACATTGGCACCTCGACCAAAGAAGTACGCGAAGGGCGGCACCACAAATTCATCACCGATGTGCGGGCCTGGCTTGAAGGCAGGGCTTTGAGTTATGCGGTGCCGTTGTAGGTTTTAGGATTGGGTGGGGAGCAAGGTGCGGGGTAGCGTGGCGCATTACGCTGGATTTTTTAGTATCTCTCGTCGTTCGTTGGTGGGGCGTACGTATAGGCATCTTTTTTCTGACTGCACTTCTTATTGGCCGGGGGTGGCCCGGCGGCCAGTTACTTTTCTTGAACCGTCAAGAAAAGTAACCAAAAGAAGGCGGCCCCTGGTTCGCCGGTCCTGCGGACTCCCCTGTGCTGCTCGCCCTATCGGGCGGCTGCGCAACTC
>CAIWNB010000161.1 GCA_903913965.1 uncultured beta proteobacterium
CTCATCGCCCGTGCTGAAAATGTCTTCGGCGTAGCTGAGAATGCGCCTGGCGGTGTCGGTCAGTTCGAGGTTGCGCCCTGCGCGGCGGAACAACTCAATGCCGAGGGTGGCGGAAAACTCGCTTAACTGTCCGGAAATCGATTGAGGGCTGAGGTGCAACTGCTCGGCCGCCCGCGCAATGCTGCCGGTCTTGGCCACCATCCAGAAATAGCGCAGGTGCTTGTAGTTGAGCGAAGACATGACGTTACTCCAATGAGGTATTAATCCATTTTTTCGATGTGTTTATCAATTATATTCGATTTGTTCGATGTGTCTGATCACACTATGATGAGCCTGTCATTGATTCCTAACAGGAGAAACACTATGCGCATGAGCATCCAGGCAAATGGCTTTGTCTTGACCGCGGCATTGAGGGTCTATACCGAGAAGCGCCTGATGACGGCGTTGGGCCGGGCGGGCAGGCACATGCGCAAACTGCATGTTGCGCTATCGGACATCAACGGACCACGCGGCGGGCGCGACAAGCGTTGCGCGGTCGGAGGCTACCGATGAACGGCCTGGAAAGCATTGCAACGCTGCCGATGTGGGCCGGTTTCATCGCCTTCGTGGTATTGATGCTCGCCCTCGACCTGTTCGTATTCGGTGGCAACAAGGCGCACAAGGTCAGCGTCAGGGAAGCGGCCATCTGGTCGGCGGTATGGTTTTGCTTGGCAATGGTCTTTAACGGCGGCCTTTGGTGGTATCTGAATGGCACGGCCGGGCCGGAAATCGCCAATGAGAAAGCATTGGAATTTTTCTCTGGCTACTTGATCGAGAAAACCCTGTCAGTGGATAACGTTTTCGTGTTCCTGCTGATTTTTACCGCGTTCAAAGTGCCGGCGCAGTACCAGCGCCGGGTGCTGATATACGGTGTACTCGGTGCGATCGTGATGCGCGCTGTCATGATCCTTGCGGGCGCGTGGGTGGTTAGCGAGTTCAGCTGGGTGCTGTATATATTCGGCGCCTTCTTGCTCATCACAGGCATACGCATGCTGGTTGCTGCGGATGCCGAACCGGATGTCGCCAACAACCCGGTGTTGCGTTTTGCCCGCCGCCACTTACGCGTGGCCGAGGGTGATCACGGCGAGCGCTTCAGTATCGTCAAGAATGGCGCGCGGTATGTCACGCCGCTGTTCCTGGTGCTGATCCTGATCGAGGTGACGGACCTGGTGTTTGCGGTCGATTCAATCCCGGCCATCTTCGCGATCACGACCGACCCGTTTATCGTGTTCACATCGAATCTGTTCGCCATACTTGGTTTGCGGGCACTGTATTTCTTGCTGGTGGACGTGGCAGACCGTTTCCATTTGCTCAAGTACGGCCTTGCGATGGTCTTGACTTTTATCGGTGTTAAGATGTTGATCATGCCGTGGTACCACGTACCGGTGGAAGCATCCCTGATGGTGGTTGCGGTACTGATCGGCGCAAGCTGCCTGGCAAGCGTATTTATCAGCCGAAGTGGCAACAGCAAGTAACAAAGCGCGAACCCGCCCCTGCGGGCCAAGCGCTTCTCGATTAGACCTGAATTGGAAATGGAGTTTTTATGCGTTCGTACTCAGTTGACAGCCCTCATGCAGCCGGGCGTATCTTGGCCCTGACGATGATCGTCGAC
>CAIWNB010000162.1 GCA_903913965.1 uncultured beta proteobacterium
CTGGCCGCGCTATTCCTGTTTGACCCCCGCCACGCGCATCAATTCGGCAGTCTTCTGCGCATCAGACTTGATGATGCGCACAAAGTCCGCGCTCGAACTGCCCGCAGGCTCGTAACCGGCGGCGATCAACGGCTCGCGCACACGCGCTTCCTGCATGGCTTTTTGCGTTTCGGCCTGCAAGCGGGCGATGATTTCCTTTGGTGTTTTCGCCGGGGCGAGCCAGCCGTGCCAGGCACCGGTGTAAACAAAATCCGTAACGCCCCCCTCGACCATGGTCGGCACCTCGGGCAGCAAGGCCCAGCGCCGTGTCCCGGTGAATGCGAGCGCCCTGAGCCTGCCAGTCTTCAACTGCTGCAACACTGTCGGCGTCGGCGGCACAAACAGCGACTGTATCTCGCCGGCGATCAACGCATTGACCGCCGGTGCGCCGCCCTTATAGGGGACGTGCACCAAGCGCGTACCGGCACGCATATTGAACAACTCACCGGCCAGATGCAGATTGTTGCCGATGCCACCGGAACCGAAACTCAGCCGGCTTTCCGGTTTTTTCGCCAGTGCGACAAACTCTTTAACATTTTGCGCGACCACCCCCGGATGCACCAACATCAAATAACCCACGCCATGCGCGACGATGGTCACTGGCGCAAAGTCGCGATAAATGTCGTAGGGGAGGTTACGGTGCATCAGCGTATTGATCACAAAATCCGACGATGCGTGCAGCAGTGTGTAGCCATCGGGCGCGGCCTTGGCGACCAGATCGGTGGCGATGATGCCGGTGGCGCCATCACGGTTGTCGATGACAAAATTCTGCCCCATCTGCGCGGCGACCTGACGCGAAGCCGTACGCGCGATCAGGTCCTGCGTGCCGCCGGGGGCAAGCCCGACAATCAGCCGGATCGGCCGTGCCGGATAAGCATCTGCCGCAAACAGCGTGCTTGCTGATGAACAAAAAAGCGCAACGACTGCAAGACGACAAAACAGCTTAAACACCAAGGCGCGCCCGTCCAATAGCAATAACCGTATGAAGAAATTCCACCGCCGTCGCCTGCGGTTCGGAATGCAGAATAATATCTTCCGCAGTCGCCACCGCCCCGACAAAACCCTGCATATGCCAGCGCCCCGGGGCGGCGATCAAGGGTAAATCGGCCTGTTTCAAGCGCGGCGTGGTGCGCAAGTAAAAATAGGGCTGCGCATAATGCTCGTCCCCCGGCGACATACCCACCGCGATCGAACGCGGACTGCCATCGGCGTCGGCACCCAGGCCAAGTTGGACGTTGATATTTAAATGTCGCGGATGGCACAGCACAGGCACTTCGAGGTTTTGCGCCGCCACCACTCCGGCCAGCAGATCGGCGGCGGCATCATACCAACGCGCCAGTTCTTCAAGCGCTTCCGACTCGCCGCTGACATGGTAGGCGGAGCCACGCAACACCGGCAATGAGGGCAATGTATAGGGCAACTCAATCTCACCGACACCCTGGAGGCCCAGCACGCGCATCGCCGAATCAAACCAGACCGCCACACTGGCGTCCTTGCGGCCGCCGAGTTCGTATTCATCAAGATCGCGGTTGTTACGCAAAATGATCAAGGCAAAACGACGCAGGCTAAAACCGATACGAATCTCCGCATTGGCGGTCGGGATCGGCTGCGAAATAAAAGCCGCCCGCGCGCCATCCCAGACAAGGTTTGCATGCTCATCGTCAGCGGCCGCCGGCAGATTCGCGCGCGCCGCCTTCACCACCCATTGCACCGCGTGGTGCGTGACATTACGTGCCCTGACCAGGGCGGTCGGCGCTTTGGCGCCCAGCGTGGACCAGTCAAACCGCATTAAATTCTCCCGAATCACAGATGCGCGAGTCTAACATCTGCGCCCCCTCCCCACCGTGCGGCGGCCGGCGGGATCGGTGACTTATTGCAACTCGATCTTCGCTGCGCGAATGACGCGCCCCCATTTCGCGCTTTCGCTATTAACGAAAGCGGCGAAGACTTCCGGTGAAGAGGGCGCCGGCTCCGCGCCCTGCGAGAGCATCGCCTGCAGCGTCTCGGGATGACGCAGAATCGCAGACACCTCACGGTTGATACGCGCTACCAGCGCCGGCGGCGTGCGTGCCGGCGCAAACAATCCAAACCACACATAAGACTCAAGGCCTGCATACCCCTGCTCGGCGGCAGTCGGTACCTCGGGCATGCCGGGATAACGATGTTCACTGAGCAACGCCAGCGCGCGCAAACGCCCGGCCTTGACCTGCGTATTGGTGGTGGTGGTGGCGAGAAACGCCGATTGCACCTCAGCGGTCATCAAGGCGGTCAGCGAAAAACCGGCGCCCTTGTAAGGAATATGGACCAAGCCGGCACCGGTCAACTGATTGAACAACTCGCCGGCGAGATGACTGCTGCTACCGGCCACCGAAGAGGCGTAATTAACGCCACCCGTGCGCGCTTTGGCATAGGCAATGAATTCGCGCAAATTCTGCGCCGGCAAAGTGGGTACGACCACGATGACGATACCCGAATGCGTAAGGTTGGACACCGGCGCGAAATCGCGCAGCGGATCAAACGGCAGCCGCTTGATCAAATGCTGCGCGGTTGCATGCACGCTGATGCCGCTGACAATCAACGTATGCCCGTCGGGGTTCGCCTTGGCCACGATCTCCGCGGCGACAATGCCGCCGACCGCCGGCCGGTTGTCGACCACCACCTGCTGCCGCCAGCGCTCGCCCAACTTTTGCGCGATATAACGGGCGCTGAAATCGCTGGTGCCACCCGGCGAACCGGTGATCAAGCGCACTGGCCGCTGCGGAAATTCCTGCGCCAACGCCCCGGATGATACGAACAGCGCAGCGGCCACCGCCAGCGCGCGCCCGATGCCAGCGGCCATCACGATTACTTTTTGGGCCAGTTGGCGATGGCGCGTGCCGAGCCCGTCAACTGCAGAATATGCATGCCGGTATTGGCGCGATCGACCACATAGATATAACCGCGATCATCAACATCCACGTTGTTCGACTGGATCGCCATACGATCAGACGCCGCCGTCGCATTCACCTTGCCGCGCTGGGTCGCCGGGGTTTCAAGAACAATGGTATTTTTGGTCATCGCCGGAATGTAATAAGCGATTTCCTTCGGGTTGTAGGGGTCACGCACATCGAGCGCGCGCAGACCGGCGTTGAACCAGGTAAAGAACATGATGCGCTTGTGATACACGGCTGTTGCGGTTTCATTCGACGAATGCGAGCCATAACGTCCGCCGCGCGTGCAATAGTTACCCTCCGCCTCTTTCACCGTCCAGTTCGACACGCCCATCGGCTTGGTTTCTGTGGTGATATCGACGAACCACACCTGCTGGCGACCTTCGAGACATTCCTTCTGGATCGATTCATCGGTGATGACAATGAAATCGCGCGGGCTGCCGTCCTTGGCCTTGGCATATTCGGGCATTTCAACGCCCAGCATTGGAAACACCGTATGCGCACCGTTGTTCGGCATCATGTCAAAACGCGAAACCTGTGGGTACAAGAGATTTGCCGGCGTCGGCTCTTTCGGCCCGTTCAACAGTTTTTCGCGATCGACGATCTGCAGGACGCCGCCCTGATTGGTGCCGTAGCCGAAATAGATGCGGTTACCCTTCGGTCCCGTCGACATCATGCCGTGCAGCGTCATCGGTACCGGCCCGTTCGCGCCGGGCTCCTGCCCCGGCAAACCAAAGTTGCGGATGAACACCGGGTTGGCCGGATCGGAGAGGTCATAGACCTGGGTCATGCGGTTTGCGCGCCAACCGGGCACACCGGAGACGAGGTAAGCAATGCCGGTGTCGCATTCCCACCAGCTTTTATGTGTTCCCTGCAGATCCTTGACCACGGTGGTCAGCAGCGACGGTTTGGCCGGATCGGTCACATCCCAGATTTCATGGGCGGCATTGCCAAACACCCGCAACATGTACCACTTGCCCTTGATGCCCTTGGGCAGCGTATCGCCGCCACACACGCGCACCATCTGCGCGCCGCCCTGTTCTGCCTTGCCGGTCTCTCCCGGAACATGCGCCAGCTGCACCGGCTTTTTCGGATTGGTCACATCAATAATCGAGGTGCCGTTGTTCTCGGTCTGGCCGTTTAACGGATTGACCTTGATATCGCCATGATGACCAACATAGGCGATATAACGATCACCCTGACGCTGAATCACCGGCTGATAGGCGGTGCGCGCCTGCAGATCGTTGTGACCGACCAGTTCCATGTTTTTGCTCTCGACGCGCGATACCGGTGCCGCGGCAAATACCGCCGTCGCCGCGGCGACCAGCGTCAAACCCAACTGCAGAGCGAAAAAATGACGTGTCATGCAAGTTCTCCTCGGGACGAAATAGCGTTTACGCAGCAGCGCCGCGCGTATTTTTTTATGGGTAATTCAGGAAGCCAGCTCGAAGTGTAGCGCACATCGCAGCGTGGCCGCGTGGCAGGAAGCTCTACCGAAAAACGCAGGGCTAATTGAAGCGCCAACCTCCGCTATTGCACGGTGGGCGGTCGCTCATCATCCTTGACCGAGGCCACCGCCACCGCGAGGTTCTCCAACCCATCAGCAACCCAGCCCGCCTGCTCTTCGCCCAGCGACTTGGTTTCCAGCAGCTCCATCGCATCCTCCAGCGGCAGGGCGCCGAATTTGCGCTGGTATTGCCCGACCTGCAACGCCAGCAAACGCGCTGCGGCGACGATGGCTTCTTTCGACGCCTCCGCGGTCATGCGGTCGGTGAGTTTAGTCAGTTCGGCCAGTCGGCCATATCCGGTGAGGTCTAGCATGATGATGCCTCCGTGATCCTGCTGCAGTTAAAACAATTGACGATGCAGTGCGGGCTAACAGCGGTTGCTACGCTATTCAATGGCAAGAACGTAATCAGGTGACGCCACGCGCCTTTAACGCCTGCTGTGCCGCCGTATCGTAACCAAGGCCGCGCAAAATTTCCCCGGTATGCTCACCCAGCTTCGGCCCTATCCACTGGGTAGCACCGGGCGTGTCGGATAACTTCGGCACGATCCCCGGCAGCTTCACCGGTTTACCGTCGGGCAACCGATGCTGCTCGATCATATCGCGTGCCAGATACTGCGCGTCGCTGACGATATCGGCGACGTCATAGACCTTCGCCGCCGGCACATCAACGCCATCGAGCGCCTTCAACACTACCTCGAGATCATGCGCCGCCGTCCACGCGCCAATGGCGGCATCGATCTCGGCGGTGCGCGGCACGCGGCCGGCATTGGTAGCGAGTTGCACATCGTCGGCAAGATCGCTGCGCCCCATCGCGTTCATCAGGCGTTTGAAAATCGCGTCGTTATTGGCACCAATGATGACAAACTTGCCGTCCTGCGTCGGATAGGTGTTCGAAGGCACGATACCAGGCAGTGCGTTGCCGGCGCGTTCGCGCACGAAGCCCAGCACATCAAACTCCGGCACCAGGCTCTCCATCATGCTGAACACCGCCTCATACAAGGCGACATCGACCATCTGACCGCGCCCGCTCGCGTGGCGGTGTTGCAGCGCCATCATCGCGCCGATCACGCCATAGAGCGCGGCAATCGAATCGCCGATCGAAACACCCAGCCGCACCGGCGGACGATCGGCATAACCGGTGACGTAACGCAGGCCGCCCATCGATTCGCCAATCACACCGAAGCCGGGTTTATCGCGATCCGGGCCGGTCTGGCCGTAGCCCGACAGCCGCACCATGATCAAGCGCGGATTGATTGCCGAGAGCTGCTCCCAGCCGATGTTCCATTTCTCCAGCGCACCGGGGCGAAAGTTTTCAATCACGATATCGGCGTCCTGCACGAGCTTGCGCACGATCTCCTGGCCCTCGGCAGAACGCAGATTCAGCGTCAGCGATTTTTTATTGCGCGACTGCACATACCACCAGAGCGAGGTGCCCTCATACATTTTGCGCCATTGCCGCAGCTGATCGCCGCCGTCGGGTGACTCAATCTTGATTACCTCGGCGCCGAATTCGGCCAGAATCCGGCTACAAAAGGGCGCCGCGATCAGCGTACCCAGTTCGATGACCTTGATACCTTTTAATGGCGGTGTTTTCGTCGCGCTCATATAATCCGCACTCTCCACGCAGTGACTGTGCATTCTAATATGCCAAGAAATACTTTATTCTCGATTCTGCTGCGCGCCCCCTGGTGGATCAGCATACTCGCTGCGCTGCCGCTGTTCGGCGCGGTGCAAATGTTCCTGCCACCGGTCGCCGCGCTGTTCGCGACATTTCCGTTTCTCGGCATCGCCGCCTTTGCCGCGTGGAAGCAGTTACGCACACCGGGTGCAGCCAACGTCGCCGAAACACTGGGCAAGCTGCGCGACATGTCGTGGGAAAATTTCTCCGCGGTGATGGCCGAGGCGCTGACGCGCGACGGTTATACCGTCACTGCCACTGGTGGCGGCGCGGCTGATTATGAAGCGCGCAAGAACGGGCGCGTGGCACTCGTCGCCTGCAAGCGTTGGAAAGTCGCACAGACCGGCGTCGGTCCGCTGCGCGAATTGTTCGAGGCGAAAAAATCTGCTGAAGCCCAGGACTGCATCTATGTCTCGGCTGGCGAGTTCAACCCCAATGCGCGTGAATTTGCCGGGAAAAACGCAGTGCGTCTGCTATGCGACGTGGAACTTGCGAAACTCGTGGCGCGCGTTGTCAGGTCTGGCCACCGCTGGAAATTGTTTTAGCCGAGAAATCCTCACGGCTTCTGGGGCGCTTATGGGGCGCTTATCGCACACCGGTTACGGCGTTAGATGGTGCGCGGTGCGCACCCTACTGATGGCTTCGGGGTGCGCACGGCCCACGCTACAAAATAAGCTTTGCGGCCGTCTATGGTCGCTTACAGGTAAGGTGCGCACCGCGCACGCAACTCACCCTAATTGGATGCGTGGTGCGCCACCTGCACACATCTTCTCAGCCAGGCGGTTTGCGCGAATACGCGTCATCAAACACCGCTTCGAGCGTCGCGTTCGCACCGCGCACACCGGCGATCACCGCTTTGGCCCACTCAAAGTATTCCTGCTGTCTAGTGAGACTCCAGGCCGCCGGCGGGCTCGCTGCAATATCGCGCAAATTGCTGATCTTGTCAGCGAGCTTGACCAGCTTCGCTTTCGGACTGGCTTGCGCGGCATGCGCGATCTGCAGGCGTTTGCGCTCGACCTTCGGCAGCAGCTTGTCATCAGTGACCTCAAGCACGATATCGCGCACCACCGCACCGAACTCGGCCTCCAGTTCGGCCGCCGTCGTCTCGGTATCTTCGATCGTGTCGTGCAACAACGCCGCGCACAGCACCTCAGAGTCGTGGATACCGGCTTCGTTGACCAGGATATTCGCGAGTGCGATCGGATGATTGATATACGGCGAGGCATGCACGTCCTTGCGCCGCTGGTCGCGGTGTTTGTGCGCGGCGAACTCAAGCGCGCGCAAGATTAGTCCGAGTTCGGACTCCACATTATTACGGCTATCGTTTGTCATGATGAACTCCGTAGGCCTTTTATCGGATAACCAGATCGATCGGCAGGCGCGCCGCGTGACCCAGTAATTGTTCGAGCCAGGCACCGTATGAAAACAGTTGCGCCTCCGAGCGCAGTGGGCCGGCCACCTGCAAACCGACCGGCAGACCAGCGGACGTAAAACCACCGGGCAGCGCGAGTATGGGACAGGCGGTGATCGACAGTGCACAGGTCAGCGACAGCCAGCCCATATAGCCGTCGAGTGGCACGCCATCGAGCTCGGCAATGTAACGCGTCTCGACGGGAAACGGCGGACACATCACCGAAGGTGCGATGAGCAAATCATAGGTTTCAAAAAAGCGCGCCATGCGCCGCACAATCTCGCCCTGCGCAATCTCCGCGGCCACCACCTCCGACAGCTGCAGACTCAAACCGTACTCGGTGTTGCCGATGACTTCGGGCTTCAGCAGATGGCGGTATTTTTCCAGCAAGGGCGCCATGCGGGCGATATAAATCGCACCGCGCAACACCATGAAGTTTTTTACCGCATCCGACAAATCCGGATGCACTTCTTCGACAATCACACCCTCGCCAGCGATTTTTTTCGCTGCCGCTTCGACCACCGCACGGGTTTCGCCATGCACCACCGGTGTCACACCGAGATCAACGCTGTAGGCGACACGCTTCGGTTTCTGCGGATACGCTGCCGCAGCGCTGTAACTGCCCGAGGCCACGGGGCGTGACAAGGGATCAAAGGGGTGCGCACCGGCCTCGCATTCAAACATCAGCGCACAATCGGCGACGTTGCGCGCCATCGGCCCCTCGACCGAGAGCGCGGTAAAAGGCTGCTTGCCGGCGCGCGGCACCATACCCGGCGAAGGACGCAGACCAACCGTCGAGCAATAACTCGACGGCGTGCGGATGCTGCCGCCAAAATCACCGCCGGTGGCCAGCCACACCTGACCGCTGGCCAGTGCCGCAGCCGCACCGCCCGATGAACCACTGGGTGTCATCCGCGTGTCCCAGGGATTGCGCGTCACACCGAAGACATCGTTAAAAGTGTTACCACCCGAGGCAAATTCGGGCAGATTGGATTTAGCCACCACCAGCGCGCCGTGGGCTTCGAGCCGTTCGACGATGAGGTCCGATTCAGTGGCGATGCGATCGGCATAAATACGCGAGCCCGAGGTGCAGCGCACGCCTTGCACATCCGTGTTGTCTTTGACCGCGATTGGCAATCCGTGGAGGAAATGTGCCGGCGGCGAGGCCGGTGGGTTCTGCATCAAACGCTTGGCATGATCACGCGCGCGGTCGAAGCACAATGTCGGCAAGGCATTGAGCGCTGGTTCCGTTTCGGCGATACGTGCCGCGGCGGCATCGATTAATTCCAGCGGCGTAACCTCGCGCTGCTTGAGCAGGGCGACAGCGGCAGTGGCGGACAAGCGGCAGAGTTCATTCATGCGATTGCTTTCCTGACAGACCCCGTTGATGATCCTGGCAGTATAACGCGGTGATGGTACAAGCCGCCGCCGGGTGTTGCGGCAAGAGGCTACAATATCGCCTCCCCACGCGCCCATTACCGGCCGCTCCATCAAACCCATTTGCGGATGACCTTATGAAACCCTCCGACCAGCCCCTCACCCGTACCGGCGGACAACTACTCGTCGATGCGCTCAAAGTACACGGCGTCGATATGGCCTTCGGCGTGCCCGGCGAAAGTTATCTGTCGGTGCTCGATGCGTTCTACGAATCGCGCGACGACATCAAGTTCGTCATCTGCCGCCAGGAAGGCGGCGCTGCCAACATGGCCGACGCCTACGGCAAGCTGACCGGCCGCCCCGGCATCTGCTTTGTCACGCGCGGACCCGGCGCCACCAACGCCTCGATCGGCATCCACACGGCCTTTCAGGACTCGACACCGCTGATTTTGTTCATCGGCCAGGTCGACAACGAAGTCGCCGAGCGTGAAGCTTTTCAGGAGATCGATTACCGCCGCATGTACGGGCAGATGGCGAAATGGGTTGCGCAGATCGACCGCCCCGAGCGCGTGCCCGAGATGATCAGTCACGCCTTCCACCTCGCGGTGTCCGGCCGTCCCGGCCCGGTCGTGCTGGCCTTGCCCGAAGACATGCAGGTCGCCACCGCCACCGTGCCCGACACCGCACGCTATCAGCGCGTCGCCGCCCATCCCGGTGCCGCCGACATGAACAAGCTGCGCGAGATGCTGGCTGCGGCCAAGCGTCCTTTTGTTATGTTGGGTGGCGGCGGCTGGAACGCCAAGGCCTGCGAAGACATCCGCGCCTTCATCGAAACCAACAACCTGCCGACCGCCTGCGCCTATCGCTGCCAGGATCTGCTCGACAACCGCAGCCCGAATTATCTCGGCGACATCGCCGTCGGCATGAACCCGGCGATCGAAAAACGCATCCGCGATTGCGATCTGTTGCTGGCGATTGGTTTGCGTCTCGGCGAATGGACCACCATCAATTACACGCTGATCGATATTCCGCGGCCGAAAATGAAATTCGTGCACGTGCATGCCGGCGCTGAAGAATTGGGCCGCGTCTATCAGGCCGACATTCTGATCAATTCCGGCATGCCGGAATTCGCCGCCGCCGCCCGCGCACTGACGCCGGTTCATCCGGTGTGGGCTGATCAAACCAAAGCCGCGCGTGCCGAATTCGATGCGTGGCAGGTGCCGGTCAAAACGCCGGGCACGCTCAACATGAGCGAAGTCATCGCCTTCCTGAAAAAACGTCTGCCCGACGGCTCCATCCTGACCAATGGTGCCGGCAACTTCACGCTGTGGGCGCACCGCTTCTATCAATACACCGGCTTTCGCACCCAACTCGGACCGACCAGCGGTGCGATGGGTTACGGCGTGCCCGCGGGAGTCGCCGCCAAGCTCGTGCATCCGGATCGCCCGGTCATTGCATTTGCCGGCGACGGCGACTTCATGATGAACGGCCAGGAACTGGCGACCGCCATGCAATACGGCGCGAAGACCATCTTCATCGTCATCAACAACGGTATGTTCGGCACCATCCGCATGCATCAGGAACGCCATTACCCCGGGCGCATCAGCGGCACCGAACTGCACAACCCGGATTTCGCTGCACTGGCGCGCGCCTACGGTGCCCACGGTGAAGTCGTCACCAAAACAGAAGACTTCGAAGCGGCCTTTGAACGCGCCTGGAACGCCGGCACCGCCGCCTTGCTCGAATTACGCATTGATCCCGACTCGGTGTCGCCGCGCGCCACGCTGTCGGCAATTCGGGCTGAGGCACTGAAGAACAAAAAATGATCCGCTATCTCAAAGAAAAAGACGTTGAGCACCTGTTGCCGATGGCGAATGCCGTCGAGCTGGTGGAAGAATCGCTGAAAGCGCGTGCCGAGGGCCGCGCCAGCGACGTGCCGCGCGTGCGTGCGCGTATGCCGGCAGGCACGCTGCACATGATGGAAGCGACCGCCGGCGACCTGAACGTGATTGGCTACAAGGCTTACTTTTCTGCCACCGGCAAAGGCACGCGCTTTTACGTGCATTTGTTCGACACGGAATCGGGTAAACCAACCGCCATCATCGAGGCGAGTCATCTCGGCATGGTGCGCACCGGTGCCGCCAGCGGTGTCGCTACGCGCCATATGGCGCGCGAAGATGCTGCCATCGTCGCCACACTGGGTGCGGGCAAACAGGCGATCGGCCAGCTCGAAGCAGTGTGCGCAGTGCGCAAGATCCGCGAAGTGCGGGTATGGAGCCGCAACCCGGAGCGTTCGCAGCAATTCTGTGCGGCACTCGAGAAAAAACTCGGCGTGACGATGAAAGTGATCACCGACCCGGCTGAAGCGGTGCGTGGCGCCGATATCATCAACGTCATCACCAAAGCCTCCACGCCGGTACTGCTTGGCGCCTGGCTGACCGCGGGACAACACATCAACGCTGCCGGCTCCAACTCGCTGGCTCGGCGCGAACTCGACGAAGCTGCAGTGCGTCGCTCGACGCGCATCGTGGTCGACTCACGCAACACCGCACGCAACGAATGCGGCGATCTGCTGCCACTGGCCGAGACCGGCCTGATTGACTGGGATGCACTGCCGGAACTTGGCGAAGTCATCACCGGCCGCCTGCCCGGACGCCGTAGCAAAGATGACATCACTCTGTATGAATCGCACGGCATGGCGGTGCAGGACCTCTACACCGGGAAATTTGTGCTCGATGCGGCGCTAAAAAATAATATCGGCATCGACCTGCCGGTTGGTGACTAACAGGACCCACCACTCTCAGCCTTTCCAGATCGCGCCAATTCGGCGCGCACTGGCGAGGACGTGCGTAGTTCGCTAAGATGCAGCCGGTTAGCGCAAAGTTCGCCAACTGACAGCCGCTGATGCCAGCCGCATCCATGTTCAACGGCAACGATACCCAAAGAAAATAAAACACGGCCTATTCCACGGCCGCACGGAATTTTATGAAAACACCGCGCATCGCACTGATACACGCCACCCCGGTTGCCATCGATCCAATCTGCAACACTTTCAAGCGCCTGTGGCCACAAGCACAGATCAGCAACCTGCTCGACGATTCGTTATCGCGTGACCTCGCTGCCGCCGGCCACCTTGACCAGAAAATGATAGACCGCTTCTGCACACTGGCACGCTACACCGAAGACAACGGCGCCGATGCCATTCTGTTCACCTGCTCGGCCTTCGGGCCGGCGATTGAAGCGGCGCGCGCCGCAGTCAGCATCCCCGTGCTCAAACCCAACGAGGCGATGATGGAAGAAGCCATCGCCACCGGACCGCGTATCGTGTTGCTCGCCACCTTCGAACCGAGCCTGCCGGCAATGCAA
>CAIWNB010000163.1 GCA_903913965.1 uncultured beta proteobacterium
CGCCCCGTCTGTTGCCAGGGGCGAGGCGGAGCTCGCCATTGTTTTGGTCAGCGACATACTCGCCACACCGGGTGTCGACCTGGTTGGGCCGCTGCCTGCAGAGCTGCAAAATTTCGTCGTTCAAACCGCGGGCATCGGTGCGGCGGCGCGGGATGTGGCGGCCGCCAAAGCCTTCATCGATTTTCTCAACACCGCGCAATCGGGCGCCGTGTTCAAGGCCAAAGGCCTAGAGCCCGGTACGCATTGAGAGACGACTGCCGACGCATCAATGCGGCCGCCTGCGTCACAAAGAAAATAGTGTCGCACTTGATCCGGCAACTGACGACAAACTTACGCCCCGCCCGCAGCGCTCACCCCCGACTCACTCGGTCAGCAGCAGACCCAGCGTCTTCGAGTGAAACTCGCGCTGGTGCAGCACGTAGATGACGCTCACCGTCATCACGATCATTAGCACCGGATGCAGGAACCACGACAAGGCGGCGACACCGAAATAATAAGCCCGCAGCCCGTTGTTGAAATTGCCGCTGGCAAACGACGCCAGTGCGGCAATGCGGTCGATGTGCGCGGCAAATTCTTCGGCGTCCTTGGGCGTCTTGCGCGTCGCCCCCACCAGTACCGAGGCCAGACCAAACTGGCGGATCGACCATGACAGCTTGAAGAAAGCGAAGACAAAAATCAGCACCAGCAGCAAGATCTTCAATTCCCACACCCGCTCCGACACCTGCTGGGTGAAGGGCAGTTCGGCGATCACACCGGCGGCTTTTTCGGCGTAGCCCATCAGCGCCACCAGCGCGCCCAGTATCAGCATGGTGGTCGAGGCGAAGAACTGCGAGCTGCGCGTCAGATTGCGCATGATGTTGACGTCCAGCATGCGGTTGTCACGCATCACCATTTGCGCGATCCATTCACGGATATATTTATCCATCTGCCGGCGCAAGGTCGGGCGCGTGGTCGCGCGGTGATCGGTATGCCAGACATACAGCGCCCAACCACTGGCAAACCAAAGAAGGGCAAGCAGATCAAGCCAGGGCAAAAACAGGGAATTCATAAAATGACCGATCGCTTCAGGCAAACAGGGTGAGCACACCGGTGTAACCGTAGAGCCGGTTGTGCGAAATTTCGCCGTTACAGAAAAATCCGGCCAGTGGTAAATCGCCGAGCGCGGCCTGTATCAACTTGAGTTCCTCGGAATCGGGACCAAACTGATTGGCGCCGCGACCAAGACAGGAAAAATACAGCGCACCGCGCGGCTTGGTGTAGAGGCCCTCCTTGATGCTGTCGAGCATGCGCCGCATATCTTCAACCGCGCTGGCGGCATCGCGCCGGCAAAACATCAGCTCGCCGCCCTTTTTGACATGATCGCCAATGGCCACCAGCCCGCGCTCGGCATCGATGCCGACCAGATTGCGCACCAGATAATCCCCGGTGTCGCTACCAGCGACCGACAACCCGGCGAATACGGTCGCCCCCAGCCGCTGCACGTCGCGCGTAAGTTTTTCACCGACATCTTCGCGCAGGACATCGAGCGCCGGACGGCTGTCCAGACTGAGAACGATATTGCGCTGCGCATCGGTGATGCGATGTTTGGGGCCGGCCGGCGAACAGCCCTGGGTCAGCCGCGTAGCGACGGTGATGTCATCAGACAGCAACAAGCCGGAGACGCCGCCTTCGACGCTTTTGCCGGCAAACTGCAGATTGCGGCTGCGCGAACTGCCCAGACCGCCGACGACAAAGCCACTCTCCACGCGCGCGGCCATGGCGCTGATCAAATCGATCACACCGCTGTTGGCCGGATCCGCATGCACCACGGCAAAGTGCGCGGGGCGTCCACCGCATTCAAACTTGCGCAGCTTCAGATCATCCAGCGTTCGCACACCGGAAAAAATCTCGAAACTCTCCGCCTCGAAATCCGCCAGCATCACCACCATGGCGGGCACGTCGAGATACTCGCGCCCTGTCGCACAGATGCCGATCCCGACCGAACCAACCCAATGCGATACGCCGGTTTTCTGGCGCAGGAAGGCGATGATCTCGTCGGCGTGATCAGCCAGCAGATCGGTGAGATAAAGGAAGCCCAGCGTGGCCGGCGGACCGGCAAGGCGCGGCAGGCAAGTTTCCGCAATCTGCCGCCAGTTTTCGCCAGTGGCATGCGCTATTCGAAAGGGGGTGCTCATGGCGCCTATTATCGCAGTCCGCGCCGCGCCATGCATACCGCCTCACGAATGCGACCTCGGCTTGATCAGCAGGCTGGCAACAATGCTCGCACACAGCAGCCCGATGACCACGCCCAGCGCGAGAAACACCGGAATCTTGTAATAGTCGATGATCAGCATCTTCACGCCGATAAACATCAGGATCACCGCCAGCCCATAAGACAACAAATGAAAGCGCCCCGCCATATCAGCCAGCACAAAATACAGCGCGCGCAGGCCCAGCACCGCGAAGATGTTGGAGGTCATCACAATAAACGGGTCATCGGTTATCGCGAATATCGCGGGGATACTGTCGACGGCAAACACAATATCGGTGACGGCGATCATGATGAGGACGACGAACAGCGGCGTGTAGCGACGCACGCTGTCACTGACCACCCAGAAACGCTCACCCTCAAAGCCGGGCGTCAGCGGCAGGTGGCGGCGGATAAAAAGCAGCGCGGGGTTTTTACCCAGATCCGGTTCGTCGCCGGCGAAGACCAGCATCTTGATGCCGGTGGCGAGCAAAAACAGACCGAACACATAGATGATCCAGTGAAACTCTGCGATCAGCCAGGCGCCGATCAGGATCATGACGATACGCAGCACGATGGCGCCGAATACGCCGTAGACCAGCGTGCGTCGCTGCAGTTCGGGCGGCACGGCGAAATAGCTGAACAACATCAAAAAGACAAAAATATTATCGACCGACAGCGATTTCTCAATCAGATAGCCGGTTAAAAATTCAAACGTCTTTTCGCGCGCCACCTCAGGCCCTGAGGTTCCCAGCAGATGCCACCACAACCAGCCGGCAAACGCCATGGAAAGCGCGATCCACAGCACCGTCCAGCCCAGCGCTTCGCGCACACTGACCCGACTCGCCCCCTTGGCCGACAGCGCCTTGAGATCAATCACGGTGGCGATGACCACGAAAACAAAAAATATCCCCCACATCTGCGGGGTGGCAATAGTTTCCATCGTTGCTATAACTCCTCCGGTTGTAATCTGGCCGCTGCGGTCAGAATTTTTGCGGTCGCAATACGCTGACGTCAGCGGTAAATATGGTCACGGCGTAATCGTTGAAATAGCTCTGATGAATATGCGCGCTGATAGTCTGCGCGACGCTCTCGTCGCAGATGACCTCCAACTGAATGCTGCGGTCGGCATCCCAATCGGCCTCGCGCGCGCCACGCGCGCCACCACCGCGCACGTCAATCACGGTATAGCCATGCGCGCCAAGACGTTTGACGTCGGCGACCAGTTGCCGTTCGAGTGCCGCCTCGGCGATGACAACCAGGAGTATTTTTTTATGGGTTTCCATGGCTCAATTGTGCAGGAAACGGGCCATCGCGTAATAAACCGGAATACCAAAAATAATATTAAATGGAAACGTCACACCGAGGGCCGCCGCCAACGAAAGGCCAGGGTTCGCCTGCGGTAGCGCAAGACGCACGGCAGCCGGCGCGGCAATGTACGAGGCGCTCGCCGCCAGTACCGCCAGCAACGTCGTGCCGCCGACCGACAACTGCACCAGCCAGCCGACGGTGGCGCCCAGCGCCCCCCCGAGCAACGGCATCATCAGTCCAAAACCGATCAGGAACGCACCGGCCTTGCGCAGATCGCCGGCGCGTGCGGCAACGATCAGCCCCATCTCGAGCAGGAACAAGCACAGCGCGCCCTTAAAGAGATCGTAGAAAAACGGTTTTAACGGCGCGATGGTCTGCGGGCCCGCCAGCCAGCCGATGGCAAGGCCTCCGAGCAACAGGACGATACTCTTGCCGAGCAGTACCTCACGCAGCAACGCCGGCCAGCGCAACTCGCGCCCGCCTTCGGTCATGCGGCCGAGAAAGATGCCGACGATGATGCCGGGCGCCTCCAGCAGCGCCACGAATAGCGGCATGTAAGCCTCATAGCTTTCATTGTGCCGGCCGAGATAAGTTACGGCGACTGCAAAGGTCACCACACTCACCGAACCGTAATGGGCGGCGATTGCCGCAGCATTACAACCATCGAATTGACCGCCAAAACGCAGCACCGGATAAGCCAGCAAGGGCAGCGCGACGCCGACGCCCAGAGCGGCCATAATCTGGCCGAGCATCGCGCCATGGGGATGGCTGGCAAGCTCGACCCCGCCCTTGATGCCAATGGCAAGGAGCAAGTAAATCGTCAGCGATTCATACAGCACGCCCGGCAGTTTGAGATCGGAGCGCAGCAAACGCGCGATGACCCCCAGCACGAAAAAATAAACGACCGGATCCATCGGTGATTAGTAACGCGGCAATGCAGCCGCCAGCGGCTCGGGCTGCCGCGCCTGACTCGTCGCGCGGGGCGTCATTGAAGCCAGGCGCTGGCGCAAACCCTCCGCCCGCCGCAACGCGGTAACCACATCGGTATCAATACAGGTGAAATGCCCCATTTTGCGGCCAGCCCTCGCCCCTGCCTTACCGTAGAGCCAGAGCCTGGTCTGCGCGTCACCGAGCAAGCAGGCCCAATCAGGCTCGCCGTCGCGCCACAACTCGCCGAGCAGGTTGACCATAACGGCAGGCGCGCGTTGCTGCGGATCGGCCAGCGGCAGGCCAGCGATGACCCGCACCTGCTGTTCGAACTGTGAATGCGACGCGGCATCCAGCGTCCAGTGCCCGCTATTGTGCGGCCGCGGCGCGATTTCATTGGCAAACAGCTGGCCGTCCTCCAGCTCAAACAACTCCAGACACATCACACCGCGGTAATCGAGGGCTTCAGCCACCGTAATCGCCGCAGCACGCGCCCGCAGCGCGGTATCCGCCGCCACCTGCGCAGGTGCGATCGACACATCCAGTATGCCGTCAACATGACGGTTCTCCACCACCGGGTAAACGGCAAGGCGGCCTGCACGGCTGCGCGCCAGCACGACGCTAAGCTCACGGACAAACCGGATGCGTTTTTCCAAAATGCAGGGGACACCGCCAAAACGCTCGTAGGCGGCGGCTAGTGCTGCCGCATCAGCGACTGTGGCCTGGCCGCGCCCGTCATAACCCATGCGCGCGGTCTTCAGGATGCCGGGGAACAAATCGGGCGTGACGGCAGCGAGGTCGTGCACGTTTTCAATCACGGCATAAGGCACCACACCGACCACCGTGGCGAGCAGATTTTTTTCCGCAATGCGGTCCTGCGCCGTCGCCACACTGGCGGCCGACGGCGTCACCTTGCAACGCGTCGATAACCACACCAAACTTTCTGCCGGCACACCTTCGAATTCGATGGTCACCGCCGCGCATTGCGCAGACATCACCGCCAGCAAATCAGGCGCATCGTAGGCGCCGCACAGAAAGCGATCCGCACTGCGGCCGGCCGGACAGTCCGCATCGGGGTCGAGCACCATGACGCGATAGCCCAGCGTTTGCGCGGCCATCACAAACATGCGCCCCAACTGACCGCCGCCCAGGATGCCCAGCCATTCTTCGCGCCGGCTCATGCGGGCA
>CAIWNB010000164.1 GCA_903913965.1 uncultured beta proteobacterium
AGCCACGCTACCGCCCTGCCGGAATATTCCAGCATGTTGATTTTCATCATGTTTCGCCAATCCCGCACGGCGAGTCCTGCAGCTGCTGTTCTACAACGAATCGAGTCGCAATACGTCAGGCACGAGGAGCGGAACCGTCGACGATTGGGCGTTAATCTCGGTGTGACGTGCGCGCGGCTCGGCGATATCGGTGAGCAGACGCGCATCATGCGCTTCGGCAAGCTCCAGATTTTTCCAGACTGGCTTGTCCAGAAATCGAAGTTGCGTGCTGTTCGGGTCATAGATGCCGATGATGGTCAGATTGCGTTCCATGGCACGCAGTGTTGCGATCTCGGCCAGGTCTGAAACGCCGCACAGCAATAGCCGGCGCCATTGGTTTTCTACGCAATCGTCGAGCAGGCGTGCGCAAGAGTTGCCTGCCTCCCGGTAGAAACCGAGGGAGTAGCTCAGATAGGCCGTCGTCAGCCTGCTCTTCTCCGCAAACCCCATCGGCGTGAGGTAATACAAATACCGGTTGGCCGGGGCCTGCTGCACCTTGACCCAGCCTTTGCGCACACAACGCTTCAAATATGAGTTGGCGAGCCCGAGCGCCACACCGAGTTGGCGCGACAGATGTCTCTGGCTGAGCTGCTCGTTACGCTGGACGGTATCGAGGATTTCCAGCGTGAGGCTCTCTTCGGGGTCGGGCATAGCGTTCATTTGGTGAACACTATACCTGAAAAACCCAATAGATCAAGACTGAGGGAGGGGTTTCAAAAAAATTACTGAGCTACGGGTTCGATTTGGTCGGGGCTTAATTGGGTGCGAACCTGGGTGCCGACCATGTCCATCAGCAGGATGACCCGCTCGCGGCTGCTTTTGGCCACCAAAATACCTTCATACCCCGCTAGCGGGCCGCTGACCACGCGCGCGCGACTGCCGATTTGTAACGCCGGTTGCGCCCACTCGTGCAGGCCCTCGGCGTTCTGACGTGATTTCAGGTAATCCACAAAGGCGTCCGGCACACGGGCCGGCTCAGCGCCAAAACGCACCAAAGCGGTGACGCCCAGGGTTGAACGGATCGGCGCCCAATTATCGGTATGCGCATCGAGCCGGATGAACAAATAGCGCGGGAACAGCGGCTCGATGGTCACTTTGCGCACACTGTTACGGTTGCGCGTGACCTGGATTTGCGGGAAATAGACTTCGTAGGCCTGCCGCAGCAGGTTATCCACCGCGGTTTTTTCCTGGCGTGGCTTGGCATAAATCAGATACCAGCATTTGCCGCTGTGTGAGGTGCCGCTCATTGCTCAGCGCCTTCGCGCGGCTTGTTGATACGCAACTGCGCGCAGGCCGTAGCTGTTAAAGCAGTCATTCAGCGGCGACATCCAGCAGGTATTTGCCATAGGCGGTCTTGGCGAGCGGTTGCGCCAGTGCGAGCAGTTGCGTTGCGGAGATATAACCCATGCGAAAGGCGATTTCCTCGGGGCAGGCCACTTTCAGGCCCTGCCGTTTTTCGATGGTCTGGATGAAGTGTGAGGCTTCCAGCAGCGAATCCGGCGTGCCAGTGTCCAGCCAGGCGCGACCACGACCCATCATTTGCACCTTTAGCTTGCCCGCTGCCAGATACTGCAGCAGGAGATCGACGATTTCGAGCTCGCCACGCGGCGAGGGTTTGAGCGATTTGGCGATGGCGACCACATCGTTATCGCAAAAATACAGGCCGGGGATGGCAAATTTCGACTTCGGCTGCGCCGGCTTTTCTTCGAGGCTGATGGCGCGACCCTGGGCGTCGAACTCGATCACGCCGTAACGTTCCGGGTCGGTGACTTGATAGGCAAACACCGTTGCGCCAGTCTTGTTTTCCGACGCCTGGCGCAGATCCTGCGGCAATTCATATCCGAAGAACAGGTTGTCACCCAGCATCAGCGCGCATTGGTCGTTGTCGATGAACGGTGCGCCAATGATGAAGGCTTCCGGCAATCCGCGCGGGGCATCCTGGACGGCATAGGCGAGATTCATTCCCCATTGCGCGCCGTTGCCGAGTAATTGTTCGAAGCGCGGCAGGTCATGCGGGGTGGAAATAATCAGCACATCACGAATGCCCGCCATCATCAGCGTGGTCAGCGGGTAATAAATCATCGGCTTGTCGTAGACCGGTAATAGTTGCTTCGACACTGCCTGGGTGATCGGATACAGCCGTGTGCCGCTGCCGCCGGCGAGGATGATGCCTTTCATGGGCGTGATTCCATTGTTGTTTGACGATTGGGCGGGCTGCGCAATGGCCTTATCTCGATGCCTGTCCCGTTA
>CAIWNB010000165.1 GCA_903913965.1 uncultured beta proteobacterium
CTGGCCGACCGCATGGCCGGAATTTTTGTGCCGACCGTCGTCACACTGGCCGCACTCACCATCGCCTATTGGTGGGGCTGGCGCGGTGAATTCGATACCGCGATGGTCAATGCGGTGGCAGTCCTCGTGATTGCCTGTCCTTGCGCCCTCGGCCTGGCAACACCGACCGCCATCGTGGTCGGTAGCGGTCGTGGCGCCGCCGCCGGCGTACTGTTCCGTAACGCCGCCGCACTCGAAAACGCGGGCCGTATCAATCTGTTGCTGGTGGATAAAACCGGCACGCTGACCGAGGGACGACCACAGGTGGTCGGAGTGCTACCGTTTGCCGAGACCACACGCGAAACGCTGCTGGTCTATGCCGCCACCCTCGAACAAGGTGCCGATCACCCGCTGGCACGTGCCATCCGCGGTTACGCCTGTGAATTGAATGTACGGCCAACTGCAATGCGTCATTTCGTGTCGACGCCGGGGCGCGGCGTCAGCGCTAAAATCGACGGCCAACAGATCCGACTCGGCTCCCCCGCCTTCATCAGCGCGCACGGCGGTGTTATCGACGCCGGTTATTACACAACCATGCCTGCAGGTGCCACGCCGGTGGCCCTATCGCGCAACGGCAGCGCACTCGGCCTCATCATGGTAGCCGACCGCCTGCGTGCCTCATCGCCGGCGGCGGTCACGCGCCTGACCGCACTTGGCGTCGAACTTTTGATGCTAACTGGCGACCACGCAGCCACTGCGCAGAGCATTGCAGAAGCGGCGCACATCCGCCATTTCCGCGCACAAGTGTTGCCGCAGGACAAAGCCGCTGAGGTGACTGCGGCGCACGCGCGCGGTCTCGTCGTCGGCATGGTCGGCGACGGCATCAATGACGCACCGGCGCTGGCCGCCGCCGATGTTGGTTTCGCCATCGGCAGCGGCGCCGAGGTGGCGATCCAGAGTGCGGATGTCACACTCATGCGCAGCGACCTCGCCGGTGTCGCCGATGCAATTTCACTCTCGCGGGCGACGCTGCGAAAAATCCACCAGAACCTGTTCTTCGCTTTTTTCTATAACGTGCTGGGCATCCCACTGGCGGCGATGGGCCTGCTCAACCCGGTGATCGCTGGCGCTGCGATGGCATTGAGCTCAGTGTCGGTGGTCAGTAATTCATTACTGCTCAAACGCTGGACCCCGGGCCAGTAATTTTTCTCAAGGAGACTGCTATGGAAACATTGACTCTGAAGATCGGCGGCATGACCTGCGGGGGCTGCGTCAACAGCGTGCGCAAGGCGGTGGGGGCGATGGGGGGTATCGGCAGCGTCGAGGTGTCACTCGAGCGCGCTGAAGCCACGGTGGTTTATGACCCGCTACTGTCGAGCGCCACAGCGATCAAAACCACGGTCAGGGACGCAGGCTTTGAAACCGACTAAGACCACCGCACGCAAAAAAACCGTCGCCCAACCGCACCAGCGCACACTGCTGCAGCGGCTCACGCGCATCGAAGGACAGGTGCGCGGCATCGCGCGCATGATCGAACAGCAACGTTATTGCGTGGATGTACTCAACCAGATGTCGGCGGTGCACGCCGCGCTCGACGCGGTGTCGGCACAGTTATTGGAAGATCACACGCGGGGTTGCGTGCAACACGCGATCAAATCCGGCGGCGGTGAACAGGCGATCGGTGAATTAATGCGCATCGTGCGCAAACTGTCGCGCTAGCGACGACAGTCCGGCGCTTAGCGCATCACCAGTTCCAGACCTGCCACCAAGGGGCAGACGAGCCGACCTTGCCGGTGAGGAACTTACTGTTCGGAAAGTTGGTCTTCATCACCCGTTCGGCATCGTTGCGCAAATCGGTGAGACCAAGCTTGTCATAGGCCTGCACCATGATCAGCAGCCCCTCCTCATTCGCAGTGGCCTGCGGGTAAGTCTTTAGTGCGTATTGGGCGCGGTTCGCCGCGGCGACATACGCGCTGCGCTTCATGTAATAGCGGGCGACGTGAATCTCATTCAGCGCCAGGGTGTTGACCAGATAATTCAGGCGCTGCACCGAGTCGGCGGCGTATTTGCTGTTGGGAAAACGCGTGACCAGATCCTTGAACGCGTTAAACGCCTCGCGCGCCGCTTTCGGATCCCGCTCGCTCATGTCCTGCCCGGCATAAGATCCGAGCAAGCCAAGGTCATCGTTAAAGTTGGCCAGTCCGCGTAAAAAATACGCGTAGTCGACATTCGGATGGTTCGGATGCAGCTTGATGAAGCGCTCCGAGGCGGTGATGGCCGAGGCGATTTCGCGGTCCTTGTAATACGCGTAGGCGACCTCCAGCTGCGCCTGCTGGGCGAAACGGCCGTACGGATAACGCGCCTCGAGTTTCTCGTACATCTTGATCGCCGCCTCGTACTGGCCGGAGTCGAGCTTTTCCTTGGCGGTCGTGTATATCTTTTCCGCCGACCAGTTCTTCGTCTCGTCAATCTGCTCTGGAAGGAGACCGCAGGCCGACACGCAGAGCAGCAGAATTAACGCTAAACTTGAACGCATAAATGATCCTAGACGCGAAACCCCAAAATTATAACGCAGCCCCCGCCGCCACGGCGCCGATTTCCCTCATTGTGACGGGAGACCTGGCCGGTTTGCGCCTCGATCAGGCTGTCGCCTCTTTGCTGCCGGAGTTTTCGCGCAACCGTATTTCGCGCTGGATACGCGAAGGCCGCATCGCCATTACCGGTCAGACCATCCAACCGAAAACCCGTGTTTACGGCGGTGAAACCATTCGCGTCACACCATCGGCCGAACCCGAGACGCTGGCCGCCTTGCCCGAAGAAATCGCGCTCAACGTGGTCTACGAGGATGCCAGCATCCTCGTCCTCAATAAGCCGGCGGGCCTGGTGGTTCACCCGGGCAGCGGCAACTGGCATGGCACCATGCTCAACGCGCTACTCGCCCACTCACCGCTACTCGCCAATCTGCCGCGTGCCGGCATCGTGCACCGCCTCGACAAGGAGACCAGCGGCCTCTTGGTGGTCGGCAAAACGCTGCAGGCGCAAACCAGCCTGACGCGCCAGTTACAGGCACGCACCGTTAAACGGGAGTATCTCGCCCTCGTCCATGGCCTCGTGACACGCGGCGGCAGCATCGATGCACCGGTTGGCCGCCACCCGACGCAACGCACGCGCATGGCGGTAGTCGAACGCGGACGCCCCGCGCTCACCCACTACGAAGTGCTGCAACACTGCGAGGGTCAGGCCACGCTATTGCGCTGCCGGCTGGAAACCGGGCGCACGCACCAGATCCGCGTCCACATGCTGTCGCTCGGCCACCCGCTGGTCGGCGACCCGGTGTATGGCAAATCGCGGCGTTCGGCCCTTGCCCTCCTCAATGTTTTCACACGCCAGGCGCTGCATGCGGCGCGCTTGTCGTTGCAACATCCTGACAGTGGCGAAACGATGAGCTGGGAGGCCGCACTGCCGGCGGATTTCGCCCAGTTACTCGACGCCCTGGGCGCCGCCCCCACTGTATGAAGTTGCCCGCCGACTGGATCAGCCCGCAGTGGCCGGCACCGGCCCGCGTAAAAAGCTTTATCACCACACGCAATGGCGGCTTCAGCCGCGGCGCGCACGCCAGCTTCAATCCCGGCCTGCGTTGCGACGACGATCCGGTCGCGGTGCAGGCCAACCGGGGCCTGCTGGCGGAACACCTGCCGCAGCCCCCGCGCTGGCTGCATCAAGTGCATGGCACCGAGGTCGTGACTGCCGACGCACTCACTACTGAGGCCGACGCTGATGCCAGCGTAGCGCGCCAACGCGGCACGGTTTGCGCGGTGATGATTGCCGACTGCATGCCGGTGCTGCTCTGTGATGAGGCCGGCAGCGTGGTCGGCGCCGCTCACGCCGGTTGGCGCGGCTTGAGTGGCGGCGTGCTTGAAAACACCGTGCGCGCCATGGGCGTCGACGCCGGCCGGCTCATGGCCTATCTGGGACCCGCGATCGGCCCTGCGGCGTTTGAAGTCGGCACCGAGGTGCGCGAGGCTTTTGTGCAACACGATAGTGCGGCGGCCGCAGCCTTCACCGCGAAATCCGACGGCAAATGGCTGGCCGATCTGTTTATGCTGGGACGACAGAGACTCGCCGCCTGCGGCGTGCGCCAGGTCTACGGCGGCGGCGACTGTACCGTGACCGATCCACAACGCTTCTACTCCTACCGGCGCGACAAAATCACCGGCCGCATGGCGGCACTGATCTGGCTCGACGGCGTTTAGCGCGCCGCACCTGCGGCGTCATTTATAATTCGGCTCTTTTGACTGGAATCCGCGCATGTCGGTTTTGCTTTGGATCATCACGGCGAGCGTAATCGGCGGACTCCTGAGCGTGTTCATCGCGGCGATTTTTGCCCTCAACGCGCGCGCCTCGCACATTCCGGTGCTGATCAGTTTTGCCGTCGGCGCGCTGCTCGCCGCCGTGTTTCTCGACATCCTGCCGCATGCCTTCGGCACGGCCGCCGATCCGCGACCGATCGCCGCCACCATCCTCTTTGGCATCCTGTTTTTCTTCGTGCTGGAAAAACTTGTGCTGTGGCGTCACTGCCACGAGACGCAATGCGATGCGCATGACGCGCAACCGGCGCAACACGACCACGGTCGCAGCGGCATGATGATCATCATCGGTGACACCGTGCACAACTTTGTCGACGGCGTGGTGATCGCCGCCGCGTTTGTCGCCGACATTGAAGTCGGCGTGGTGACCGCCATCGCCATCATCGCGCATGAAATTCCGCAGGAGGTTGGCGATTTTCTGGTGCTCCTGCATTCCGGTTACAGTCGCGCCCGCGCGCTCGCCTTGAATGCGTTATCCAGTCTTGCCATGCTCGCCGGCGGCGTGCTCGCTTATTACTCGTTGCAGGAAATACAGCAGATCATTCCGCTACTGCTGGCGTTTGCCGCGGCGAGCATGATATACGTGGCGGTCGCCGATTTAATCCCGGGCCTGCACCGGCGCCCGGAAATCGCCGCTGGTGTGCAACAGATCACGCTGATCGTCGCCGGCGTTGCCACCGTGTGGGTGGTTGGCGAATTGCTGCACTGACCTCAATACTCGGCGGCCCTTCATGCAGGCATCCGATGAAACGATACGCCAGACCATCGCGGCACTGAACGCGGGTGCCGAGCGCTTCTTCGCCCAGTTGATGTCTACGCGGCGCGGCAGCGCCAACCTCGACACCGCAGCGGTAGTGGCGGCGATCAACGCCGCGATACAACAAGACCCCGCGCGCTGGGAAGCCATGCAACAGCGCCACAGCCGCGAGCAAATCTCACTGTGGCAACGCCTGGCGCAAGGCGAAACCACCCCGCCGCCGGAACAACCCGACCGCCGCTTCCGCGCACCGGAGTGGTACACCCTGCCCTACTTTAATTACCTGCGCGCTTCCTATCTGCTCAATGCAAGCTGGCTCACCGAGATGACCGCGGCGTTGCCATTGACGGGACGCGACCGGCAGCGCATGGATTTTTTCACCCGCCAGCTAATCGACGCCACCGCACCGGCCAATTTCGCCGCCACCAATCCCGAGGTCATCAAACTGGCCGCCGAATCTAACGGCGCAAGCCTGCGTTGCGGCCTCGAACTGCTGGGCGCCGACCTGCGCAAGAATCGCATCACACAATGCGATGAGGCGGCGTTTGAAGTCGGCCGTAACATCGCCGTCACCCCCGGCGAGGTGGTGTTTGAAAACGAGCTGATGCAGCTCATCCAATACCGGCCGCAAACGGCGACAGTGCACGCGCGCCCGCTGGTCATGGTGCCGCCGTGCATCAACAAATATTACATTCTCGACTTGCAGCCGGAGAATTCCTTCGTGCGCTTCGCCGTTACAAAAGGCCACACCGTGTTCATGGTGTCGTGGCGCAATGTGCCGGAGACACTCGGACACATCAGTTGGGATCAATATCTCGAACTCGGCGTCATCAGCGCGATCCGCATGGCGCGTGAAATCTGCGCAGTCAAACAAGTCAACACGCTCGGCTTTTGCGTCGGCGGCACGCTGCTGGCCGCCGCGCTGGCCGTGCTGCACGCGCGCGGCGAACGACCTGCGGCCAGCGTGACGCTGCTCACCACCATGCTCGACTTCCGCGATACCGGTGAGTTGTCGGTGTTTGTCGATGAAGACTATGTCAGCGGACGCGAAGCACAATATGCAACGGGCGGCGTCATGCGCGGCGAGGAGCTGGCACTGACCTTCGCCAGTCTGCGCGCCAACGATCTGATCTGGCCCTATGTGATCAACGGTTACCTCAAGGGCCGCAAGCCCGAGGCCTTCGATCTGCTCTCCTGGAACAGCGACAGCACCAATCTGCCAGGCGCCATGTACAACTACTACGTGCGCAACACCTACCTCGAGAACAACCTGTGCGTAGCCGGCCGCCTGACGATGTGCGGCGTGCCGGTTGATCTGGGCCGCATCGACATTCCAGCTTATCTCATGGCCTCACAGGAAGATCACATCGTGCCCTGGCGCACCGCCTGGGAAAACAACCGCCTGCTCAAGGGAAAAAACACCTTTGTCCTCGCCGCCAGCGGACATATCGCCGGCGTCATTAACCCAGCGACTAAAAACAGGCGTCATTACTGGCACGGCGCAGAAAGCGCAGCCTCTGCCGACCATTGGCTTGCCGCGGCAAGCCGCGAAGCGGGCAGCTGGTGGGCGCACTGGGCGCGCTGGCTGGGGCGGCGCGGCGGCGGCCGCATCGCGGCGCCAGTCATCGCCGGCAGCACGATCCACCGTCCCCTTGAACCGGCGCCAGGACGATATGTAAGGCAACGTTGCGATTGATCAAAGCGGTAGAATGTCTGCGCGGTCAGGCTGTGTTTGAGAAACAGGGGACGGTGTTGGCCGTACGTTCCAAACCCGTTGTTCAAGGCAGCCAGGGGCGCACACCGAATTCCGGGCAATTCATCTGATATGGGAGGCAAACAATGACTCAGCGCGTCGCAGTAGTGACCGGTGGTATGGGCGGATTGGGCGAAGCCATCTGCATCAAATTGTCCGGTATGCAATACAGGGTGATCGCGACCTATTCACCGGGCAATACCAAATCCGGTGCATGGCTGGCGGAAATGAAAAAACTCGGCCACCACTTTCACGCCGTGCAGGTTGACGTCGCCGACTTTGATTCGTGCGCGCAGGCGGTCAAACAGATTGAGGCCGAGGTTGGGCCGATTGATGTGCTGGTCAACAACGCCGGCATCACGCGCGACATGACCTTCAAGAAAATGGGCAAGGTCGACTGGGATGCCGTCATGCACACCAACCTCGACAGCGTTTTCAACATGACCAAGGCCGTGCTCGACGACATGGTCGATCGCGGCTGGGGACGCGTGATTAACGTGTCTTCGGTCAACGCTCAAAAAGGCGCTTTCGGCCAGAGTAATTACTCCGCGGCCAAAGCCGGCATGCACGGCTTCACCAAGGCGCTGGCACTGGAAGTCGCGCGCAAGGGCGTCACCATCAACACCATTTCACCCGGTTACATCGGCACGAAAATGGTGATGGCTATTCCCAAGGAAGTACTCGATTCCAAAATCATCCCGCAGATTCCTGTCGGCCGGCTTGGCAAACCGGAAGAAGTCGCCGGCCTGGTGGCCTACCTCTGCTCGGAAGAAGCGGCCTTCGTCACCGGGGCCAACATCGCCATCAACGGCGGCCAGCATATGCAATAAGCGACGGCGGGAACCGCTGATCAAGACAAGTGTTGCCATCGGTTCCCGCATTGCAGCATAATCGGCACCAATTTGGACGGCTGCACGCACCGAAAAGATGCCGCGCGCAGACGGGTGATCACGAACTCCACCGCAACGAACGCAAGGGGCGTTATGAGTGAGGACGTAAGAGTCATCAAGAAGTATCCGAACCGCCGCTTGTATGACACGGCGACCAGCAGCTATATCACTCTGGCAGACGTTAAAAAGCTGGTGCTGGAAAACATTGCGTTCAAAGTCGAGGACGCAAAGTCACACGAAGACCTGACACGCAGCATCTTGCTGCAGATTATTCTCGAAGAGGAAAGCGCGCAGGGCGCGCCGATGTTCTCATGCGACATGCTGACCAACATAATCCGCTTCTACGGCAACGCCATGCAGGGCATGATGGGCAATTATCTGGACAAGAACATCCAGACCTTCATGGAAATCCAGAAGCGCCTGCAGGAACAATCGCAGGGCATCTTCAGCAATGGCGCACAACAACCGCCCAATGCCACGGCGTGGTCGGAATTCGTCAAGATGCAAGGCCCGGCGATGCAGGGCCTGATGGGCAATTATCTCGAACAGAGCGCCAACGCTTTTATCGAAATGCAGCGCCAGATGCAAAGCCAGACGCGCAATCTGTTCGGCAATTTCCCCTTCCCCAATTTTGCTGCGGCCGGCAATCCGTTCGCAACGCCGGCGGCCGCGGCCGCGGCGCGACCTAACGCGGACACCCCCAAGGATGAAGAAGGCGGTAAAAGCAGCTGATCCAATGCGCGCTCCGGCGCGCGGCGCCATCCCCAGGGTTGGTTTTGTTTCACTGGGCTGCCCAAAAGCACTGGTCGATTCCGAGCGTATCCTCACCGAATTGCGCGCCGAAGGCTATGTGGTCGCCCCCAGTTACGCTGATGCTGATCTGGTGGTCGTCAACACCTGTGGCTTTATCGACGCGGCGGTTGAAGAGTCGCTCGAGGCCATTGGCGAGGCCCTCGCCGAAAACGGCAAGGTGATCGTCACCGGCTGCCTAGGCGCCAAAGGCAGCGTAGTCAAGGACGCCCATCCTCGCGTGCTGGCGGTGACCGGCCCGCACGCGACCGACGAAGTGATGCGTGCAGTGCACAAACACCTGCCACGGCCCCACGATCCGTATACCGATCTGGTGCCGCCGCAAGGCATCCGCCTGACGCCCAAACACTATGCCTATTTGAAAATCGCCGAGGGCTGTAATCACCGCTGCACTTTCTGCATCATTCCGGCGATGCGCGGCGATCTGGTCAGCCGTCCGGTCGGTGATGTCATGCAGGAGGCGGAGAACCTGGTCAAATCAGGGGTACGCGAGCTGCTGGTGATTTCACAGGACACCAGCGCCTATGGCGTCGATATCAAATACCGCACCGGGTTCTGGGGTGGTCGCCCGTTAAAAACGAAGATGCTCGATCTTGCTGCTGCGCTCGGCGGCCTGGGTGTCTGGGTGCGCCTGCATTACGTCTACCCTTATCCGCATGTCGACGACGTCATCGAACTGATGGCTGACGGCAAGATCCTGCCTTATCTCGACGTGCCATTTCAACACGCCAGTCCGCGCATATTGAAGGCGATGAAACGTCCGGCGAATGCAGAAAATAATCTGACGCGGGTCAAGCAGTGGCGCAGTGTCTGCCCGGATCTCACCGTCCGCAGCACTTTTATCGTCGGCTTTCCGGGCGAAACCGAGGCCGAGTTCGAACAACTGCTCGAATTTCTCGAAGAAGCGCAGCTCGATCGCGTCGGCTGCTTTCCTTATTCGCCGGTCGAGGGTGCTACCGCCAACGCACTGGCCAACCACGTGCCCGAGCCCGTCAAGGAGGAGCGCAAGGCGCGCTTCATGGCGACACAGGAAAAAATCAGTGCGCGGCGTCTGCAAAAGAAAGTCGGTAAAACCCTGACCGTGCTGGTCGACAGCGTGAGTGAGGACGGCGCGATTGCACGCAGCGCCGCCGACGCGCCGGAAATCGACGGTGTGGTCCACGTGGCCCCGCACGCCTCGCTCAAGCAGGGCGAGTTCGCCGAGGTGCGCATCACCGCGGCCGACACCCATGATCTTGAAGGCCGCGTCGCCGCTAAACGCTAGCCATGTGGCAACGGATCAAAAGCTGGGCACGCACTCTGAAGAGCGACGGCATGACGCTGTGGTTCTGCTGTCGTCATCCGCAGATGCCCTGGCTGCCGAAAATATTTGCACTGCTGGTGGTCGGCTATTTTTTGAGCCCGATCGACCTCATTCCCGACTTCATACCGGTGCTCGGCTATCTCGACGAATTGATTCTGCTGCCCGGCTGCATTTACCTGATTCTGCGCATGGTGCCACCCGCCGTGCTGACCGAGGCACGCGCTCAGGCGACGCAATGGATAGCGACGCACCAACCCCGGCCGCGCAGCATCGTTGCAGCGATCGTCATCATGCTGCTATGGATGATCTTTTTCAGTTGGTTATGGCAGCGCTATGGAGCGCAACTGCAAGCCTATTTCAGCGCCAGCTGAGCCTCAAGGCGCTTCGGGTGCCACCTTCGCACTACGCGTAAAAAAATCCAGCACGTCATCAATCTTGCGCGTGCCCTTCATCGACGGCAGACTGCGCAAGATCCGTTTGCCATAGCCCTTGCTGAACAGACGCGGATCGCAAATCATCAATACCCCGCGATCGCTTTCATCACGAATCAAACGCCCGGCGCCCTGCTTGAGCGTAATCACCGCCTGTGGCAACTGATATTCGATAAAGGCGTTGCCACCGTCGTGGTTGATTTTTTCAATGCGCGCCGCCAGTAAGGGGTCATCGGGCGCGGCAAATGGCAGTTTGTCGATCACCACCAGCGAGAGCGCCTCACCCCGCACGTCGACGCCCTCCCAGAACGACTGGCTACCGACCAGCACCGCGTTACCCAGCCGGCGGAATCGCTCGAGCAATTCGGTGCGCGAACCCTCGCCCTGCATCATCAACGGGAAATCAAGGCCGCGCTGCGCGAAACCTTCCTTCAACCTGTCGTAGCCCTCGCGCATGGCGCGCAGACTGGTAAAGAGCATGAAAGCACGCCCCGCGCTGGCCTCGATCGCCGGCAGCGCCGCGCTCACCACCGCCTCGGTATACACCGGCGTATTCGGTTCTGGCATGTCACGCGGCACGTAGAGCAGTGAGTTCGCGGCGTAATCAAACGGGCTCTCCCAGCTGCGCGTCTGCGCATCGAGCAATCCCATTTGACGCGCGTAATGTGCAAAATCTCCATCCACCGAGAGTGTGGCCGAGGTAAATATCCAGGAGCGCGCACGCTCACCGATCTGTGCCTGAAAAATCTCAGCCACCGACAACGGGGTTGCATTCAGGTGCAGGGTGGCATGAAAGAGTTCCGCCCAGCGCACCCGGCTGGCGTCGTCGTTATCGCGCCAGTCACGTAATTCATCGAGCAGTACGCGCGCGCGCTGCCAGCATTTTTCCAGCCCTTCAGCGCGTTCGGCCTGCGTTTCAAGCAAACCGGCGAGCTTGAGCAGGGCCGCGTCCACCACCGCCAGCGCCGGCGCAAAATCACGGTTGCGCTCCAGCGCCTGGAAGGGGAAACGCCCGCTATCCTCGCGAAACGTCAGTCGCAGATCGCGCGCCGCTTTTTCCAGCGCGTGCGAAGATTCAGGCAAGGCTGGTAAATCGCGCGCCGACACCGCAGCCTCGACGCGACTGTCGCGCGCCAATTCGATGATCTGCGCCGTCGATACCGTGTGGCCGAAAAACAGACCTGCGGTTTCCGGCAGTTGATGTGCCTCGTCAAAAATAATCGTGTTGGATGCCGGCAGCAATTCCGACACACCCTCGTCACGCAACACAACGTCGGCAAAAAACAAATGGTGATTGACCACCACCACGTCGGCGGCCAGCGCCTGTTTGCGCGCCTCCATAACAAAACACTTCGCGTAAAACTCGCACTCCGAACCAAGACAGTTTTCACGCGTCGAAGTTACATAGGGCCAGATAGTGGCGTTTTCCGGCACATCGGGAACATCGCTCTTGTCACCGCCGGCCGAGTTACGCGCAAAGTTGACAATAATCGGCAGATAGCGCGCATCTTCCACGCTCGGGAAACGCCCCTCATAGCGGGCGCGCTCCAGAAAATAATGACAGATGTAATTCGAGCGCCCTTTGAGCAGCGCTACATTCACCGGCACTTTCAAGGCCTGACGCACGACCTGGATATCACGATCAAACAACTGGTCCTGCAGGTTTTTGGTGCCGGTGGAAATGATGACTTTGCCGCCCGACAACAAGGCGGGAATGAGATAGGCAAAGGTCTTGCCGGTTCCAGTCCCGGCCTCAGCTACCAGCACGGTGTTTTCGCGGATGGCAGTGGCCACCGCCGTTGCCATTTCAATCTGGCCTTCGCGCACACGGAAGCCTTGCACCGTTTGCGCCAGCGCACCACTGGCGGAAAATATGTCCTCGAGTTCCTGCATCACATTCGGCCACGCCAAAGCTGCCGAGTATAGAGCATGCGACGTCCGCATCGCGACCTCAGCCCCCGACGACGACGACGGTGACACCCGCTGCAAATCCGTGTGTAATCGCGCAGCGGCCGCGGGCCGCCCTTATTCCAACCGGGCACACGAATGAAAATAGGCGTTATCTCCGACACCCACGATCTGCTGCGGCCGCAGGCCGTGGCCGCCTTGCGCGGCGTCGATCACATCCTGCATGCCGGTGATATTTGCGGCCCCGCGGTGCTGCGCGGTTTAGGGGAAATCGCCCGCCTCGACGCGGTGCGCGGCAATAACGATCGAGGCGCCTGGGCGGCCGATCTGCAAACCTCGGTGGCGGTCGAATTCGATGCCATCACCGTCTATATGCTGCACGACCTGTCGGAACTCGATATCGATCCCGCGGTAGCCGGGTTCCATATCGTCATCTCGGGCCACTCGCACCGGCCGCTCATCGAAAGCCGCAACGGCGTGCTCTACCTCAATCCAGGCAGCGCCGGCCCACGCCGTTTCACCCTGCCGATCGCCATCGGCCTGCTCGATATCAACGGCGATCAGATCCATGCTGAACTGAAAATACTCGAAGTCTGAGCGTCTGCCAGCAAGCCTCTGAACCGTCAAAGAATCGAAGATTAGGCGCGAGCACGCGTTAGCACATTGACCGCACTACGGATCAGGAAAAGCGCCGCTAACGGATTTCGTCAACCTTGACCAAGATACGCCGGTTGTCGGACGACGTCTCGCGTGTGCTGCCCAGTATCACCGTTTGCTGATTAGTAGCGCTCTGTGCGACGCCGCCGATTTCCATCCACTCGCCGAGACGTCCTGACACCGTGGTGGCTGCGCGCTGGGTATTCACGCTACCGGATGGGAGGTTCTGCACCGGTGCGGCAAAGGTATCGCGCTGAGGACTGATTTCTAGTATCACGCGATCACCCGCAAGACGCGGCAGGACATGAAAGCCGGTCTGCGCGTCACGATAATCAACGTTATTACTGACTCGATCAACCGGTTTGCCGTTGATCATCGTCCGCGTCACCTGCGGCTGCGATACCGGCACCGACTGGCCGAATTGAATATAGGCGCTGTTGCCTTCGAGTACCTGGATACTTTGCGCACTGCGATCCTCGCTCAAAGCACGGGTGTTATCGATGCGGCCGCGCAAGCCGCTCTCGCCGCCGCGCGGAGCGTCGCCCACCACTACGCTGCCCGCGCCGGTGACGATCCTGCCGCCGGCTTGTGCCTCGCTGCGCTCACGATCCACTGCCGCATCCTGGCGCACGGTGATCAACAATTGGCGCGGCATGGCATCGATGGTTGCCAGCACTTTTTTCAGATCGTTAAGATTGGCGGCAGAGGTGCGCACCACCAGCTGATTCTGCAGCCCGGTCATCGTGCCGGTCTTGTCGAGCAAGGGTCGCAGCAGCGGCATGACCTGCTCGGCTGTGCGATATTTCAGCGTGATAACTTCAACCGCGGGATTTTGTGCAAATAGGGAAAACGGCGCTGCGAAGAGCAAAAACAGCGCGATAACCTGCAAAATTCGATTAAATGTTGGTTTCATAGCTCATTAACGGCGTTTTAAGCGCTCAGTTTACCCCTGCCGGCAGTTTTCCCGCATCTGCGTCGTCGTTGCCCGCCACCGCGCCGGCAACGCGCGAGGCGCGGTGGGGTTTCCGCGGCTACCGGCGAGCTGTTAAACTGAGCTCCATGAAACAAACCCTCCTCATCGCCGCCCTGCTCGCCGCCGTACTCTCCGGCTCGGTGCTGTCGGGTTCATTGCTCGCCGCCGATAGCGGGGCAAATGCGGCGGATGAATCCGCCGCCAGCATTGCCGAGAAAAACTATTTCGATCGCGCCGGTGAGCTGGTTATCCACGCGCTGTCGATGATAGGCGTCAAATACAAATGGGGTGGCACCGATCCGGAAGGCGGGTTCGATTGCAGCGGGCTGGTCGGACGTGTGTTCAATGAGGTTACCGGCCTCGTGCTGCCGCGCGATTCACGCTCAATGAGCAAAGTCGGCACCTCGGTTGAAAAGGCCGAGCTCAAACCGGGCGATCTGGTGTTTTTCAATACACTGCGCCGGCCGTTCTCACATGTTGGGATCTATATCGGTGACGACCGTTTCGTCCACTCACCGCGCCGTGGCCGCGAAGTCGAAGTCTCCGAATTGCGCGACGGCTACTGGAAAAAGCGTTTCAACGGCGCGCGCCGCCTGCTGCCCTGATCAAGACCAAAGTCTTTTAGCGCGCCAGCGGCTGGGCAAACGTCTTTTCGGCAATCTTGCGTTTGATCATAGCGACTGCTGCCAACCCCGCCTTTTCGCCCTCGATAATGGCCTGATGCCGATTGTCGAAATCAGTCGATTTCATCGCCCCCGTTTCAGGTCGCACAATCACATCCGCATCATTAAGTTCGTAAGCAGCAATGCTCTGCCCCATGATGGAAAACGTTTGCAGCATGACGTCGATGCTGTCGCGCGTCTTGCCAAACCGCGGCTTGTTCGAAATATCCACGGCGATAACGAGATCGGCACCGAGTGAACGCGCGGCGCGCACCGGCACCGGACTGACCAAGCCGCCGTCGACATATTCGCGCCCATTGATCAACACCGGCTGAAACACCCCCGGCACGCTGCTTGAGGCCCGCACCGCCATGCCGGTATTGCCGGTGCGAAACACCACCATCTCACCGCTCTGCAAATCGGTCACCACTGTGGCGAAGGGTTTGTTGAGTTTTTCCAGCGTGCGGTTCTGCACCGAGCGGTTGACGAAATTCTGTAGCGCTTCGCCCTTGATAAAGCCACGATCCGGCAGCGACCAATCGGCGATCGCCGTGTCCTCCATCTGCAAAGCGACACGCTGCAGATCAAATCCGCTGTAGCCGCCCGCGTAGAGCGCGCCGACCAATGCACCTGCACTCGTGCCGACGACGATATCGGCGACGATGCCATGCGCTTCGAGCGCCTTGATCACGCCAACATGGGCAAAGCCGCGTGCCGCGCCGCCGCCAAGGGCCAGCGCGATTTTCGGCGGCACCATCCGGAC
>CAIWNB010000166.1 GCA_903913965.1 uncultured beta proteobacterium
CATTCACATCCAGCAATGAGCGCATTTCAGATGCCTTCCCGTTCGCGCAACTGATTGATCAGTTCGTTGGTCACGATACCGCCACGCGCAGGCAGGGTGCGAAAGCCCAGTGCATGAAAGCGGCTGTCAATGGCGTCATCCACCTGACTGCCCGCGAGGCTTCCCGTAGCTTCAACGGCGGGGCCGCTCAAGCTGCGGCGCATGATCTCGCTCACCACTTGCCCCAAGGTTTTCTTGTCCCGTCGCGCTACATCCTTGGCCGCGAACAGTACATCGTCAGCAATGTCCAGCGTGGTACGCATGATGAAAATCCCCAAGTGAAATTGATGTTTGATGATAGTACATCAAACATCACAGATACAGGCGGCTTCCCCCGGTACCGCAAAGCCGTCGCGGTTACGCATCAACACTAGTCAGCGCTTGCCGGCCCGCGGTCTTGACACACCCGGGATTCCGCTTCGCGGCGGGCGAGCGGAATCCCCGGCAGACAGAGTCCGGGACGGCGGTCGACAGGCATATGTGCAGCCCGGGGGCGGGGTCAGAAGGTGACCGAAAGGCGGCGCTCGATGTAGAGGTTGCCGGGGGTGGTCGTGTTGGGGCATTTTGGTTCGGCGCCATTGGGTTGGCTACAGGCAGTAGAAAGGATGCTGTAGACGATCGGTTCGCAGGCAACTGCTGTACCCGTTCCCGCTCCAACTCCTCTCGCAGTAAACGCAGTGCCGACACTGTTGTTCGTCGATCCGATAGCTGTGAAATCAGTGGTCCCGACTGTTTGAATCCGATATGCATAGCCTGCCGAAAACGACCCGGAGTTGACGACGAATGCGCCACATGTGGGGACTGATGCGCTACAAGTGACCGTGACGGTGAAGCTGGAAAGCGTTGTTGCAGTGCTTGGAACGAAGGAAGTTGGTGCGGACGCACAGGACGCGGGGATGGTCTGCCGTTGTTGGAAGAGCCCCCACTCTAGCCCTGCTCTGGCTGCCTGATAGGCGCGCACGCCTTGCACGTCCAGCGCCGAGCCGATCTGCTGGCTGGTCGAGATGCTCATGATGAACGCGCCCAGCGCCGCCAGTACGACGAGGATGAAAATGGCCGAGACGAGGGCAAAGCCGCGAATGCGTTTGAGCTTTGATCTCATGGTGAGTTATCCACGTGGATTTGCTGGAACAGGGTGACTGACTCGCCGCTCTGGGCGAGTATAAGTTGGATGTAGAGCAGGCCGTTGCGGCCAGTGGCGGCAGAGGTGTAATCGATCGTGCAGGTAGCCGTAGGTTCCCCTGCCGCCGCGCCGGCCAACAGCGCGCCGGTGCCGGCGCATGCCGAAGGGGTGGCAAGGGTGCAGCCGGAAAAACGCCTCAGGGTATGGCCGTCGCAGACATAGCGCACGACCAGATCGCTCTGGTCGACGACCTGGAACCGCGCCGACGGGGAAGGCAAGGGCGGCGCTTGCGCCGCAAAGGGATTGCCGGTTAATGAAACCGGGTTTGCCGTGATCGCGCCGGTTCCGCTGATGGTCGCGACATTCAAGCCGGTATAGGCGTCCGCCGGCGTGTAACCCTCACCGAGGTTATAAACGACAATGCGGTCACCACCATTCATGGCGGGCAATGGCCCCAAAACATCAAACGTCGTTGAACCGCTAGAAGTGAAGCTCAGGGGAATGCCGCCGGTAGAACCGTCCGCGGCATCCCGGTAGCGCCCGCCTGATTTCGTCATGATGAATTCAAAGCCGTTCGTTACCGTACGCAGGCTATTTGGCAGAGCCAGCCTCAGATCGCGCGTCATGCGGCGCAGGGCCACATCCGCCTGATCGGTCAGTTCGGCGCGGCGCACCGAATCGACATAGCCTTGCACCGGTTTGGTGATGAACACCGCAACGATGCCGGCGACGATGCCGGTGATGACGATCACCATGATCGCTTCGATCAGGGTGAAGCCGGCTGAGGGCCGATGGCGATGCGTCATGGCAGCATGTTGGGTGAATGGCGGGTGCGGTAGCCCTCCACCACGATAGTTTCGCCGGGGGCGACGACGCTCACCGTTACCCGCAGGGCATTTCCGCTGGCTGCGATGATCGTGTTCAGATCTGCGGCGGCAACCGTTACGGTCGCCGTGTAGAGTGCGGCACCACCGCCAGCGATGTTGGTGGTGGTCGACAGGCCGTTGTAGTCGCTGACGTTGTCGAAGGGTGCTGTTGACCCAACTGCGCGGTATTCTGCAATCCCGTTGGCAGCGGCGGTGGTTTCCGGCCCCAGGGGGGTCTTTGACTCGTCGTTGGGGCCGCCGGCGACACCGGTACAGCTTGCTGGACTGGTGGCCGTTGCCGCATTCGGATCGTCCGGATCGCACCAGGTAAACGGTTGCAACATCACCTCTTCCAGAATCGACTCGGCAATCGCCAGTGCCTGTTTCCTGATCATCGGGTCGGCGCTGTGTTGGGCTGTGATATTCAGCACCGTCAGCACGCCAGCCAGCGCCACGCTGACAATGACGATGAAGACGATCAACTCGATCAGCGTCAGACCCCGCTGGAGGCGACTAATGGACATAGCCGGTCTCCGCCTCCACGCTGATGGAGTAATTAGCTTCGCCATGGACAGTGTAGGTCGCTGCGGCATCCGGTTGGCCCAAGGGGCTGAATTTCAGCAAAGCCGGTGCCGCCGCAAAGCTAATGCCGCTAGGCGCACAGATCTGGTTTGCGCTCGTGCCGGAGGGACAATACTTCGTGTCGGAGGAAGGTAGGCTAAGCTGGCTACTGCCTGAGTCTGGGCAAGTTAGTGCCGTGATATTCGAGAAGCTCAAGCTATCGGGGTCGCGCAAATCACGAGTAAGGATCAGGCCGTTGCCATTACGAGTGACGCAGACATACCGACGTTGCGCCACCGCCGACTTTCTGGCGTATTCCAGCGTCGCCTTGACCTTGTCGCGATAGCCGATCTCGTCGAAGCCCCTGAGCAGGTCCAATCGCGGCAGCGCCACCACGGCCAGGATGCCGACGAGGATCATCACCGTGATCAACTCGATCAGGGTGAAGCCGGATTGGCGGCGATGCAGGAGCAAAGGCGACTGACTCATGCGGACAGTCTATCAAGTGCATGCAAACAGGCGCAAGGCAA
>CAIWNB010000167.1 GCA_903913965.1 uncultured beta proteobacterium
GCGCCTCACGCGCAGCCGCCTAAGCATCTGCGGGTCTAAGCGACCACAGATGTGCCAATGACGAACCGGGACGGTGCCAGCGCGGCCTACGCGTTAGCCCCCGCCCTCTTCGTCATCCTGTGGAGCAGCGGCTTCATCGGCGCACGCATGGGCGTGCAATATGCCGAACCCTTTACCGTATTACTGCTGCGCTTTAGCGTGGTGCTGTCCATCATGCTGCCGCTGTCCTTGTTGTTGCGGGTGAACTGGCCGCAGAACAAAGGCGAAGCAGGCCATATCGCGATCGCCGGCATCCTGATGCAGGGCGGTTATCTCAGCGGCTGTTTTTCTGCGGTCTATCACGGCATGCCCGCCGGCATGATCGCGCTGATTACGGGGCTGCAGCCCATACTCACCGCCTTCGCCGCCGCCCCGCTGTTGGGCGAGCGCGTTTCGCGCATGCAATGGCTGGGCCTCGCACTCGGCTTTGGCGGTGTGGCGATGGTGGTCTGGCCGAAGATCGGTCTGCAAGGCCTTGATACGGTCAGTGTGGCGTGGGCGCTCGAAGCCCTGTGCGCGATTACCGCCGGCACCCTCTATCAAAAACGCTATTGCCCGAGCTTTGATCTGCGCGCCGGTTCGGTGATCCAGTTTGTCGCCGCCTTCGCTGTGCTGCTGCCACTGGCGCTGCTGACCGAAACCATGCACATCGAATGGAATGCGCGCTTTGTTTTCGCCATTGGCTGGCTCGCTCTGGTGTTGTCGATCGGTGCCGTCTCACTGCTGTTTGTGCTGATCAAACACGGCGAAGCAACACGCGTATCGAGCCTGTTTTATCTCACACCACTGGCCACCGCCGCCATGGCGTGGTTCGCCTTCGAAGAACACCTTGACTGGCTGGCCCTGACCGGCATGTTGATCGGCGTCACCGGGGTCGCACTGGTGCTGCGCAAACCGCAGGCGATCGCCAACGAACCCTGATCACACAATGCTTTGCGCCAGCGCAAACCATTGCACCGGCCCGTCGCACTAGAATCAACGCCAGGCTTCCCGCCGCACACAAAAACACACGTCCTCAACCGCCCGGAGCACAGGCTATGGCAGACGCCCACGGCTACGACGAACTCGTCATGGATCACATCAGGAACGCACGCGCTTACCGTGTGCTTGAGGACGCCACCCACCGGGCCAATGGCATCAATCCGCTCTGCGGCGATGAGATGACCGTGTATGTGCGTATCAGCGCAGATCGACTCGATGAACTGACCTATCAATGCAGCTGCTGCGGCGTCTCGATGGCATCGGCATCCATGATGTCCGAATACGTGCGTGCACAAAACGTCGCGCAGTTGGAGATCTCGGTGGCTGCATTCAGTGCGGCGCTACTCAAACACGCCGAAGCACCGCCCGCCGCCGACGATCCGATGCGGCATGCGCTGCTCAAGACGGTGCGCGATCTTCCCTCGCGCACGCCCTGCGCCGCACTGCCCTGGGCGATACTCGCAGCGGCACTGGCCGGCTCAAGCGAAACGGTGTCCGTTCAGGTATGAGCCCCACGGGTCGTCGCCAATCACACGGGCGGTGATTTTTCCGCAGGCCAGTCGATCCCCGCCGCTTCACGCAGGTGTTCGGCGGATTGGCCGTAGATACGCAATGGAATCTGCGGCGCTTGTTGAAAAGTCAGCTCGACATAATCAAAAAACAAATACCGGCCCCGGGTGACCGTCACCTCAGACCAGGGGAAAAACAAATCCGGGCTATTGATGCGTAACAAAAACAGCAGGCGCAGTTGCAATCCGTCAGCACTCACCCACAACGTCAAGACGTTGCGATAGCGGCCGAGCGGACCGCGCCCCATACGCGCTGCGCGCACGCGTACCGGTATGCCCTGCGCCTCGCGATCGGCACGATAACGCTGCGCCAGCCGGACCCAGCCGCTGGTGTGGGAAAGCAGCCAGGTCACTGCGATCCATAACGCCGCAAACGCCAGCGCGCCTGACAGCGGCGACATCCATTGCGGTGCACTCATAATGAATAAGAAGCGATTACGCCAGCGCCGCGTCGAGCGCGCTCATCAAGGGGCCGAGTTTCGGCGGGTTCGCCTCGACCTGCGGCTGCACGCCGTATTGCCTCAATGCTACGCTGCAGACCGGACCGATCGACACCACCTTCGATGCATTCAGATGTTCCACGAGTGTAGTGATCGCGGTCGAGGCGGTCGACGCCGTAGCAGCCGCGTTCTGTTGTTGCGCGAAGGCAAACAGATTGTGCACCTGCGAGGCACTGGTAAAAACCACCGCTGCTACCCTGCTCTCACCGAGTGCCGCGATCAAGGCGGCCAGCGGCGCGGTGTCCTCGGGCATCGACCAGCGATACACCGGAATTTCCAGCACCGTCGCGCCCTGCGCCTGCAGCCACGCTTCGAGCTCGAGATTTTTGCCGCCATAGCGCTGCACCACCACACGCTCGCCCTGCAACGGCAGCGCAGACAACAAGGTAATGATTTCAGCGGTGGTGTAAGGGTCGCCCGCAGTCAAATCGATACGCACGCCGCGCGAGGTCAACGCGCCCGTCGGCTTCGGCCCGCGCACCAGCACCGTGGAGGCCGACAACAGTGTCAGCAAGCGGGCGGTGAGTCCGAGTTCATCGCTCGCCTTAAACAAGGCGCGCGTGCCAACACCGGTTTGAAACACCACCACCTTCACCGGTGCGGCCTCCCACTCGGTGATCAGCCGGGCGATGAAAGCGGGATCAAGATCAGGCACTTCAGAGAGCGCTGGCGCATGTAGCGGCTGACCGCCGCGCTTGCGCACCAGTTCGACCATTTGTGCGCCGAGCCGGTTTTCCAGAATCGCGACGATCTGCCCGTTCATTCAACGCTTGGCCGACGGCGTGCGTTTTGTCAGCGGCGCGGTGAGGAATTCAAAA
>CAIWNB010000168.1 GCA_903913965.1 uncultured beta proteobacterium
CACCGCCACCATCGGTACGGGCATTGCGCTCGCATTCTTCGCAGTCAACAGCGCAGGTGCTGCCGACACAGGGCCCTATCCGAGTAAACCGGTACGCTTGATCGCCCCGTTTCCCGCGGGCGGCACCTCAGACACGATTGCACGCACGCTAGGCCAGAAACTAACCGAAGCCTGGGGCCAGGGCGTGGTGGTGGACAACCGCGGCGGCGTCGGCGGCATCGTCGGCACTACCATGGCACGTCACGCGCCGGCAGATGGTTACACGCTGTTGGTCGGTAACGTCACACCTGTGGCGATCAATGGCAGTCTCTATAAGTCGCTTGATTACGATTCAGTGCGTGACTTCGTGCCAGTGACAATGGCGGCAGCGGGCCCCAATATCATCGTCGTCAACCCGACGGTCAATGCCAAAACCATCAAGGAGCTCATCACGCTCTTGAAGAGTGGCGGCAAAGTTGATTTCGGCACCAGCGGTGCCGGTTCGATTTCACACCTCGCCGGCGAGATGTTTAAGAACATGACCGGCACCAACATGCTGCACGTGCCCTATAAAGGTTCGGCGCTGATCGTCAATGATCTGCTCGGCGGACAAATCCAGATTTCGTTTTCCGACATGCCTGTCGCCCTGCCGCACGTTAAGGCTGGCAAGCTACGCGCACTGGCGGTGACAAGCGCCAAACCCACCCCGCTGGTGCCGGGTGTGCCGAGCGTCGCTGAAGCAGGCGTGCCGGGTTATGCCATCGACAGCTGGTGGGGAGTCTTGGTGCCGACCGGCACGCCGAATGCCGTCGTGACCAAACTTAACACCGATATCGTGCGGGTGTTAAACCTGCAGGATGTCAAAGATCGCTTTGCCGGCCTTGGCGTTGAATCCGTGCCCAGCACGCAGGCGCAATTCGCGCAAAGCATCAAGAGTGAAATCGCCAAGTATGCAAAACTCATCAAAGACGTCGGCATCCGCATCGATTAGTCTACATGCCGCAACGCGAAAGAACCCATGAAAACACTGCTGACTACCGTCGGCGCGGGCTTGGTATGCGCCGCGTTAAACCCGCTTGCAACAGCCGCTGAAGTCAACGGCTATCCGGCCAAACCCATCCGCCTGATCGCACCGTTCCCGGCGGGTGGCACCAGTGACACTATCGCGCGCACCCTCGGCCAGAAACTCGCCGCCGCGTGGGGGCAAGGCGTCATCATCGACAACCGTGTTGGTGTCGGTGGCATTGTCGGTACCGAACTCGCAGCGCGCGCACCGGCTGATGGTTACACCGCACTGATCGCCAACGTATCGCCGGCGGCGATCAACACCAGTCTCTACAAATCACTGCCCTACAACACGGTGCGTGATTTTGCGCCGGTGACGCTGGTGGCGGCGGGGCCGAACATCGTTGTGGTCAATCCATCGGTGGCGGCGAAGAGCATCAAAGAACTCATCGTATTGGCGAAGAGCGGTGCCAAAATCGACTATGGCACCAGCGGTGCGGGTTCTATTTCGCATCTGGCAGCCGAGATGTTCAAGAGCATGACCGGTGCTGAAATGCTCCATGTTCCCTACAAGGGCGGCGGCTTCATCATCACGGATCTGATTGGCGGGCAAATCCAGATTTCGTTTTCCGACATGCCCGTCGCCCTGCCGCACGTCAAGGCAGCCAAGCTGCGTGCGCTGGCTGTCACCAGCGCCAAATCCACGCCGCTGGCACCGGGTGTGCCCAGCATTGCCGAAGCCGGCGTACCCGGTTATGCCATCGACAGCTGGTGGGGACTACTGGTGCCGGCCGGTACTCCACGCGACATCATCGCCAAACTCAACATTGAACTTGTGCGCATTCTGAAACTGCCGGACGTCAACGAACGGTTTTTCTCGTTGGGTGTTGAAACGATACCCAGCACGCAGGAACAGTTCGCGCAGAAGATCAGCGTCGAGACCGCCAAGTACTCCAAACTCATCAAGGAAGTCGGCGTGCGGGTCGAATAGATTGCAACTGCAGGCCCGTACGTTCTTCCATTCATTGCACAGAGACCAGACATGACCAACACAACCGCCTTGCGCGCAAGCTCACGCAGTTTTTCCGAACTCAACGCCTGGCACGCTTCCTACCAAGAAGAGATTCTCGAGCCAGCACTGCCTATCGTTGACCCGCATCATCACGCCTGGCTCGACGGTCGCGGGCGTTATGTTTTCGATGATCTCGCCGCCGATGTAAACAGCG
>CAIWNB010000169.1 GCA_903913965.1 uncultured beta proteobacterium
ACGTTGAATTTGAAGCCTTATTCTTGAATTCAGGCGGTCCATCGGCAGGATTGCAAGATGGTCGCATGGTAGAGCGCACTAAGCGCAGAGCAATGCGCCACATTTCAACTGATAGGCGGCGGCGTTATTGGGAGCATCTAATTCGCGACGATACGGACATGCGGGCGCATATGGATTATGTGCACTTCCATCCGGTGAAGCATGGTAGGGCGCACTAAGCGCAGCGCATTGCGCCGCATTTGAGTCGTCGACTGCCAGAGGGGGCAAGGTCGATATGTCCAATGGCATGTGAAAGCAGGAGGTCTATACATTAGATTGGGTGAGCGGCGAGGTCAATGCTTTTGGTTAGGATGATTTGCTGTCGGCGCAATGCGCTGCGCTTAGTGCGCCCTACGGGGTATTGGTAAATGCGGCTGTTTCGCCTACAACCACTTTCTCACCGAATAGCCGTTAAGCAACGGACGCTGCAGAGCGGCGTTGGCGATCTGTCGGCCCCATTTGAATTCCTTGTAGAGCACGACAAAGCGCCACATGTCGCGCAGCACCAGCCCGCGTTCGCGCCACGACAGCGCCATCAGTGCGGCGGGGAAGTCGGCTTCATGCGGACGGTCGAAGGCGATCTTTAACGGGTTCCACTGGTCGGAGGTGCGGCGCACTTCCGAGGCGATCATTTTGCGGTAGAGCTCTTGCACCGGCCGGTTGCGCAAACGCGCTTCGACCACCGCTTCACCGCTGATCGCACCCGAATGCAGTGCGCAGCTCATGCCTTCACCGATCATGTTGAGAAAGCCCGCCGCCTGGCCGGTGATCAGTACATTGCCCTTGCCGAAGACGTAGCGATTGATCAACGAAGGACCGAAGTTCTCGGCGCAGCCTTCGTCATCGGTGTGTTCTTTTAGCTTCACGCCGTGTTTTTCCGACAGATAGTTGACGACGTTGGCGTGCTTGGCGGCAAAGTTGTCGCCGCGCTTGAAGCCGACGCCGACGATCTGGCGGCCATCACGGGCGTGACTCCAGGTGTAATGACCAAGCCCGGGATGAAACCAGAAATGGAAATACTGTTCGTCGAGCGGGCATTCGATGATGTCGTGAAACTTCTGGCCGACAAAGAACCACGGAATCTGTTTCGGATAATCCGGATAGACGGCGCGCGTCACCAGCGAGCTGGGGCCGTCGGCGCCGATCACCCAGCGCGCGCGGTATTCAAGTGGTTCGCCGTGTTTGCGCGCGTGCACCAGCACATGGTCGCCGTGATCTTCGAGTCCGGCGAACGAGGTTTCATCATGCACCTCGGCGCGGCTTTGTTGGATCGCCCAGTGGTCGGAGTATTTGCGATGCAGGTGTGGCGTGGTGCCGCCGAAAAAATCCATCGACAGCGAGACCATCGACGGAAAGTGAAAGGTCACGCCGCGGCAGGAGGTCGGTGCGTGCAACACCTCTGGAGGCAGCGGGCCGAAGTTTTCAAGCAGAAAGCGGTGACCGCGCGGCGACAGGATGCCGCTGCAGATTTTGTGGCGCGGCAGTGTCTTGCGTTCGAGTACGACTGTTTCCAGGCCGGCATCGGTGAGGCGCTTGGCAGCGGCCGCCGCCGCAAGGCTGGCGCCGACGATGATGACGTCAACCTTACGCATACTTGTTCCCCTCTCCCTCTGTAGAAGGGAAGAGGGCCGGGGTGAGGGGGTACGCTGTGCGATTCGATCGCTGGCCCCTCACCGCTACCCTCTCCCCGCGATCGCGGGGCGAGGGAGTTATGTTGATCACGCTGTTAGTCATGTGCCAACTCCGCCAAATGCACCACCGGTAAATCGCCGACCGCCTTGAACGCGGCCATATCGCCGGCGTCTTCAACCACGATGCGCGTCACCTTGCGGCCCTGGAGCAGCCAGCGTGTTTGCGCATCGTCGTCGGGTGTGTCGATGCCTAAACGCTGGCGCAGATTGCGCGCGGTGGCGGGAATTGCAATCCGCTGTAAGTCGAGGTTCATCGCGCAGCCAGTGTCAAAGCGCAGATCATCGTAGTAGCGCACCAGCCCTTCGACATTGGCGTGATAGGCACGGGCTTCGATCACGTAGAGGTCGCTGTGCTTGAGGTGTTGTCGCACGCTGGCGTGACGGCTTAAGGCGATACCGAGGCTGATGATGTTCGCACGCGGTTGCCAGCGCTGCAGTGTGCGGCAGAGCAGGCCATCGGCAACGATGATTTGTTTGGCGTGGCGCAGCGGATCGAGGAAGGCGGCGCGTCGCGCTTCGGTGAGCGTGGCGCCGGCTTCGATGTTGAGAGCGATATCGAAGCCGTCGTCGTCGGCAATGACGCAGTCCAGTAACTTGATGGCCTTTTGCAGTGCCGCGTCGTGTTCACGCAGTGCACGACTCACCAGCAACACCCGCTTGCCGTGGTAATCAGGCGTGGTGTTTATAGCAGGCGCCGCCTTCTGCTGCAGCGGAATCGATGGCGGCAGTTGCGCACGCAAGTTAAGCGTCATGTCGACCAGACCGATGTTTTCCGGGCAGACTGGCTCACAGGCGCCGCACAGCGTGCAACTGTCGATTGAGTCTTTGAGTTCGCCAGCCGGCACGCCATTCTGCAGTGCCTTCGCGCGGCCGTGCGGTGTGTAACGCAAATCACGCGTGCGCCGCCATACCGGGCAGACCAGAAGGCAGAGGCTGCAACCGCTGCAGGCGGCGAAGTCGCCGCGTACGTTGGGCAGTGGCGTCACCATCAGAACACCACGTTGCGGTTGAGGATCATGGCAGGATCAGCTTTGCGCTTCATCGCCAGATGGCGGTCAACGACTTCATCGCCCAAGGCGCGACGGATATAGCCCTTCATCATGCCGCCGAAGCGGTAGTAGCTC
>CAIWNB010000170.1 GCA_903913965.1 uncultured beta proteobacterium
GGCAAAGGTGAGGTAGCGCCGATTTCGCGTCAGTAGATAAGTGACAAGCGAGCCACCCATGGCGATCAGCAGCAGAAAACCGACGATGCGCAGCACCAACACTAGCGCCTCACCTCCAAGAGCATGACCAGTCGCACGGCGGGCGGTGCAAACTCAGGCCAATGCCGGCTGAATCGAGGCAACACAGGCCGGCGCATCCTCAACCCGATCGAAAGTCACGTATTCCCAGGCGCCCTCGGTTTCGAGCATCCGCCGCAACAACGTATTATTTAGTGCGTGACCGGATTTGTGCGCGGTAAAGGTACCGATCACGGGGTGCCCCAGCAGATAAAGGTCGCCAATGGCATCGAGCACCTTGTGCTTCACGAACTCGTCGTCGTAACGCAAACCATCGTTGTTAAGCACGCGGTATTCGTCGAGAACAATCGCGTTGTCCAGCGAACCACCCAACGCGAGCCCCTGACCGCGCATCCATTCGACCTCATGCATGAAGCCAAAGGTCCGCGCGCGACTGACTTCCTTGACGTAAGAGGTATCGGCAAAATCAACGAGGACCCGGTTCGACGAACTGTCGAAAACCGGATGATTGAAATCAATGCTGAACTCAACCCGAAAGCCGTTGTGCGGAGAAAACTTCGCCGACTTGTCGCGCTCGGTGACTTCCACCGTTTTCAGAATACGGATGAATTTTTTCGCCGCTGGCTGCTCTTCGATCCCCGCAGACTGCAGAAGAAAGACGAAGGGTCCGGCGCTGCCGTCCATGATCGGCACTTCGGGTGCGGAAACATCGACGTACACATTATCAATACCGAGGCCAGCCAGAGCCGACATCAAATGTTCGATCGTCGAAACGCGCGCGCCGTTCTGCTCAAGACAGGTTGACAACCGGGTGTCGCCAACGTGATACGGATCGGCACGAATCTCGGCGGGCGCCGGCAAATCAGTACGCGTAAAGACAATACCCGTGTCGGGCGCAGCGGGACGCAAGGTCAGATAGACCTTTTCCCCGGTGTGCAGGCCGACCCCGGTAGCGCGGATCACGTTTTCTAGAGTGCGCTGCTGAATCACTTGATTTGTCTTCTGTTTTACCGCTTTTAGGCGGGCATTTTAGCATGCTGGCCCGCCTGCCATGCCGGGCCAGCCCGGACGCAACACCCTTGTTGCGTCCGCACGCCGCTCAAATCACACGTCACGCACCGATAACAACCCTGGCTCTAATCCGCCTGTTTGCGCAAAAACGCCGGAATGTCGAGCATCTCCACGCCGGAATTTTTCATCGCTTCGACAGTTTGCCGGCGGTTGCTGCGGATCATGGCCGGCGCATCGAGTTCTTCATAATTCACGTGCGCAGAAAGAGGGCCGTCGGTGCCTGTCGCCTGCTGCACCACGAGCTGCGGCTTTTGCTGAACGCGTGCCGGGTTTTTGCCCAGACCGGTGGCAACGATCGTCACCCGCAGCTCATCTTCCAGACTATCGTCGTAAACAGTGCCGGTAATAATGGTGGCGGTATCGGAGGCAAACGCCTTGATCACCTCCATCACGTCATACATTTCCTGCAACTGGAACAGCGAACGGCTGGCCGAAATATTCACCAGAACGCCGCGCGCATCAGCGATATCAATGTCTTCGAGCAGCGGGCAGGCCACGGCCTGCTCTGCAGCGAGGCGCGCGCGGTCGGTGCCGGCGGCTTTGGCCGAACCCATCATCGCCATACCGGTTTCCGACATCACCGTCTTCACGTCAGCGAAGTCGACGTTGATCATGCCCGGGCAGGAGATGATCTCGGCAATCCCTGCCACCGCGCCGTGCAACACGTCGTTAGCGGCACGAAAGGCTTCATCGAGGGTGATCTGGTTACCCAGCACCTGCATCAGCTTGTCGTTGGGGATCACAATCAGTGAATTCACATGCTGCGCCAGTGCCTCCATGCCCTCCATGGCGATACGCTGGCGTTTGCCTTCAAAAGCAAACGGCTTGGTCACCACGGCGACCGTCAGGATCCCGAGTTCGCGGGCAATTTCAGCCACCACCGGTGCGGCGCCTGTGCCAGTACCGCCCCCCATACCGGCGGTTACGAACAACATATCGGTGCCGGAGATCAATTCAATAATACGATCGCGGTCTTCGAGCGCCGCCTGGCGTCCCATTTCGGGATTAGCACCTGCGCCAAGGCCCTTCGTAATATTCGTGCCCAGCTGCAACTGTATGCGTGCCTGAGTCCGCCGCAACGCCTGCACATCGGTATTGGCGCACACAAACTCGACGCCCTTGACGCCATTGGCAATCATGTGATCAACCGCATTGCCTCCGCACCCGCCAACCCCGATTACCTTGATGACCGCATCCTGCGACGGAACTTCCATGATTTCGAACATCGTTGCCTCCTGTGACTGAAATTAAGACCAATAACTGCGATTAATCAACGTGGTCGTGCCCCACTGCGCTACGCGACCAAAACCTAAAAATTACCTTTGAACCAATTTTTCATGCGCTCCAGCAAGCCGGAGAAAGAACTGATCTGTGCCTGCTCGACGGCATGCTGGCGTTGCTCCAACAATCCGAGCAACAGCAGGCCGACGGCGGTGGCGTGCCGCGGATTACGTACCACTTCTGCCAACCCACCGTGGTATTGCGGCTGGCCGATGCGCACCGGCATATGAAAGATTTCCTCGCCCAGCTCGACCATGCCCTGCATCGAACTCGACCCGCCCGTGATGACAATGCCGGAAGAGAGCAAATCCTCGTAGCCCGAGCGGCGTAATTCGGCCTGCACCAGCGAATACAACTCCTCGATACGCGGCTCAATAACCTCGGCAAGCATCTGTCGCGACAACTGGCGGGCGCCGCGCTCACCGATGCCCGGCACTTCGACCATTTGCTGCGGATCGGCAAGCTGGCGCAAAGCACAGCCGTAACGCTGCTTGATATCTTCGGCATCCTTGGTCGGCGTGCGCAGAGCCATGGCGATATCGTTGGTAATCTGGTCGCCGGCAATCGGAATCACGCCGGTATGGCGGATCGCACCCTGGGTAAAAATCGCAATATCGGTGGTGCCGCCGCCAATATCCACCAGACAGACGCCGAGCTCTTTTTCGTCCTCTGACAACACAGCAGTGGCGGATGCCAGCGGCTGCAGAATCAGATCGCGTACCTCGAGCCCGCAACGGCGCACGCATTTGATGATGTTCTGTGCCGCCGAAACCGCACCCGTGACGATATGCACATTGACTTCAAGCCGCACGCCGCTCATACCCAACGGCTCACGTACATCGCCCTGGCCATCGACGATGAACTCCTGATTAAGGATGTGCAGCACCTGCTGGTCGGTCGGAATCGGGATCGCCTTCGCCGTTTCAATCACGCGCTCGACATCCTGCTGGGTCACTTCACGGTCCTTAATCGGCACCATGCCCCGCGAATTCAGACTCTTTATATGACTGCCGGCGATCCCCGTATAAACATCGACGATCTTGCAATCGGCCATCAACTCGGCCTCTTCCAGCGCGCGCTGAATGGCGCCGACCGTCGCCTCTATGTTGACGACGACGCCTTTCTTCAGCCCCTTCGAAGGATGCGTGCCCATGCCGATGACTTCGTAACCGTCACCTTTCGCCTCGGCGACCATGGCAACGATCTTCGAAGTGCCGATATCGAGCGCGACGATCAGCGCTCTTTCTTCTTTTGCCTTGCTCATCCCTTTTTCTCCGGCTTCACTGGACTGCGTGCGGCGGTGCCGCGAACGTTTTCACGCGGCTCGCCGCGCAACTCCTGAATGCGTACGGCAAAACCGTTTGAATAACGCAAATCCACATAATTGATCCGCCGTTGCAGCGCACCGATCGTGCGTGCATAAGCACCGACAAAGCGTTCCAGTCGCGACTCGACGTTTTCGCGGCCGAGTTCTATGGTCAACCCGTTATTGGCACGCACCTGCCAGGCGCGACGCGGTGAGACGCCGATTTGCACCGGCTCCAGTCCGAGCGCGGCAAGGTTGCGGCGGAAGAATTCGTATTGAATCGTGATTTCCTTCATGCTCTCGCGCGCACCGACAAAATGCATCAACTTGCCGTCGTACGCGGCGGTGAACACTTCGCCATGGGTATTCACCAGCGCCTCGGTGCCCCAGCGCGCCAGCGGAACATGCTCTTCGAGCGACACCTCGAGACGATCCGGCCATTGACGACGCAGATCCACCTTGCGTACCCACGGCAGCCGTTCGAATGCCGTCCGCACACGCGGCAAATTAACGGTGAAAAAATTGCCCTCGATCTCGCCGCGAACGATCGCTTCAATCTGTTCCGGCGTGACGCGTTCCGAGGCGACCGTCAGACGCAGCTCGCGCAACTCAAACACCGGCAGACGCACCGCGTAATGCAGTGCAACGTAACCCGCCATCAAAAACGCCGCGGCAAACAACGCGTTTGCCAGCCCGTTGAGCATGTCCGGTCTATCCCACATGCGCGAGCTCCAATATGCGCAACGCCAGATCATCAAAATCGATACCGGCGGCACGCGCCGCCATCGGCACCAGGGAATGGCCGGTCATCCCGGGGATGGTATTCATTTCCAACAAACGGGGGCTGCCGTCATCGCGCAAAATCAAATCGGCACGTCCCCAGCCGCTGCAGCCCAGCGCGTGCACCGCGCGCATGACGAGAGCCTGGATTTCACTCTCCTGCGCTGCGGGCAGGCCGCTCGGGCAGTGATAGCGCGTGTCATCGTTGAAATATTTATTCTGGTAATCGTAATTGCCCTGCGGCGCTTCGATCCGCACCAGCGGCAGCGCACGCTCACCGAGAAAAGCCGCGGTCAGTTCGCGACCGGCAACGAACTCTTCGGCAATCACCAGCGTATCGTGTTTGGCCGCCAGGACATAAGCTGCCTGAAGATGCTCCACCGCGCTGACCTTGGTGATGCCGATGCTTGATCCCTCATGCGCCGGCTTGACGATCAGCGGCAGCCCAAGCCGTTGCGCCAGCGCCGCCCAATCGGTCTCAGCGTTGATCGTTTCACCGCGCGGCGTGGGCACGCCGCTCGACTCCCAGACCAGTTTGGTGCGCAACTTATCCATACAAAGTGCCGACGCCATCACGCCACTGCCTGTGTACGGTATGCCCATCCACTCGAGCGCACCCTGTACCGTGCCATCTTCACCGTAGCGTCCATGCAGGGCGATGAACACGCGCTGCACACCTTCCTGACGCAGCTCACTGAGCGCGCGTGCGGCCGGATCAAAGCGCAACACGTCGAGACCTTTGCGCTGCAGGGCTTCGATCACGTTGCCGCCGGTCATCAGCGAAATCTCGCGCTCGGCGCTTTTCCCGCCGAGCAGCACGGCGACTTTTCCAAAATCAGTCATACGCACCTCCAACGCTCGCGGCAGCACCGAGGATGCGCACTTCGGGTTCGAGGACGATAGAAAATTTTTCACGCACGGTCCGTGCCGCCAGCTCAATCAGTGTCTCGATATCGGCGGCGGTTGCCTGACCACGATTGACGATGAAATTGGCATGCTTGTCGGAAATCATCGCGCCGCCGTTGACGTGACCTTTGAGTCCGCAGGCTTCGATCAGGCGCGCGGCATGATCGCCGGGCGGGTTGCGGAAAACCGAACCCGCGTTTGGCTGACCCAGGGGTTGCGCAGCAATACGCTGCTCGAGCAGCCGGCGGATGACCGCACGTGACTTCTCAGTGTTGCCGCGCGGCAGGCTGAAGCGCGCGGCGAGAAACCATTCTTCACTGCCATCGAGCAGACCAACCTGGCGATAGGCAATTTTGTAATGGGCTGGTGTGCGCTCACGAAGACGCCCCTGCCGATCGACCGTAGTCACACTTTCCACGATCTGCCACGTCTCGCCGCCGTAACAACCCGCATTCATCGCCAGCGCGCCACCGATGGTGCCCGGAATACCGGCCATGAATTCAGCGCCGCTGTGCGAATGGTTAGCGGCAAAACGCGCGAGCTTCGGACTCGGCACACCCGCCTCGGCGTAGATCGTGCGACCCTCAAGACGGATGGCCTTGAGCACGCCATGGGTAAAAATCACCGTGCCCTCAAAGCCGGTGTCTCGCACCAACAGATTACTGCCCAGACCAACCAACACCAGCGGCTCGGCAACAGGCGTGGTGGCCACGAAAGCGCACAAGTCGTCGAGATCGGCCGGCACATACGCGCGGCGCGCAGTGCCGCCAGCGCGCCAGCTGACATGGCGCGCCATCGGCTCGTCCAAACGCAGCTCGCCGCGCAACGCCGTGGGCGGACGGCTGCTCTGCGTTGTGAACTGTTCGCTCATGTCCATGACAATCCCGTCAGATCCGGCAGCGCGACATCCCGCGCGTTAGACCACGATTGGAAACGACGGCTCATGCCCTGCCTCCAACGGCCCGACTGGCCAGCGTAGCGGCCAGCGTAGCGGCCAGCGTGCCGATCGAGCCGGCACCCATGATCAGCATCACGTCACCGGCCTTCACGACCGCTTCAATTGCGACCGGAAAATCCGCTGACTGCTCGACAAAAATCGGTTCGGTCCTGCCACTCACCCGCACCGCTCGCATCAGCGCACGGCCATCGGCGGCGACAATCGGCGCTTCGCCAGCGCTGTAGACCTCGGTCAGCAACAGCACGTCAACCGTAGACAAGACCTTGACGAAATCCTCGAAACAATCGCGCGTGCGCGTGTAACGGTGCGGCTGGAACGCGAGCACTATGCGCCGACCGGGGAAGGCTCCGCGCGCAGCGGCCAGCGTCGCCGCCATTTCAACCGGGTGATGGCCGTAGTCGTCGATCAGCGTGTAACTGCCACCGGCGGCGAGCGGAATATCGCCGTGGCGCTGAAAGCGACGACCGACGCCGCGAAAATCCGCGAGTGCCTTGATGATCGCGGCATCGGGGACGCCCACTTCCATCGCCACCGCGATCGCCGCCAGTGCATTGAGTACGTTATGCGTACCGGCAAGGTTCAGCACCACATTCAGGTCCGCCAATGCGGTGCCCTGGGCGTCGCTGCGCACCACTCGAAACCGCATGCGACCACCATCGGCTTGTACATCAACGGCGCGGATCTGCGCCGCCTCTGACAATCCGTAGGTCGTCACCGGCTTGGTTATTGCAGGCAAAATTTCGCGCACATTGGCGTCATCGATACACAACACCGCGGTGCCGTAGAACGGCAGATGCTGCACGAAATCGAGAAAGGCCTGGCGCAGACGGCCAAAATAATGGCCGTAGGTTTCCATATGATCAGCGTCGATGTTGGTCACCACCGCGAGCACCGGCGCCAGATAGAGGAAGGACGCATCGGACTCGTCGGCTTCGACGACGATGAATTCACCGCTGCCAAGTTTGGCATGCGAACCGGCGGCCTCCAGCCGTCCGCCAATGACAAAGGTCGGATCCATGCCAGCCTCGGCCAGCACGCTCGCCACCAGACTGGTCGTGGTGGTCTTGCCGTGAGTACCGGCAACCGCGATACCCTGCTTCAAACGCATCAACTCGGCGAGCATCATGGCGCGCGGCACCACTGGAATCTTGTGCGCACGCGCAGCAATCACCTCGGGGTTATCTTCCTTCACCGCGCTTGAGACCACCACCGCATCCACCCCGGCGACGTTTTCAGCGGCGTGGCCCTTAACGACGGTCGCGCCAAGGTTTTTCAGGCGCAGGGTGGCAGCCCCATCGTTCAGATCGGAGCCACTGATCTCATAGCCAAGATTCAGCATCACCTCGGCGATGCCGCTCATGCCGGCGCCGCCGATGCCGACGAAGTGTACTTTTTTGACTTTGTGTTTCATGCCGCCAGCCTCATGCATTCTTCAGCCACGGTTTGCGTTGCGTCCGGCTTGGCGACGCTGCGTGCCTTGTTAGCCATCTCGAGCAACCCGTCGCGATTGATGGTCTGCAAGAACTCGGCGAGTTTTTGCGCGGTCAGTTCATGCTGCGGGATCAACACGGCGGCACCGCGTTCGGCCAGAAAGCGCGCGTTATGCGTTTGATGATCATCGACCGCATGCGGAAACGGCACCAGCACACTGGCGACACCAGCGGCGGCCAACTCAGCGATGGTCGAGGCGCCGGCGCGGCAAATCACAAGATCGGCCTCGCCGTACTGGGCGGCCATGTTGTCAATGAAGGGCAGCAAGGTCGCCTCGACACCGGCCTCGCGGTATTGCTGCTCGACCGCGGCCAGATGACGTTCGCCGGACTGATGCGTCACCTGCGGTCGCACACCAGGCGGAATTAATGCAAGCGCCTGCGGCACCGTGCTGTTCAATGCCTGCGCACCCAGACTGCCGCCGATCACCGTCAAGCGCAGCGGGCCGCTGCGGCCGGCATAACGTTGCGCCGGCTCCGGCAACGCGGCGATGTCGGCGCGCACCGGGTTACCGGTCCACACGCCACGACCGTCGGCAAACGCCGCAGGGAATCCGGCGAGTACGCGGTCGGCGAGCTTCGCCAGCACGCGATTGGCCAACCCGGCGACTGAATTCTGTTCGTGGATCACCAGCGGCGTATTGAACAAGGCCGCCATCATGCCACCCGGAAACGAGATATAGCCGCCCATGCCCAGCACCACCTGCGGACGGTGCGCCAGTATGCCGCGCGCCGCCTGCCAGAATGCAATCAAGAGATGCAGCGGCAACATGGCCACACGCAGCAGACCTTTACCGCGTACCCCGCTCATGCTGACCCACGCCATGGTGTATCCATGTTGCGGCACCAGCCTTGCTTCCATGCCGCTCGGCGAACCGAGCCAGACAATCTTCCAGCCGCGGGCTTCGAGCACCGCGGCCACCGCCAGCGCGGGGAAGATATGACCGCCCGTACCACCGGCCATCATCATGATGGTGGGGTTGGCGCTCATACCTTGGTTCCCCGCATCATGCTGCGGTTTTCCCAATCGATGCGTAGCAACACCGCCAGCGCACAACAATTCGCGGCGATACCACTGCCGCCGTATGAAAGCAGCGGCAGGGTCAGACCCTTGGTCGGCAACACGCCCATGTTGACGCCCATGTTGATGATAGTCTGCACGCCGATCCAGATGCCGATACCCTGCGCTGCCAGCGCGGCAAAATGCAGCCCGAGTTGTGACGCCTGGCGGCCGATTGCAAATGCACGCACAACAATGAATGAGAAAGCCAGAATCACCATCAGGACACCGACGAAGCCGAGTTCCTCGGCAATCACGGCGAGCAGGAAGTCGGTATGCGCCTCCGGCAGGTAGAAAAGTTTTTCGACACTGGCACCCAGCCCGACACCCAGCCACTCGCCGCGACCAAAGGCGATCAGTGCGTGCGAGAGTTGATAACCCTTGCCATACGGGTCGGCCCAGGGGTCCATAAAACCGACCACGCGCTGCAGTCGATACGGCGAAAACCAGATCAACAGAATGAAGCCAACCACCAGCAACAGAATCAGGCCGACAAACAGACGCACGCTCATCCCGCCAAGGAAAAGAATCCCCATTGCGATCACGGTAATCACCGCAAACGCGCCAAAATCCGGCTCGCGTAACAACAAGGCACCAACCAGAAACATCACGCCGAACATGGGCAGAAAACCCTTGCTGACGCTATGCATATCGCCGGCCTTGCGCACGGTGTAATCAGCAGCATAAATCACGGCAAAAAACTTCATGATCTCGGAGGGCTGAAAATTCACCACGAACAACGACAGCCAGCGCTGGCTGCCATTGACTTCACGCCCGACTCCGGGAATCAGCACCAGCGCGAGCAAACCGACGCCGAGCAGGAACAGATAAAGTGCGCCTTTCTGCCATACCGCGACTGGCACCTGGAACGCCGCCATCGCAAGCACAAAACTGACCGCCAGATAAACGCCCTGCCGCAGCAGAAAATAAGCCGGCTGCTGGCCGTATGAACGGCCGCCTTCGGCAATAGCGATCGACGAGGAATACACCATGACCAAACCGAGTGCGAGCAACAACAACACCGCCCACACCAGTGCAAAGTCATAGGTACCGCTAACCGAACGGTCTTTGACATCGCTATAGAACAAAGTCTCAGCGCCCATGACCGGCCCGCTTTCTCACCGCGTCGGCAAACACTTCGCCACGATGGTTGTAATTGCGGAACATGTCGAAACTCGCGCAGGCCGGCGACAGCAGCACGGCGTCACCGTCTTTAGCCAGCGCCTGGGCGTGACCAATTGCATCATCCATATCGGCGGCGTTGACACAGGGCACGCCGCAACCGTCGAGCGCCGCGGCAATCAATCCGGCATCGCGACCGATCAGCACCACCGCGCGGGCACGCCGGCTCACCGGCTCACGCAGCGGGGTGAAATCCTGCCCCTTGCCGTCGCCGCCTGCGATCAACACCACTGGCTGCGTCAAGCCACCCAGCGCCGCTACGGTTGAACCAACGTTGGTCCCCTTGGAATCGTCGTAGTAGGTCACACCGGCGATGGTGGTGATTTTTTCGACCCGGTGCGGCAGGCCCTTGAAGACACGTAACGCCTGCGCCATGGCAGCGTCATCAATACCGATGGCGTGGCACAACGCGCCTGCTGCCAGCGCATTGGCTGCGTTGTGCAATCCGGCCACCGGCAATTGCGTCAGCGGCAGCAGCGCGCGGTCGTTACGCATCAGTGCAGCGGCGTCACCTTCGCCGGCGATTCCCCATTCACGCTCACCGTGCGGCGCATCCGTGCCAAAGCGATGCACGGCGCGTCCGGCCAATGCCATGCCCGCGCTGCGCGCATCGGCACGGTTAATAATCTGTGCGCCATTGCCAATGAAGACACGCTGCTTGGCTTTGACGTAGTCATCCATGCCGTCGTAGCGGTCCAAATGGTCTTCCGACACATTCAGCATGGCCGCCGCATCGGCATCAAGGCTTGCGGTACTTTCCAGCTGAAAGCTCGACAGTTCGAGCACAAACACCTCGGGAGGCTCGCCGCCGCTTTGCGCCGCGTCGAGCGCCTCGAGTACCGGGGTGCCGATATTGCCGGCGACGATAGTGCGGCGGCCGGCGGCGACACAGATATCGCCCGCCATTTGTGTCACCGTGCTTTTACCGTTAGTACCGGTGATGGCAATCACGCGTGGCCGCACGCGCATCTGACGCAGCGCCTGCGCCAGTAATTCAACATCACCGGCCACCGGGATGCCACGCGCCACGGCGTCGGCCACCGCCGGCAGGCGGCGATCGATACCGGGACTGATGGCGATGAGATCGGCATTCCTTACGCTGGCGTCGGCAATCTCACCACACTCAAGTGTGACCTGCGGCAGCTCGCGCGCCAGCCATGCGGCATGCGGCGGACGGGCACGCGTGTCGGCGACGGTGACGCGGGCGCCGCGCGCGCTGAGCCAGCGCGCCATCGACAATCCGGTGTCACCCAATCCGAGCACAATTACCTTTCTGCCGTCCAATGCCAGCATTTGCTACCGCAATTTGAGCGTCGACAAACCAACCAATACCAGCATCATCGTGATGATCCAGAAACGCACGACGACCTGATTCTCTTTCCAGCCCTTCAATTCATAGTGATGGTGCAACGGCGCCATGCGGAAGATGCGTTTGCCGGTGAGCTTGAATGACCCCACCTGCAGCATGACCGAGAGCGTCTCCACCACAAACACGCCGCCCATGATGAAGAGGACAATTTCCTGGCGCACGATGACCGCCACGGTGCCCAGCGCCGCCCCCAACGCAAGTGCACCGACATCCCCCATAAAAACTTCAGCGGGATAGGCGTTGAACCAGAGAAAAGCGAGACCGGCACCGGAAATCGCACCGCAGAACACCGCCAACTCGCCGGCACCCGGGATGTACGGAAAGCCTAGATATTTGGCAAATACCGCATGGCCGGCGACATAGGCAAAGATCCCCAGCGCGCCGCTGATCATCACCGTTGGCATGATCGCCAACCCGTCGAGTCCGTCGGTGAGATTGACCGCATTGCTGGTGCCGACAATGACGAAATAGGTGAGCACCATAAAACCGATAATGCCCAGTGGATAGCCGACGTTCTTGAAAAACGGCACGATGAACTCGGTCTGCGCCGGCAGGTTGGTACTGAAGGTAATTACATAGGCGGCGCCGACACCGATCAGCGACTGGTAGAAAAACTTGGCTCTTGCCGACAGGCCCTTTGGATCGCGATTAACGACCTTGCGATAGTCATCGACCCAGCCGATGGCACCGAAACCCAGCGTTACCGCCAGCACCACCCAGACAAAACGATTTTCAAGATCGGACCACAACAGCGTGGTAATCCCGACCGCGACCAGAATAAGCGCGCCGCCCATGGTCGGCGTGCCGGCTTTCGACAGATGCGATTGCGGGCCGTCGCTGCGCACCGCCTGACCGATCTTGTATGAGGTCAGGCGGCGGATCATCGCCGGACCGACCAAAAAAGTAATCATCAGCGCGGTCAGGCAGGCCAGCACCGCACGCAGGGTGATATAGCCAAACACGTTGAAGGCACGGATGTCCTTTGCCAGCCACTGCGCGAGTTCTAGCAGCATGTATGCGCTCCGCTTGCCGGTGCTGCACCAGTCGCCCGGGGTTGGCTTGGGTATTCCACCATTCTCATCAGTGCGCTCCTCCCGCCTCACCCGTCAGGGCCTGCACCACGCGCTCCATGCGCATGAAACGCGATCCCTTGACGAGTACTGTTGTGTGCGGCGTCGCGACTGCGCGTACCGCATCGAGTAATTCTTCGATCGAGCCAGACTTTGTGGCGGCGGCCCCGAATGCCTCAACCGCGGCGGCGGTGTGCTCACCAAACGCACACAGTGCCGAGACCTGGCGGCTGCGCGCGTAAGCGCCGACCTCCTGATGGAAAGCGGCGGCCTGATCACCGACCTCGCCCATATCGCCCAGCACCAGCAGCGTTGGCGGCGCACAGCGCGCCAGCACATCGATGGCGGCACGCACCGAATCGGGATTGGCGTTATAGGTGTCGTCGATCACGGTTGCGCCATTGACGGCGCGCTTGACCTGCAGACGGCCGGTATAGGGACGGAAATTTTCCAGCCCTGCACGCATCACCGCTGGCGTTATGCCGACAGCGTGCGCGCAGGCGCAGGCGGCGAGTGCATTACGCACATTGTGCAGCCCTGGGATGGCCAGCGTCAGCGCGGCTTCACCGGCCGGCGTGCGCAAGCGGATTTCACTCGACAGATTTTTCAGCACATAACCGCCGCTGATCGCTGCCGGCTGCTCTAATCCAAAGTCGACAATACGATGCGCGCCTGCGGCCTCGCGAAAATAATCTGCATAGGCGTCGTCGGCATTGACTACGGCGGTACCATCGGCGGGCAACGCCTCAAACACCGCCGCATTTTCGCGCGCCACTGCTTCGACGCTCGCCATGAATTCCATGTGTTCGCGCTGCGCATTATTGACCAGCGCAACAGTGGGCTGACCAATGGTGGCGAGTTGAGCGATCTCGCCCGGATGGTTCATGCCCATCTCGATGGCGGCATAGCGATGAGCCTCGCGCAACTCCAGCAGCATCAAAGGCACACCGATGTGATTGTTCAGATTGCCGCGCGTCGCCAGCACACTGTCGCCCCCAGCCTGCGCGCGCAAAATCGACGCCAGCATTTCCTTGACCGTCGTCTTGCCATTGCTACCGGTGAGAGCGATCAGCGGAATATTGAAGCGGCCGCGCCAATGCGCACCCAGCGTCGCCAGCGCCTCCAGCGTGCTGCCTACCACTATCTGCGGTATCGCCGCTTCAACGGCGTGCTCGACCAACGCGGCCACCGCACCGGCTTTGGCAGCCTCGGCAACAAAAGCGTGGGCGTCAAAGCGCTCGCCCTTTAATGCAACAAACAAATCACCCGACCGTATGTTGCGGGTGTCGGTACTCACCGTGTCGAATCCAACATCGGCGTCACGCAAAGGCGCAGCCAGCACGGCCGCCAGTTCGGACAGGCGCATCATCATGCCGCCACCTCCCGCAACACTTGCCGCGCAACCAGCACATCACTGAACGGATGGCGCACGCCGCGGATTTCCTGATAAGACTCATGTCCCTTGCCGGCGATCAGCACAATATCGCCACGCCGCGCGGAGCCAAGCGCGGCTGCGATCGCACGATGACGGTCCAGCTCCACACTGCAACGACCGCGCAAGCCGCGACGCACTTCATTGATGATGCTGCGCGGATTTTCAAAACGCGGATTATCGCTGGTGACAATCACGCGATCGGCCAGCCTTGAAGCGGCCTCGCCCATCTGCGGACGCTTGCCGCGATCGCGGTCACCGCCGCAACCAAACACGCACCACAATTCACCCGTAGTGAGATCCCGCAGGGTGCGCAACACGTTTTCAAGCGCGTCCGGCGTGTGCGCGTAATCAACCACCACCAGCGGTCGACGGCCACCACCGATGCGCTGCATGCGTCCGGGCACCGCCTCGACCTCGGCCAAGGCCGCCACCGCGTCCTTCAGTTTCACACCACAGACGAGCAAGACGGCAAGCGTTGCGAGCAAATTCGACGCATTGTGTCGACCCAGAACGCGGCTGCTCACAACGGCGTCACCCCACGGCGTTGAGACCTCGAAATTCACGCCATCGGCGGCACAACGTAAACCGCTACCGCGCACCTGCGGCAGCCGACGCAACGCCGGCACGACCGCCTCAAAACCATAACCAACGATCTTCAAGCCGCGTCGCTTGATCTGGCCGGCAAGTTCAACACCAAACGGATCATCGAAATTCAGCACCGCATGCGTGAGCGTCTCGGCGGCAAACAACTGCGCCTTGGCACGCTTGTATTTCGCCATTGTGCGGTGGTAATCGAGATGATCGCGCGTCAGATTGGTAAACAACGCGATCTCAAACGGCACGCCGCTGACCCGCCCTTGATCGAGACCAATCGATGACACTTCCATGCTGACGGCGGCGGCACCACGCTCGACAAAGCGGGCGAGCTGCGCCTGCAACCACAGGCCGTCGGGTGTTGTGTTGACGAGGGGACGCAATCTGCCGTTCAAACCATAGCCCAGCGTGCCGATGACCGCAGTACGCACCGTACGTTGGTTAAGCGCACGCGCAATCCACTGACTGCAGGTGGTCTTGCCGTTGGTACCCGTCACACCAATCATGCGCAGGCGGCGCCCTGGATGCGCGTAGACATGGCCGGCAATCAACGCGGCGCGGGTACGTAATGCAGGCACAGCGAGATTCGGCACCTTCCACGCCGCATTCCATTTGAAGCCGCGTTGCTCCCACAACACGGATGAGGCGCCGGCGGCGATCGCCTGACCGATGTATTCACGCCCGTCGCGCGACTCTCCGCAGTAGGCGACAAAGGTATCGCCGCGCTTAACCGCTCGACTATCCGACGTCAGGTGGCGGATGTGCAGTGCGTCGATTGCCGCGCGCTCTGCAGCGGTCATCTTGGCAACACCTGCCAAAGAACGGTCACGAGAGAGAGTCATCAGACTTCCTCCCGTATTTCGGGCGCGCTGGGCGGCGGCAGAATCACATTATTGAGCGGGGCGTCCTGTTTGACACCGAGTAATCTGAGCGCACCGGCCATGACATTGCTGAAAGCGGGTGCCGCCACTACGCCGCCGTAATAGCCTCCGGCCGATGGTTCGTCAATCATGACGGCGACGATCAGGCGTGGCGCCGACGCTGGCGCCAGACCGACAAACGAACCCACGTATTTATTGGCGGCATAAGAAGCGCCGTCGAGTTTGTGCGCGGTGCCGGTTTTGCCGCCGACGCGATAACCGGCGACCTGCGCTTTGGGTGCCGTGCCACCGGGGAGCACCGCGAGCTCTAGCATTTTGCGCACCTGCTGCGCAGTCGCTGCGGACATCACGCGGGTCGCCTCGGCCTGGCCCTCGCGGCGAAACAACGATAACGGGCGAATCTCGCCGTCGCTGGCGAACACCATGTAAGCATGAGCCAGTTGCAACAGGCTCACTGAAATGCCGTGTCCGTACGACATCGTCGCCTGCTCGATCGGTTTCCACCCGGCGTGCGGCCGCAGACGGCCCTTACCCTCGCCTGGAAAGCCGGCGTTCGGCAAGGCGCCGAAGCCAACGCCTGTAAACATCTCCCACATCTTGACCGATGGCAACGCCAGCGCCATCTTGGCAGCACCCACGTTGGAAGATTTTTGGATAACCTGCGCGACCGTCAACGCACCCGCCGGATGAGCGTCATGGATCGTGGCAGTGCCTATGGTTAAGGTACCGTTACCGGTCTGGATCACAGTGTCAGGGCGGAATAAACCGGCCTCCAGTGCCGCGGCCGCCGTAAAAGGCTTGAGCGTTGAACCGGGCTCGAACAAATCAGTCACCGCGCGATTACGCATGCGCTTGGGATCCAGGTTGACGCGATTGTTCGGGTTGTAGGTGGGCAGATTCGCCAGCGCCAAAATCTCACCCGTAAGCGCATCGAGCACCACCACGCCGCCGGCCTTGGCCTGATATTGGGCGACGGCATTTTTCAATTCGCGAAAAGCGATGTTCTGAATACGGGCGTCGATCGAGAGCACGGTGTCGCGACCATCCTGGGGCTTGCGGATGCTTTCAACGTCCTCAATGATGTAACCGCGACGGTCACGAATCACGCGGCGGCTACCTGGCTTGCCGGCGATTTCCGACTCGAGCGCCAACTCAAGGCCCTCCTGGCCCTTGTCATCGACGTCGGTAAAACCAACCAGATGCGAGAACAGCTCGCCGCCCGGATAGTAGCGCCGGTATTCACGCTGCAAGGAAATTCCGGGCACACCAAGCGCCATCACCTTCGCCGCCTCCTCCGGCGGCAGATGGCGCTTCAGGAAGACGAAATCACGCTGCGGATCAGCAAGTTTTTTCGCCAGTTCGGTCGGACTCATTTCGAGCAAACGCGCCAGCGGTCGGATATTTTCAGCGCCAAGATCCAAGGCCGAGGGGGTGGCCCACACGGATTCAACCGGCGTTGAAATGGCAAGTGGTTCGCGATTGCGATCGGTAATCATGCCGCGCGTTGCCGGCATCTCCAGTACCCGGCTGTAGCGTGACTCGCCCTTCTGCTGCAGGAAATCGTTATGCATGCCCTGCAGGTAAACAGCACGCACGATTAACAAGGCGAAGGTGAACAAGAGCAGGCCCAGCACCGACCGTGCGCGCCAGCGTGCGTGCGCGATCACCGGCCTCTGCATTGCGCGCACGCTCACTGTGCCACCTCGGTCGGCAGAACCTGTATGCGTGTAGCGGGGGGGACGCGCATCATCAATTGACCACCGGCGATTTTTTCGATGCGCGAATGCATCGCCCAAGTACTCTGCTCCAGTTGCAGCTGCCCGAATTCGACTTCGAGCTTGCGCGCCATCTCCTGCTCTTTCTGCAATTCGATATACAACTTGCGCGCGCGGTGCTGTGAAGTCACCACCGACAAGGCGCAAACCACCAGCGCGGCGAGCAGGATCAGATTCAATCGTGCCATCAGACCGGCCCGCACTTCTCGGCGATGCGCATCACTGCACTGCGGGCGCGCGGGTTGGCAGAAACTTCCTCAGCGGTCGGTCGCTGCAACTTTCCAACCAGGGCCAAGGTCGGCAAGGGCAGCTCGGACGCGCGCAAAGGCAAACGCGTTGGCAAACGCGGCGGCTGCGAGTGCTCACGCATAAATCGTTTGACGATGCGGTCTTCCAGGGAATGAAAGCTGATCACCGCAAGCCGTCCACCCGGCGCGAGTGCGGCTAGGCATTGAGGCAGCACACGGCTCAACTCTTCGAGCTCCTGATTGAGGTATATCCGAAGAGCCTGAAAAGTCCGCGTCGCCGGATTCTGGCCTGGCTCACGCGTGCGGACAACGGCGGCCACGATCCCGGCAAGCTGACGTGTGGTTGCGATAGGCCCGAGCGCCCGTGCAGCAACAACCGCTGCTGCAATCTGCCGAGCAAACCGTTCTTCGCCATAATCGCGGATGACCTCACTTATCTCGCCTTCTTCAGCGACGGCGAGCCACTGCGCCGCGGTTTGACCGCGACTGGTGTCCATGCGCATGTCGAGCGGTGCGTCAACGCGAAAGCTGAAACCGCGCTGCGGATCATCGAGTTGCGGTGATGAGACACCGAGGTCGAACAAAATGCCATCGACGGTTTTGATGCCGCGCGCGGCGAGCACCCCGGCGAATGCGCTAAAACTGCTGTGCACCAGTTCAAACCGTTGGTCATCATGCATCCCGTCCACTGCGGCGCCCGCGAGCATCGCCTGCGGATCACGATCCATCGCAATCAGCCGGCCGCGCGCGCCCAAACGCGCCAAAATCTCGCGGCTGTGTCCACCGCGTCCAAACGTGCAGTCGACATACACGCCGTCTGCACGCACCTCTAGTCCATCTACCGCCGCCCGCAGCAATACCGTGACATGTGAGCCGCAGCTCACAACGAGAAACCCTCCAGCTCGGGCGGCAAATCAGCATCACCAAAACCGGCACTGCGCTCGAGCGCAGCCTCCCATTTTTCACGATCCCACAACTCGAATTTGCTGCCCTGACCGACGAGCACCACGCTTTTCGTCAGCCCGGCAAAATTACGCAGCGCCGGAGAAATCAAAACGCGGCCTGCGGAATCGAGCTCGATGTCCTCGGCATAGCCAACCAGCTGCCGTTGCAAATCGCGGATGCGTGGATTAAGACTCGACAAACCCATCAGCTTTTGCTGAATCGGCTCCCAGTCGGGCAAGGGATAAAGCAACAGGCATTTATCAAAGTCTGCAGTCATGACGAGGCGTCCTGCGCAGCGCGCAAGCAAAGCCTCGCGGTGGCGTGCAGGGACTGCAAGCCGACCTTTGCTATCCAGACTGAGTTGAGCAACGCCTCGAAACACGATTCCCCCGAATAGACGTGGAAAACGTCCTTATTACCCACTTTTTCCCACCAATGCCCACTATATGAAAATACCCCTCCGTGGTCAAGCACGGCGAGCGTGTTTTTTGTATTTAGGACAAAGACTTATGAGGGAAAACCAAGACTCAAAGCCAGAACAAATCAGGATAAAAATTATTTTTTTATTTATAAACAATGAAATGCATAACTATTTAAAAGTTATACATTAACTTTGTTTTTCTGATTCAATGAGTTAGCGATCAACACCGCCGTTGCACAAATACGACGCCTTAGCAGCGCATATTTTTCTCTCAATTGCCAGAAAATCGACTTTTGCAGGCGATTTCAGCCAAGTTTAGGCGGCAATTACCCCACATTTCGGGGCAGGATCGAGGTTTCTTGACCTTGGGAAGGCCAGGCTGACAGATTCTTTCGTTACAGCGAAACCAGCACAAAACAGACGCGTGGCAGTCGGCACTGCGACCACCGCGCGCCTGCCGGTCTAGAGCGCTTCAGCGATTGCGCGGCCAAGATCCGAGGTCGTGGCTTTGCCGCCAACGTCTGGCGTGCGCGGCCCCTCCACCAGCGCCACCTCAATGGCGTCGACGATGGCCTTGGCCGCCTCCGGATGACCGAGGTGTTCGAGCATCATCGCCCCCGACCAGATCTGGCCGATCGGATTGGCAATACCCTTGCCGTAAATGTCCGGAGCCGAACCGTGCACCGGTTCGAACAGCGAAGGAAACTCACGCTCGGGATTCATATTGGCCGAAGGGGCAATGCCAATCGTCCCGGTACAGGCCGGGCCGAGATCGGACAAAATATCGCCGAACAAATTCGAACCGACCACCACGTCAAACCAGTCGGGATGCATGACGAAATGTGCGGTCAGAATATCGATGTGGTACTGGTCGGTACGAATGTCCGGATACTGCGCCGACATCGCCTTGAAACGCTCGTCCCAATACGGCATCGAAATGGAAATGCCGTTCGATTTGGTGGCTGAAGTCACATGCTTGCGCTTGCCTTTGCGGGCCAGTTCAAAAGCAAACTTCATGATGCGATCAGTGCCGCGCCGCGAAAACACCGCCTGCTGGGTGGCGAATTCGTTTTCAGTGCCGCCATACATACGCCCGCCGATCGAGGAATATTCGCCCTCGCTGTTTTCCCGCACGACCCAGAAATCAATATCACCGACCTTGCGATCAGCCAGCGGACATTTGACGCCAGGCATTAGACGCACCGGGCGGAGGTTCACGTACTGATCGAAATTACGACGGAACGGAATCAATAAACCCCAGAGGGAAATATGATCGGGTACGGTCGCAGGCCAGCCGGCCGCGCCGAAAAAAATCGCATCATGCTGACGCACCTGATCGAGGCCATCCTCCGGCATCATGCGGCCATGTTTCTGGTAGTAGTCGCAGCTCCAGTCGTATTCGTCAAACTTCAATGCAAAACCGAATTTGCGCGCGGCGGCTTCGAGAACACGTAACCCCTCGGGGCCGGTTTCCTTGCCGATACCATCGCCCGGAATGTAGGCAATCCTGTATTGCTTCATGTGTTTTCCCCAAAACGAAACATGCGAAAAAAATCCGCGCACCTCATCAACTGCAAGGCACCTCGAACGCCGGCAAAAACCAAATACTGCAGGGAGTCAGTCGATAAGCCGGGTTCTGTCGACAGCTTGCGCCATCGTGACAGTCATTCCTCTTGGCGCGTGGTTACCCGCGCGCTCCAGCCACCTACCCGCAAGCTCGGCGGGCCACGTCGACGCTTGCCTATTTGGTGTTGCTCCGGGTGGAGGTTACCGCGTTTCACCCTGTTACGAACCTCGCCGGAAGACCGGGTCGATACGCAACAGACTCGTCTCTGTGGCCCTATTCCTCGCCTCGCGGCGGACGGCCGTTAACCGTCACCCTGCCCTATGGAGCCCGGACTTTCCTCTACCGGCGTAAACATCACCGGCAGCGACTGCCTGACCAACTCCCGCGGGGATTGTACCATGGCGCCCCACAGCACCCGCGCCAACGCCGCCTTAGAGCAAGCGCCAGCCGACGCTGCCACCGCTACGAAAAGGCACCAGCGTGTCGTGGTGATAAGGAATCTCCCCGGGTACGTCCCAGGTTTCCTTGATCAGGGTTATTTTTTCCGCATTGCGCGGCAGACCATAAAACACCGGCCCGAAAATACTGGCAAAACCCTCGAGCCGTTCGATCGCACCACAGGCTTCGAACAGTTCGGCATAGAGCTCGATCCCGGCATGCGCTGTATAGACGCCGGCACAACCGCAGGCAGCCTCCTTGGTATCCCGCGCATGCGGTGCACTGTCGGTACCCAGAAAAAACTTCGGGTTGCCACTGATCGCTGCCTCGATCAGGGCCTGACGATCTTCCTCGCGCTTGAGCACCGGCATGCAAAAGTGGTGGGGCCGTATGCCGCCGGCAAACATTGCATTGCGATTGAGCAACAAATGGTGCGCGGTAATGGTTGCAGCCACGCGCGGCGGTGAGGCCAGCACAAAACGCGCCGCCTCGCGGGTGGTGATGTGCTCCATGACCAGCCGCAATTTCGGATATTTCTGCAACAACGGAATCAGCACCCGATCGATGAACACCTTCTCACGATCAAAGATATCGACATCCGGAAACGTCACCTCGCCGTGCACCAGCAAGGGCATGCCACACTCCGCCATCGCACTGAGCGCGTCGTCGCATTTTTCAAGTCCAGTCACACCGGACTCCGAGTTGGTCGTGGCACCAGCCGGATAATATTTCACTGCATGCACCATACCGCTGGCTCTGGCGCGGCGAATTTCATCACCCGTTGTATTGTCAGTGAGGTACAGCGTCATCAGGGGTTCGAAAACCATCCCCTCGGGCAGCGCCGCCAGTATGCGTTCGCGATAAGCCAGCGCCATCTGCGTAGTGGTCACCGGCGGCTTCAAATTGGGCATCACAATCGCGCGCGCAAAGCGCTGCGCGGCATGCGGCAGTATCGCCCGCATATGATCACCGTCACGCAGGTGCAGATGCCAGTCATCGGGGCGGGTCATGGTAATACGGCTCATCGTCTTCGGTTCCTTCTGCTGCGTTGTCTGTGCCGGCTCACCGGCGGTTCATGAGTTGCTGTCAGCGTCGATTATGACGCGGATTTCTTCAGTTCAAGCGCGCGCTTATACAGCGTGTTACGCGCCCCGCCGCTGATTTCAACCGCCAGCTGCACCGCCTGCTTGAGCGGCAGTTCACGCAGCAGGATTTCAAGCACGCGGCTAGCCGCCTCATCCTCAACGCCCTCGACCGCCACGGCCGGCTCAACCAGCAGCACAAACTCGCCGCGTATCCGATTGGCGTCACCGGCAAACCACGCCGGAGCCTCGCCCAAGGCGCAACTGTGTATCGACTCGAACAATTTGGTCAACTCGCGGGCAATGGTCACACGGCGCTCCGCACCAAACACGGCCAGCATGTCATCAATGCAGGCCACGACGCGATGCGGCGCCTCGTAGAACACCAGCAGATAGGGCTGCGCCTTGAGCAATTCGAGTTCGCGGTTGCGCGCCGAGGATTGCTGCGGCAGGAAACCATAGAACAGAAAATGCGGCGTCGGACTACCGGCCGCAGCAAGCGCACACAAAGCTGCATTCGCGCCGGGCACGGCAATCACCGGATAGCCCGCCTCGCGTACCGCAGCAACCGCCAGCGCGCCGGGGTCCGAAATCGCCGGCGTACCGGCGTCACTGACCAGGGCCACGGATTTTCCCGCCGCCAGCAGATCTATTAATTTTTCCGCGGCACGCCGCTCATTGTGTTCGTGCAAAGCGAACAACCGCGTGGCGATACCGTAATGTTTGAGCAAATGACTGGTGACCCGGGTGTCCTCCGCAGCGATCACATCCACCTGCTTGAGCACTTCCAGCGCGCGCAGCGAGATATCGGCGAGATTACCAATCGGCGTCGCCACTACATATAATGAGGATCGTGTCCCGCCGACCGATCCGACATGCACTGTCTCGTTCATCAAACCAGTCATTTATGCGCCAGTCCAACGCGCCAGGGCCATCACTATACGGGGCGCTCGCGCACCGCGCCAGCCGCGCCCTTAATCGGTCGTCTTGGGTTTTGACAGTGAACAGTCTTCGCCACGCCGTTGTTGTTGATGGCTACGACGCATCATCAACCCTGCGCCGGCGTCATGATTGATGCGCGCACACGGTGATCGTGCCGAAGAGGCGGCGGCAATATTCCTGCAACAGCAGGGCCTCATCATTACCGAGCGAAATTACCACTGCCGCTTCGGTGAAATCGATCTGATCGCACGCGACGGCGAAACGCTGGTTTTTATCGAGGTCCGCATGCGCAACAGCAACGCCTTTGGCGGCGCCGCCGCCAGCATCACGCCGAGCAAACAGGCAAAACTGCTGCGCACCGCGCGCCACTATTTATCGGGCTGCCGGCAGCTGCCGGCCTGCCGCTTCGACGCGGTCTTGATAAACGGCAGCCACCGCCCGGAGTGGCTGAAGAACGTGTTCGGCGAATGAAGTGTGCGATAATTTCGCCGTCTCAACGAGGCCTGAATAAATGAACCTTATTAATCGCATCAGTGAGCATTTTTCGGAAAGCGCCCATCTCAAGCTGCAAAGCATGGACGCTCTGGCGGCACCGATCGCCGCTGCTGCAGAACGCATGGTTCAATGCCTGCGTCAGGACGGCAAGATACTCGCCTGCGGCAATGGCGGCTCGGCGGCAGATTCACAGCACTTTGCAGCCGAACTGTTGAACCGTTTTGAAATGGAACGTCCGGGGCTGGCGGCGATGGCACTGACCACCGATTCATCCACCATGACGTCGATTGCCAACGATTACGATTTTGAACAAATCTTCTCCAAGCAAGTACGCGCGCTTGGACAGAAAAACGATTTACTGCTCGCCATATCGACCAGCGGCAATTCGAAGAATGTGCTGGCCGCCATGCATGCGGCACATGAAAACGGCATGAGCGTGATTGCATTGACCGGTCGCAATGGCGGCGTCATGGCAGAGGCGCTCGAACCTTCTGACATCCAAATCTGCGTCGCAGCGCAAAGCACGGCACGCATTCAGGAGGTGCACCTGCTAACGCTGCACTGCCTGTGCGACGCCATTGATTGTCTTTTACTGGGAGTTGAATAAATGAAGGCTCTTCGACTCATCACGATATTGCTGGCGGCTTCACTGTTGACAGGTTGCGTTGCGGCAGTGATTGGCGGCGCCGGTGGCGCGGCACTCATGGGTGCAGACCGGCGTACCGTCGGCACGGTCACCGAAGACCGCGGCATTGAAATCAAGGCAGCCAGCCGGATTTCCGATAAATATCCCGACGCCCACATCAACGTCAACAGTTTCAACCGCATGATCCTGGTCACCGGTGAGGTGGCATCGAATGCCGGGCGCAGCGAGATCGAAAAAATCGCGCGTGCGGTTGAAAACGTACGCGGCATTTACAACGAACTGGCGGTGGTCGGCAACAGTGACCTGAGCAGCCGCACCAACGACACCTACCTTACAGGCAAGATCAAGGCGCGCTTCGTCGACGGCCAGAAATTCAACGCGGTGCACGTCAAAGTGGTAACCGAAGCAGGCAACGTTTATTTACTCGGCATGGTCAGCCGCAAGGAGGCTGACGACGCCACCGAAATTGCACGCACCACCAGTGGCGTGCAAAAAGTCGTGCGCCTGTTTGAGTTCATCGACTAAAAACGTTTTTTTGTCACAACCGTTGCCCGGACCATGAGCGGGTAACGGTCAAACACTACCGCTAAACTTAAACAATCACGCCGGTCCACGGTCTCCACCGCCACCCGCGCCTGGTGCGCCGCCCGCGCCACGGCGCTTGTTACGTCCGCGCCGTCTCGCCTGACCTGGGTTGGACCCCGGCCCCTGATCCGGACTGCGCGCCTGATTAGGCACTCGCCCTTGATTCGGCGCACGCCCCTGTGCATGACCCTGGGAGTACTGGCGTGGCAGCTGTTTTTTCTGGCCACCGCCGCCGGCGCGTCGATGGTTGCCGCGCCCACCCTGACCACCACCAGCGAAACGCTTGACGCGGGCGATGTCATTATTCACCGCAGCGATGTTTGCAGCACGTACATCAGGCGGATCCTCGGCGTTGGCGTTGATCTCTTCGAGCAGGGCCTGCAACTTGGGCAGGGCTTGCGCACACGCAACACCGGCGCCACTTTCCTTCGCCGCCTCCTGCCTGTGCATTTCGATGAATGCAATCGCATCGATCACTTCATCACTGACATTAACGCCGATCATCCAGTCTCCCTCCAACGCACTTGCCACGCGGGTTTCGCCACAAATCAACACACACAGCCGCCGGCACAACGCGCAGCCACAGATCTTCGCAACGGCCGAAGACCACGACTTCGAATGCCGTTTGCGCGCGCGTTTGCTACACTCCGCGCATGAATACCGCCCCCGCGTTCGAAACCAAACTGTGTCCGCCGGAACAGCTGCAAAGCCGTATCGCCACGTTGGCACGTCCGCTGGTATTTACCAACGGCGTCTTTGATATTCTGCATCGCGGCCACGCCAACTATCTGGCGCAGGCACGCGCCCTGGGCGCCAGCCTGCTGGTGGCGATCAACAGCGACGATTCCGTGCGCCGGCTCGGCAAGGGCCCCGAACGTCCCATCAATCCGCTCGACGACCGCATGGCACTGTTAGCCGCGCTCGAGTCGGTCAGCCTGGTCACCTGGTTCGATGACGACACACCCCTTGCCCTCATCCAGCTCGTGCAGCCCGACGTTCTCGTCAAGGGCGGCGACTGGTCGGCCGACAACATCGTCGGCGCTGCCGACGTTAAAAACCGTGGCGGCAGCGTACACTCCATCCCGTTTATACACGACCGTTCTACGACGGCCACACTGCGCCGCATACGCGGCTAAACAACTCTCTAGTTCGATACCTGATTTTTGGCGGCCTGCACATCGGTGCAGGCAACAGCCTTCAGCGCTGCAGACGGAAAGCCGGCTTTCATTTCAGCCAGTCTCATCGTCACTGCATCGTCCGGATCACGAATTAAAAACGTGGAGGACGTCGCGCCATAAGGCGCTGCAAGGGCGGAGCGTATCCCCTTTGCCCGAAGTTGTGCAAGCTGGCTGTTGGCCGCCTCTTCGGTTTTAAACACACCAAGCGATATCGCAAACTGTAAGGCGGCCGGCTCCTGCAAGATGAAAAAATCGGTAATTCCGAGCCCGCGCACTTCCCCGGCTTTTTTTTCCGCATCCGCACGCGACTTCAACGGCGGAATGTAAACCCAGTAGGTTTCAGCGGCATCATGCTGCGACAAACGACCGCCCAGATCGAGTTTGGCCAGCGCCGTCGCAGCCCGCGCCACATCGCTGGCAATCACGGGCCCCCACTCGGCACACACGGCGGGCACGGCTAGCTTGTTATTGGCCGCCGCCGGCACCGCGGGTGGCGCTTTGACCAGCTTGACCTTATCCGGACTAATCTGCAGCAGTGCGATCTGCGCCTCAGCGCCTGGCCGTCCCCCGGCGTAATGCAGATAGGCAAAGGTCACCACATTGGCCAGCAACAGAAACAGGAAGATTGTTCTCATCGAATTTTAGGACGCCGTGTCACGACAGATTACCGACAAGCCCTCGAGCACCAGATTATCCACGACCTTAAGCTCAAGGTTAAGCTGCGGCGCAATCAACCCGGCAGCGCCACCGGACAATACGCATAACACCTCCTGTCCGCCGCCGGCCTCAAGATTACGTGCCATGCGCTCGATCGCGCCGCACAGCGCGTTAACCGCGCCACTCACAATGGCGTCGCCCGTGTTATCCGGAAAAAAACTGAAGACCCCAGGACGCCGGCGCAATCCAGCGGTATCACGTGCAAGCGCACTACGCATTAATTCGGCGCCAGGCACGATGATGCCGCCGACAAACACGCCATCGGCGCTCAGCGCATCGACCGTCAATGCGGTACCGGCATTCACCACCACCGCCGCACCACGATGCACGTGACGCGCGCCGATCAACGCGGCCCAGCGGTCGCACCCGAGTTGCGCCGGTTTCGCATACGAGTTGCGCACACCACACTGCGCGGCGGCACTGCGTATCCAGCGCGCGGCCGGTGCCTTCGGCAATGCGCGTTCGAGCGCGGCACGCGCGGCCGCGCCGGCGACATTCGAAACCAACACCGCCGAGAGTGCCGGCAGTCGCGAAAAAACTGTTTTTAATTGAGCCGCCTTCGCGGTCTCAATATGACCCGACTTCAACCAGTGCGTGCCGTCGTGCAAACCCCATTTCACACGCGTATTGCCGGCGTCGATGGCGAGCACCCGGCTGGCGACCGGGTGAATGCCGCGCGTGCGATTACGCGCCACGCTGCAACCTCAGACTAACGTCCCCGCTGTGGATGCGCCGCACACCGCCCGCAGTCTGCAAACGCAGCGCGCCGTCGTCGTCTACGCCCAGGCACAGACCGTCGAGCACCGCCCCATCCGGCAGACTCAGACGCACCGCTTTATTTTGATACACGTGACATCCCTCCCATTCAGCGCGCAGCGCGGCAAATCCGGTCTGCGCAAATGCGCCGAGCACCGCCGCCATCTCGCGCAACAACAGCGCCAGCACCCGATTGCGATCGGGCACCGATGCGCAAATCTGCGCCAGATCAACCACGGGCTGGTCGATACGATCACGCAGCGTATCGGGCAGCCGGCAATTGAGCCCGAGACCGATCACCACCGCACCAGGCCCGGTGACTTCACCATGCATTTCAATCAACATACCGGCGAGTTTACGACCCTTCCAGATAATGTCGTTGGGCCACTTCAATCCGGCATCGACAACCCCGCAGCGCGCGAGCGCACGGATTACCGCCACACCGATGGCAAGGCTCAGCCCCGACAACGCGCTCGCCCCGAGTTGAAAACGCCACAACAGGGAAAACGTCAATGCCGCCCCCGGCGTGGCATGCCAGACGCGGCCGCGACGACCGCGCCCCTGCGTCTGCCATTCAGCGGCGATCACGCTGCCGCCCGGCGCGCCGGCGGCAACGCGTTCCATCAGCAGCGTATTGGTTGACGGCACCAGATCGAGCACCTCGACGGAAAATCCTCCTGCATCGGCACCGAGTTCCCGTTCAATCGCGTCCCGCTCCAGCCATACCAGCGGCTGCGATAAACGGTAGCCGCGACCGTGCACCTTGAAAATCTCCAGTCCCGTACCATCAAGAGCATGCAAAGCGTTCCAGATGCTTGCACGCGACACGCCCAGCATGCGCGCCATTGCCTCGCCGGAACGGAATTCACCGTCGGCGAGCAGGCGCAGGGTTTGAAAGGTCAACGGTGTCATATTGATTTAATCGCTGCATAGAATAGAGGATAAACCGCTCACTGAGGAAATCCTCGTTGCCGGACAGGGAAGCTGCGGCGCCACGACAACCATCGGCAGACAGCGAGAAGTTTGCAACCAGTCCGCGACGTCCGGCGTTGTTCACTACAATCCGACGCTGACGGTGCTCGCAGGGCCCCGCACAAAACCAACAGGATGACGCCTTGAAAAAACAAATCATCGCCATGGGCGGCGCCGCACTGCCGCTCGAACTCGACAACCTGCTGCTGGTTGAATACTTCCTCGCGCAAACACACAAGCGCAATCCGCGCGTCTGCTTTATCGGTGCCGCGCATGGTGACGCCGATGCAGGCCGCCTGCGTTTCTACGCCGGCTTCAGCCGTTTTACCTGCCGCCCTGCACATCTGCCGCTGTTCGCGCGCACGCCCTGCGACCTTGAGGATTTCGTGCTTGGGCACGACGCGATCTTCGTCGGCGGCGGCAATACGCGCAGCATGCTCGCCGTCTGGCGCGAATGGTCACTTGATCTTTATCTGCGTAAAGCCTGGGAAGGCGGCGTCGTGCTCGGTGGCGCCAGCGCCGGTTCGATCTGCTGGTTTGAGTCGGGCGTCACTGATTCCGTGGCCGGTGCGCTGACCGCCATGCCCTGCCTGGGATTTCTACCCGGCAGCAACTGCCCGCATTACGACAGCGAAATACAACGCCGCCCTTCCTACCGCAAGATGGTCGCCGGCGGCGCGCTGGCCAGTGGCGTGGCGGCCGACGACGGCGTGGCGCTGCATTTCGAGGGCACGCAACTCAAACACATTGTTTCCAGCCTGCCGCGGGCGAGCGCCTGGCGCGTCACGCAGACGGGACGCCGCACACTCGAAACCAAACTGCCAACGCGTTATCTGGGGACGCGCTAACACGCACTCAATCGAACATCTGTCCGATCACCCAGACAAACCCGGCGGCACACAGCGTGCCGAAAAATAGCTGGCGCAGATTACTTTTCGCTTGCGAAGTAAGCGGCCGCGAACGGCGGCGCTTGTCTTTCGGATCCGGTTTGGTTTCCGCACGATAATCAAAAATGATGATGCAAGCGCCCAGCGCCAGCGTAATCCATACCCCGATCATTTTTCCTGCCCCCCGTTATAACTTCAATCGAGATGACAATAGCAGCGCAAGCCGTACGGTTCAACAGGCGGATCACACCGACCGCAAACGGCATCACCCCCTTGCCATGAAGCACGAACGTCATCGCGCCACATCCCATCGTTTAGAATAGGGCCTTCAACATCAAGCCCAAACCATGTCCCAGCCCGCCAACAAAGCTCCTGCAGCCCACGTCACCAATTTCATCCGCAATATTATTGAAGCGGATCTGGCCAGCGGCAATTACGACACCCGTCTGTGGGGCGGCAAGCCCGGCGCAGCCTCCAGCCATGCCGGCGGCAACCCCGACGCGGCAAAAATACGCACGCGTTTTCCGCCCGAGCCCAACGGCTACCTGCATTTTGGTCATGCCAAATCAATCTGCCTGAATTTCGGCCTGGCGCGTGATTTTGGCGGCGCCTGCCACATGCGCTTCGACGACACCAATCCGGAAAAGGAAGAGCAGGAATACGTCGACTCCATCCTTGCCGCCGTCAAATGGCTGGGCTTCGGCTGGCACAACCACGATGACGACAACCTCTATTACGCCAGCGATTACTTCGGCTTCATGTACGAAGCAGCCGAACACCTGATCGGCGCCGGCCACGCCTACGTCGATCAGCAGACCGCCGAGGAAATGCGCATCAACCGCGGCACACTCAAAGAAGCGGGCAAAAACAGCCCGTGGCGCGACCGCCCACGCGAAGAATCCCTCGCGCTGTTCCGCGAAATGCGCGACGGCAAACATGCCGACGGTGCACTGATACTGCGCGCGAAGATCGATATGGCCTCGCCCAACATCAATCTGCGCGACCCGGCGATCTACCGCATCAAACGCGCCGAGCACCATCGCACCGGTAACACCTGGTGCATCTATCCGATGTACACCTATGCGCACCCGATCGAGGACGGACTCGAACGGATCACGCACTCCGTCTGCACACTGGAATTCGAAGACCAGCGGCCGTTCTACGACTGGTTGCTCGACAAACTCGCCGAAGGCAACATGCTCGCGCGCCCGTTGCCTAAACAGATCGAATTCGCGCGTTTGAACCTTAGCTATGTCGTGCTCTCCAAGCGCAAGCTGATCCAGCTCGTCGAAGAAAAACACGTCAGCGGCTGGGATGATCCGCGCATGCCCACGCTGGTCGGCGCACGCCGCCGCGGTTACACCCCCGAAGGCTTCCGCGCGTTCGCCGAACGTATTGGCGTCGCCAAGGGCGATTCGTGGATCGATTACGCCACGCTCGAAGACTGCATGCGCGAACATCTCAACGAGATCGCGCCGCGCCGCATCGCGGTGCTCGATCCGCTGAAACTCGTGATCGACAATTATCCCGACGGCCAGACCGAAGAATGTCAGGCTCCCAACCATCCGCAGCAGCCAGAACTCGGCAAACGCGCCGTGCCGTTTTCCAAAGAATTGTGGATCGAACGCGAAGACTTTAGCCAAACACCACCCAAGGGTTACTTCCGCTTGTTCCCCGGCAACAAGGTGCGCCTGCGTTATGGCTTTGTCGTCGAATGCACCGGTTACGACGCGGCAACCGACACCGTGCACTGCACTTATGACGCCGATACCAAGTCCGGCACGCCGGGCTCTGACAAGGTTAAGGTCAAGGGCAACATCCACTGGGTCAGCGCGCAGCATTCCTATGCCGCCGAGGTGCGTCTCTTTGATCGCCTCTTCGGCGCCGAACATCCGGGAGCGGGCGAGCGCGATTTCCTGCTCGACCTCAATCCGGATTCAGTCAAAACCATCACCGCACAGCTCGAGCCCTCGCTCAGGGACGCGACCGCCGAAGAGCGTTACCAATTTGAACGCCACGGCTACTTTGTGGCTGATCTGCGCGACTCGAGAGCGGGTGCGCCTGTCTTCAATCGCGCGGTCACGCTGCGCGACGCCTGGCAAAAATAGCGCCGCAGGATTGCGGCTTTTGCTGTTAATACCTTCAACCGAACCAACGGAACCCGTATGAACAAAAAAATCGCAGTAGTCGGCGCCGGCGCCATCGGCAGCAGCGTGAGCGCCGATCTGACCAAGGCAGGACTCGACGTCACGGTCATCGATCAATGGCCGGCGCAGGTTGAAAAGCTCAAAGCTGACGGCATCATCATCCGTATGCCGGACGGCGAAGTCGTCACACCGATCCGCGCCCTGCATCTGTGCGAGCTGTCGTCCGCCCGCCTTGAATTCGACATCGTGCTGCTGGCGATCAAATCGAACGACCACCGCTGGCTGACCGAATTCATCAAACCGTATCTGAAAGCCGACGGCGTGCTGGTGCCAGTGCAAAACGGCTTCAACGACGACTCCATCGCCTCCATCATCGGCCGCAACCGCGTCATCGGTTGTGCACTCGAACTGTCAGCGGAAATCTTCACGCCCGGCGAGGTCAAGCGCAACACGACGCACCAAACCACCTGGTTTGGCGTCGGCGAACTCGACGGCTTTTATACACCGCGCCTGAAAGAAATCGAATCCATCCTCGGCCACGTCGGCCGCGTCGAGGCCACCGGCAACATCTACAGCACCAAGTGGACCAAGCTCGTCGCCAATACCATGACGATGGGTCCGTTCGGCCTGCTCGGTATGGGGAACAAGGACGCCGCCGCACTGCCTGGCATGTTCGAAATGTCGATCGCCATGGGCAAGGAATCGCTCGCTGTCGGCACCGCACTCGGTTACCGCATGGAACCAATCTTCGGTCTGCGTGCCGACGAAATGGTCGGCCCCGGCGAAGAGATCCTGATCAAAGCGATGAACACCCTGCTCAGCCACATCACCCGTGGCCGCACTGCGCCGATCCACGATCACATGAAGGGTCGCACCAGCGAAATGGAATTCATCCCCGGTGCCGTTTCCAAGCGCGGCCGCGAACTTGGTATCCCCACGCCGTTTAACGATGCCATTGTTGAAATCGATCGCATGATCAACAGAGGCGAACTGGCGATGAGTGCCGACAACTTCAAGCTGCTGCAGGAGAAGGTCGGCCTGAAACCACAGGCTTAGTCGACGCTGCGGGACACTGCGCACGCTAAGCGCGCTAACCGCGCTGCTCGCCCGCAAAAACCTATATCTGCCAAAAATACCGTCATGTGGTCGAGCGTGGCGGGATAGACACAGCGAGATTGCAATGCTCTTAACGCAGCGCCATTGGGCCGCACTTTTTATCGCATTAGGCATCGCCTGCACCGCGCAAGCGCAGGACGTGAAAAATTATCCGAACCGGCCGGTGCGCTTGGTCGTGCCCTACGCGCCAGGCGGTACCGCCGACACCATCGCCCGCATCGTCTCCGACGGTTTATACACGCGCCTCGGGCGCCCGGTCGTGCTCGACACACGCTCGGGGGCGAACAGTGTGGTGGGGTGCGAGATCGTCGCCAACTCCACGCCCGACGGCCACACGCTGATCGTGGTCGCCGCCGGTTTCGCCGTCAATCCGAGCCTGCGCAAAACCCTGCCCTACGACAGCGTACGCGATTTCGCGCCGGTCGGTCTGGTCGGCACCGGCCCTTATCTCTTGGTGATACACGCGTCGATTCCGGCCAAAACGGTCGCCGAATTCATCGCCTGGGGCAAGGCGCGGCCGGGTGAAATCAGCTACGCCTCCACCGGCGTCGGTAGTCCACCGCATCTGGCGATGGAATTACTGAAGACCATGACCGGTGTGAATTTCACGCATATTCCCTATAAAGGCGGCGGCGCAGTGCTGCCCGACCTGCTCTCGGGCCGCGTGCCATTGCATTTCAGTTCAATCTCCACCGGAGCGCCGCATGTGCGCGCCGGTCGCCTGCACGCCATCGCGATGACCACGCCGAAACGTTCGCCATCGATGCCGGAAGTGCCGACCTTTGATGAGGCGGGCTTAAAGGGCTACGACGTCTCGGGCTGGTACGGCTTGCTGGTCGCCGGTAAAACACCGCCGGCGCTGGTCAATCGCATCAATCAGGAATTGCAGCAGGTGCTCGCCGATGGCGACGCCGGCAAACGTTTTTTCCAGGCTGGCATCGAACCCGCACCGACCACACCGGCGCAATTCTCGGCGCTGATCAAAGCGGAAATTCCAAAGTGGGCAAAAGTTTTGAAAGCGGCCGGCGTCGAGCCCGAATAAGACAAGGCCCCGCCTGCTAAAGCGGGCGGCATGGGCCCGCCCATGCGGGCCGGCGACGCTCTAATCAGCGAGGGCAGACACCGCGATGTGCCCCATCTTGCCACCGCGATAATCCTCGATTGCGCTACGGATCTCCACCTCGCTATTCATCACGAAGGGCCCGTAACCAACGATCGGTTCGTCGAAGGGCTGGCCGCTCAACAACAAGAGCTTGGTTTCTTCGACGACGTCGAACACGAGTTCGCTGCCGGCACGTTCGAACACCGCCAACGTCGCCTCACCCGCCGTTTCGCCACCGGCAAATTTCAACTCGCCGTTCATGACGAACAACGCGGCGCTATCGCCGTCGTTCAGATTGAAGGACACGCGCGCGCCCTTTTTCAGGCGCACGTCCCATACCTGCATCGGGCTGTGGGTGCGCGCCGGGCCCTCGGCACCGCGATAACTGCCGGCGATCACACGCACACTGCCGACCGCCTCGGCAATTTCCACCTGCGGAATCTGCGTCGCGGTGATGCCCTGATAGCCGGGCGCCACGCCCTTGTCTTTCGCCGCCAGATTGACCCAAAGCTGGATGCACTCAAAGGCACCGCCACGCGCTGAAAATTCACGGCTGTGAAACTCTTCATGCACGATGCCCGCCGCCGCCGTCATCCATTGCACATCACCCGGCCCGATCACGCCGCCGGCACCGGTTGAATCGCGGTGCTCGACCTCGCCGTCGTAGACGATGGTGACGGTCTCGAAGCCGCGATGCGGATGTTCGCCAACGCCGCGACGTTTCGCCGACGGCGGAAACTGATAGGGCCCCGCGTAATCGAGCAACAGAAACGGCGACAGTTCGCTCGCCAGATCGGCATAGGAAAACATCGTGCGCACCGGAAAGCCGTCGCCGACCCAATGCCGCTGGTTGTTACGATGAATCAACGAAACTTTTTTCATAAACCACCTGATCGACAACAATCATGACACAAGCACCCGCGGCACAGCGCGCGGAAACCCCGTTTGCCCACGATTCATTAGAATAGCAGCAGTTGAACCCTAACCCCACCCCGGAGCTTGAATGGCACACGCATCGATACGCGGCGTCACACTGCACTACGACATCATCGGCAACAGCGGCCCGTGGGTGGCGATTGCCCCGGGCGGGCGGCGCGGCATCGAAGGCGTTGCTTCAATCGCACAACGCATCGCCGCAGCAGGATACCGCGTGCTGGTACACGACCGGCGCAATTGCGGCGCCTCCGATGTATCGATCGACGGCGAAGGTTCCGAATACGAAATCTGGGCCGACGATCTTCACGCTCTGCTGACCCAACTCGGCGCCACGCGCGCCTTCGTCGGTGGCAGCTCGTCGGGTTGTCGCATGGCGATCCTCTACGCACTGCGCTTCCCGCAAGCGCTACAGGGTCTGTTGATCTGGCGCGTCACCGGCGGCGGCACCGCAGCGCGGCGCCTCGCGCGCAATTACTACACGCAATACATCGAAGCGGCGCAACAGGGCGGCATGACAGCGGTTTGTGACACCGAACACTTCAAGGCACGCATCGCCGAGCGCACTGAAAACCGTGCACGGCTGATGGCGATGGAGGTGCCACGTTTCATCAGCGTGATGGAACGCTGGAACCGCTATTTCATTGACGGCATCGATCTGCCGATCATCGGCGCCACCGAAAAAGAACTGCGTTCGATCAGCACACCGGCCTGCGTGATACCGGGCAATGACAACAGCCATCCTCGCCGCGTTGGCGAAAATCTGGCCACCTTGCTACCGGCTGCTGAATTACACAGTCTCGGGCTGGCGGATTACGATCTTGATCTAAGCCCGCGCGACGAATGGCAGGAACGCGAAGCCGCGCTGGCGAGCATCTTCACCGGCTTCATGGCAGATCACTAGCAAAAGGGGGGACGCGCACACTTTTCCCCGCCTCGCACGATGTAAAAAAAGAATGAACGCCAGCCATTGGTGCGCCACGCTGAACAATACAGCCGCTGGCAAAACGGATCAGTGCCGGCTCTTTGAATAAACCAGGCCTGGCATAGGGACACTACAATGAGACACATTTACAAGACGCCGGATCCGCGAACTGCAACAGCGTCGTCCACGAGGAGATAGTCATGCCCATGCTGGTGATCCTGCTCATTACACTACTGGCCACAGCGCCCTCCGCAGGTGCGGCCGATGCGTTCCCATCCAAACCGATCCGCCTGCTGGTTCCCTTCACCCCGGGCGGCGGCGCTGATCTGGTCGCACGCATGCTTGCACCCCGCCTGGCCGAACGCCTCGGGCAGTCGGTAGTGGTGGATAACCGGCCGGCGGCCGGCGGAGTACTGGCTGCAGAAATGGCGGCACGCGCGACGCCCGACGGTCACACCCTGTTTGTCGCCACCAGCAACTTCTCCGCAAACTCCGCATTCATGAGCAAACTTCCCTACGACACGCTCAATGATTTCTCGCCAGTGACTCAGGCCGTGCTTTCACCGCTGGTGATGGTCATCCATCCGTCGATTGCAGCCACCAATCTGCAGGAATTCATCAGCTATGCAAAAAACAATCCAAGCAAACTTAACTACGGCTCGACCGGTAATGGCAGCCCCCCCTATCTCGCCACTGAACTGTTCAAGCACATGGCGAAAATCCAGATCACACACATCGTCTACAAAGGCATCTCGCAGGCCCTGACCTCCACACTCAGCAACGAAGTGCAGGTTTTGTTTCCCAATATTTTTATTGCCCAGCCGCATATCCGCGGCAACCGTCTGCGCGCACTCGGCATTACCAGCCTGAAGCGCTCGGAAGCTGCACCCGACTGGCCGACGATCGCCGAGGCCGGACTGCCGGGCTATGAAGCGAGCATCTGGTACGGTTTTCTTGCCCCGGCCAAAACTCCGCGCCCGATCACCGCGCGGCTACAAAAAGAAATCACCGCGATTCTGCAAACACCGGAAGTCCGTCAGACCATTATTTCGCAGGGCGGCACGCCCGTTGGCAATACGCCGGAAGAGTTCTCCATTCTGCTGCGCGAAGACGTCGGGCGTATCGCCGCCCTCGTCAAGAGCGCAGGATTGCGGGCCGACTAGGCACGCAGTTTCCTTCAATAGCGAACCAGCCGCAGCTATGCGCGCCCTCGTCACGGCATTCGACGCTTTTGGCGGCGAACGCGTCAACGCCTCACAGGCGGCGATCAAACGGATGCCGCCAGCCATCAAAGGCATGACATTCGAGACCCTGGTGCTGCCGACTTCATTCGCCCGTGCACCGCTGGTCCTCGCCGACGGCATTGCAGACTTTGCGCCGGATGTCGTCTTGTGCGTGGGCGAGGCCGGTGACCGCCATAACCTCTGCCTCGAACGCGTCGCCATCAACTGCTGTGACGCGCGCGTCGCTGATAACGATGGCGTCCGTCCGGCAGGAAGTCGCTCCATCGACGGCGGACCGGCGGCCTATTTTTCAACCCTGCCGCTGAACCCCATGCTCGCCGCGCTGCGCGAAGCCGGACTGGCATCGGAAATTTCAAACAGCGCCGGCAGCTTTGTTTGCAACCACGTGTTCTACGCGCTGATGCATCTGGCCTCGGCACAGGGAAACCGCTGGCGCGGCGGTTTTCTGCACGTGCCCTACGCCTTTGACCCGGTGGCGAGACCGCAAGCGCGTCTGCGTGTCGACGATATTGTGCGCGCTATCGTCCTCGCGCTCGACGCAGCGGCACACACACCCAATAGCGCGTTCAATTAACCGCGGTAGCGGCGGCCTGAGCCACCGCTACCGCACGATCAATGCCCGTCGTCCTTGCCGAACCAGCCTTCGAGCTGCTCATCGAACTGCCCGTCGATCAACACGTAGAGCATGCGACAGACCTTGCCGGATCGGTTGCTCCAGGCGTGACTGTTGCCACGCTGGATCACCACATCGCCGGCCTTCAGCAAGACGTCTTCATCATCGAGCACCAGCGTGATTTCCCCTTCGAGCACGACAGCGTAATCGAGCGACTCGGTGCGGTGCATCATCGGGTGGCGTCCGCCCTTGCCGAATTGCGCGGCATTGGCATTACCCGCGGCAGCAAACACTTCGCGCGCTTTTTCCGGCGACAGATTACGAATCTCTTCGGACTCGGGCTGCAGTTCGGCAATACGCAACACCGTACCGCCCTTGGGCGGATGGATGGTGCGCGGCCCCTGCGCGGTGGGATCATCTTCGCCCGCCTTGATAATCACCGGCAGCGCGCCGGTCTTCCAGATATCACTCGACCGATGACCGGGGCGCAGCGGATTGGTTTTGACATGCGGTGCCAGACCATCGGACAACACCACGGCCTTGCCATTCTTGTCGTGGCCGGCGACCACGCGGCGGATAAATCCTGACATACATTCCTCGCTTGTTAATGAAATGATCGAATCAATACGGCATTCAAAATAACCGGCCCTGCAGACCGGCCCTTTGTTATTCGGGTTCGACCCCGGCGACGCGCGCGGCTTCACCCATGCGCTTGATCGCAATCGCGACAAAGGGTTTGAAATCAGCCGCCGCGCCACCAATTGGATTGAGACCGAGTTTGCTGAAACGCTCGCGCACTTCAGGCAACGTGAATGCACGACGCACCTCGGCTTCCAGTTTCGCCAGCACCGCACGCGGTGTTTTCGCCGGCGCAAACAGGCCGTGCCAGCTCGCATCAATTTGCGTCAGGGGTCCGCCGGCCTCGGCGAGTGTCGGCACCTCGGGCAAAAACGGTGCGCGCGTCGGCGCGTCGTAGCCAAGCGCGCGCAGCTTGCCACTTTTGATCAGCGGCAGACCGAGCGTCGGTGTAACGAACATCACCTGCACTTCGCCGCCGGCCACCGCCGTCATCGCCGCCCCCGAACCCTTGTACGGGATATGCACCATGTTGGTCCCGGCTTTGGCATTAAACAATGCCGAGGTCAGATGAATGGTGTTACCGATGCCGGGCGAACCATACGAAATTTTGCTCTCGGGCTTTTTCGCCAGCGCGATCAATTCCTTCACGTTTTGCGCCGGTACTGAGGGATTCACCACCAATATGTGGCCGTCCGACGAACACAGATGCGACACCGGTTCGAGATCCCGCAGCGGGTCGTAGGGCATTTTCTTGTAGATCGCCGGATTCACCGCATACGACGCCGAGGTCACCAACAGCGTATAGCCGTCGGGCACAGCCTTGGCAACGAGATCAGCACCAATCATGCCGTTGGCCCCCGGCCGGTTGTCGACAATAAAAGACTGGCCGGTCTGCACGGTGAGTTGTTGCGCCACGATGCGCGCAGTGGTGTCGGGTCCGCCGGCACCGAAGCCGACCACGATACGCACCGGTTTTGCCGGCCACTCCTGGGCGAACGTATTGGCTGTGGCGAGGGCCGCAGTCAAAGACAACAGCATTGCAACTGAACGCATGGGCTTGCTCGCTAATGAAGGCGGGGGACGACTGCCGCCGGGTTGAAAAAAAGCGCCCGAGTATAGTCACCGCCTGCGGCGCAGGGCAAGAAGACGCGGCCGGCGTCTGCCGCAATCGGCGAAAACCGCTATGATTGCGCCCTTCGTATCAACACCGCGGCGTTTGCGCTGCGCTTCATCGGGGAACACACATGAAAGTCTGCATATTCGGCGCAGGTGCCGTCGGTGGTCATATTGCCACGCGTTTGATCAATGCCGGAGCCGATGAGATTTCCATCGTCGCGCGCGGCGCCATGTTGAAAGCCATCCGTGAACGCGGTCTTACACTGCGCTCGAACGGCAAAGAAGAAATCCACGTCCAGCCGAAAATCGCCACCGATGATCCGTCGACACTGCCGCCGCAGGATGTGGTGTTGGTGACGGTGAAGGCGCATGCACTGTCGGCCGCCGCACCGGCGATCGGCAAACTGCTCGCCGCCAACGGCGTGGCCGTATTTCTGTTGAACGGCATTCCCTGGTGGTTCCAGCATGGTTTCAAAGCCGGCGCGAGCACACTGCCGCTGCTCGATCCGGATGGCGCGTTGTGGCGTGAGGTCAAAGCTGAACGTGCGCTCGGTTGCGTGGTGCTCTCGCCCAACGACATGGTCGAGCCGGGTGTCATCGTGCACAACGGCGCGCACAAACTGGTGATCGGCGAACCCGACAATACGACCACACCGCGCCTGCAGGCCGTCGTTGAGATGCTGAAGCGGGGCAACATGGACGCGCAAATATCGAACGATTTGCGCAAGGACATCTGGCAGAAACTCAGTCTGAACGCCTCGGGCAACACCGTCACCGCCATCACCCTCAACGATCTGGCGCAGGTCGGTGCCGATGAAGGGCTTGTCACCGTCTCAGTCAATGTGATGAAAGAAACCCTCGCCGTCGCCGCCGCACAGGGCTGGGACCTGCGCGCGGAAACCGATTGCGACGCCGCGGCACGTCGCGGCCGCCCCGGCCAGCGCACCTCGATGATGCAGGACGCACTGGCCGGTCGCGCCATGGAATGCGAGGCGCTGATGGGACAAACCCAGGCCTTCGCGCGCGAACTCGGCATCGCCACGCCGACCATCGACGTCATGCTGCCGCTGCTGCGCGGACTCGACCGCTCGTTCCGCACAAAGTAAAAGCGATCGAAAAATAAAAAACGGGGCCTCGCGGCCCCGTTTTTTATTCAGCCGCCGCCGAAACGCGGCGGCGCCAACCTCAGCGCACCGTCTTGCGTGCGATCACCACGTTATCGAGCACCAGATTCTGTGTCCAGATCCAGCGCGCGCCGTCGAACAACTCCGGGTAACGCGTATAAGCCGGCAGTGCCGTAACGCCGATTTCCTGATCGGTGAACTCCCAGGCACGCGGCCAGTTGCTGTCGTTAAACCGCGGCGACTGCCAGTTGGCTGGAATTGGGTAATGCACCGCGTAGCACTTCGCCTCACAGTTGGGCTTGCGTGCAAACGGATGCGTGCGCCCACCCAGGTTCGGCGTGTCGTGAATGTTGCCGCGCTCAACCACTTCCTTCGGATCCATCAACGGCGCGATAAAGAAAGTCTGTGCCTTCCACGAACTATCGGTCATGGTGCCGTCGCTGAAGCGGGCGATCAGGCCGCCATCGCCCGGATACCACTGACTGGTGGCCGGTGTGACGGGCACCGGAAACTGTTCCATGCCCAAACCAAGGTGCTCATCCCAGTCCACCAGCAGGAAAGCCATGGTGTAGGGCCGCTTCACCTTGAACTTGACGATCGCGGAATTGAACGGCGTATACGGCGTGTTATCGACCGACACCAGTTTGCCGTTAACCCACATCTCGTAATAGTTATCGGCAACGATATAGCCGGTGATGACTTCGCCATCGGCATCGATCTCAACCACCGGCACTTTGGCCGCTGAAGTCGCTGCTGTGTTCTCCGGCAGCACCTGATTACACTCGTTGTAGAGGTCAAAGCTCTTTGGCCCCAGTCCCCTGCCCGCTGCAGTATCCGCCGGCACCGTGATGACCGTGCCGTCCGTTGCGGTGATCTGACCGACCGCACTCTTGCGGATATTCATGCGCGGATTGTGCGCAGTGCAATCCGGATAAATATTCGGATTGATGATCTTGGTAGCCGGCCCCTGGGTCACCATCCTTTTGTACGACGTGTTGTCGGCATCGACGCCGGCATTGCCGCCCATCGACTGGCAACCGGCCAGCACAGCGCCGCAAGCGGCAAGAAGAAGCATATTGCGAAGCGCAGCGAAGCGCGGGAGCGCCGGACTTTTCATGACTATTCCTCCTGATTGGAAAACCCTGAAACACCGGCTGGACCGGCGTGTTTTTCTTCAACGCCAGCTTAACCAAGCCGGCACGGTGTGGCAACACAAGCGGACGCTTACATTTCCTTGCCCTGAATCAAATGTCTGGTCGGGCGCTGCGCTCAGGGCACGATGGCGAGAAAGAGAAAAGCTGCAAACAGCACCAGATGTACAGCGCCCTGCATGATGGTGGCGCGACCGGTAGCCAGCGTAATCGCACTAATAAACAAGGTGAGGGCAAGCATCACCGCTTCTTTCGGCGCCAGCCCCAGTTCCAACGGCAGCCCGATCGCAATCGACACCACCGCCACTGTCGGTATCGTCAGACCGATGGTCGCCAGCACCGAACCCAGGGCGAGATTCAAACTGGTCTGCATACGATTACAAACGGCGGCGCGCACTGCCGCCCAGGTTTCCGGCAACAACACCAGCAAGGCAATCGCAATCCCCACCACCGCCAGCGGCGCACCGGCGCTTTCAACGCCGCTTTGAATCGCCGGTGCCAGCAGCTTGGCCAGGCCCACGACCGTGATCAGGCTGATGAAGAGCAGTACGGTACTGGCAACCGCGGTGACGGTTGTTGGCGGCGGCGCGTGATCGTGTTCGGCGTCGGGTTCGATCGGCAGAAAATAATCACGGTGGCGGACCGTCTGCACAAACACGAACACCGCATAGAGCGCGAGCGACACCACGCCGACGAACAACAGCTGCGCAGTGGACAACAACGGGCCCGGGGTGGTCAGCGTGTAATCGGGCACGATCAGGGTCAGCGTTGAGAGCGCCGCCAGCACCGACAGCGCCGGGCCGGTACCGTCGATGCGAAAGGTCAGCACGCGGTGACGCATTCCGCCGGCCACCAGACACAGACCGATGACCCCGTTACAAACGATCATCACTGCCGCAAACACCGTGTCACGGGCCAAGGCGCCGGCGCCCTCGCCGCCCGACAGCATCATCGAGACGATCAAGGCCACCTCGATCACTGTCACCGCTACCGCCAGCACCAGCGTGCCCAGCGGTTCGCCGATACGATGAGCGATTACTTCGGCGTGATGGACGGCCACCAGAACAGCGGCAATCAACACCGCCGCCACCAATGCGATCAATAACGCGCTGGGAGCCGGCCCCCAGGCGAGCACCAACGTCGCGCACGCCACCAGCGGTGCGAGTACGCTCCATAACGGCAATCCGAACCAGGTCTTGTTCAACATACACAGTCCTCTTTGCGTAGCGGGATCAATTTCACGCCCCGGCAAGGATTGCCGCGGCCATCTTCTCGGCGACCATGATCACCGGGACATTGGTATTACCGGCGATCAGGTTGGGCATCACCGACGCATCCACCACGCGCAGTCCGGCAACGCCATGCACACGGCCGGCGGCATCGACCACCGCATAACGGTCATCAGCGCGCCCCATGCGGCAGGAACCCGCGGGGTGAAACATGCCGGCGATATTGTCGCGCACATGCGCCTTCAAGCGTTCGCGATCGCGCGCCAGCGCTACCAGATCCGTGCGCTTGCCGGTCAGCAAGCCAAGGGCGAAATCGCTCAGGCCCGGCACAATGTTGAGCATGCTCGCGATCAGCGAAGTCTTCACAGCGTTTTTGCGATTGAGCTCGTTCAGCTGGCGCAGCTTGTCGGTGAAACGCACCGGGAACGGCGTGCCCATCAGCGCACGCACACGCTCCCAGGCGATGATCTGCACCGTACGTTCATAGGCCATGGTGAGGCGCTCGAGATCGCGCGGATCGCCGAGGAAATTAAATTCGATCAGCGGATGCACCGCGGCGTCCTTCGCGCGCAGCGTGATGCGGCCGCGCGACATCGGCCGCAACAGACAGGGCGCGAGGTTGCCGATCTGCTGGCCGAGCGCATTCCATGACGTCTTGCTCTGCACATTGATATAGAGGTCGGCGGGCGCACAACCGGCCACCCCCGACGAATAGCGAAACGCCGAAGTAACATGGGTGTTGAGCGCAGGCGACTGCCGCGATTCTCGGTTCAGATGAAAGCCGACAAACAGGATGGCGTGGTTCTGTAAATTCGCGCCAACGCCGGGCCGGTCGGCGACGACATCAATCCCCAGCGCACGCAATTCCCCGGCCGGACCGATACCGTTACGCATCAGCAACGTCGGCGAAAACACGCCGCCGCCACAGACGATGACTTCACGTGCATGGAAGGTTTGTTCGGCGCCATCGACCAGCGCGGTGACACCGGTAACGCGCGTGCCGTCGAAGTTGATTTTGCGCACGACGGCCGACGAGGTGATGGTGAGGTTGGGACGCCGGCGCACCTCGGGCGTCAGATAGGCCATCGCACTCGAAACCCGCTGCTGCGGCGTGTTGGTCATTGGTACCGAGCAATAACCGTCGCGGAAATCGCCATTCATGTCGGCGACATAGGGAATGTCATGCGCGACGGCGTAATCGTAGAGCGTGCGCGTCAACGGCGGCCATTGCTCGCGCGGCAGGCGGCGCAGCGGAATCGGCCCGGCATCACCGTGAAATTCGTTTTTATAATCCCAATCCGTTTCCATCTTGCGATAGAAGGGCAGCACGCCGTCCCAGTCCCAGCCGGTGGCGCCGGCGGCGGCCCACTCGGCGTAATCGGCCGGCGTGCCGCGCAGCGCCACCATACCCATCACCGAACCGCCACCGCCCATCACGCGGCCCTGCGGAAAACCGGTCGGCGCACCATCCTTCGCCGTCAGCCAGTGCGCCTTGAGTTCCGGCCAGACATACGATTTGTTGTAGTAGGACGACGGATAGTTGTCGCGCACATCGGCGGGTTCGGTGCCCGGCGCGAAATCGCGACCGGCTTCAAGCAGCAATACGCTGCAGGATGAACGTTCAGACAAACGGCTGGCGGTGACGCAACCGGCGACACCTGCGCCGATGACTATGTAATCAAAACTGCCGGGCATTGCGGATACTCCAGGTTCTGGGATGACCGTTCGAAATGCATGCGCTCGCCCCCGGCTTGGGGTGCTGACCCTGGACTGGCAAAACCAGCCGTCTGCGGGAAGCACCACAAGCGATCTCTGTCGCCTCAATTGCGTCGCAATCGCCGTGTCGCGATTACCTTCCTCCGCGAGCGCAGTGGAAGGCAACCCATAAACGCGGCCATCAGTTCGCCCCCTCCCCTGCGCAGCTAATGCGCGGGGGAGGGTTGGGGTGGGGGCGTGCAGCGCATGCAATACCAATAATTTCGATCCGAAGGCTACCGCATCGTCCGCATGCTGACAACGCGCGCGCAGCCGAAACATGGGCGGCGCGGAGTATCATGGGCGCCTCGTTCAATTTATCGATGGAATTTCCATGAGCACATCGAACAAAGTCGCCATCGTCACCGGCGCCGGCAGCGGCATCGGCAAAGCCACCGCGTGTGCGCTACTCAACGCCGGTTACTGCGTTGGTCTCGCCGGCCGCCGTGCTGAACTGCTCGCACAAACCGCCGCCGAATCCGGCGCCGGTTCGCGCGCCCTGCCGCTGCCCACCGACGTCAGCAAATCCGATTCAGTCAACGCGCTGTTCAGCAAAACCCGCGACACCTACGGCCGCATCGACGTGCTGTTCAACAACGCCGGCGCCAATGCCCCGGGCATTTTGTTCGAAGATCTCACCTACGAAAAATGGCAGTCGGTGGTCGACGTCAATCTGACCGGCATGTTTCTTTGCGCGCAAGCCGCCTATCGCATGATGAAAGAGCAAAGCCCGCGCGGCGGCCGCATCATCAACAACGGCTCGATCTCGGCGCACGCGCCGCGTCCCGACTCGGCGCCCTACACCGCGACCAAACACGCAGTGACGGGCCTCACCAAATCGATTTCCCTGGACGGCCGCAAATACGACATCGCCTGCAGCCAGATCGACATCGGCAACGCGCTGACCGAACTGGCCAAGCGCATGTCCACGGGCGTCAAACAGGCTGACGGCACGGTGAAAGTCGAAGCGATGATGGATGTGAACCGCGTCGCCGATGCGGTGGTGCACATGGCCGGACTGCCGCTCGATGTGAACATCCAGTTCATGACTATCATGGCCTCGAAGATGCCGTTCGTCGGCCGCGGCTAAGTTAGCCGTTCACGCATGCCCGATCCTCACGCCATAACCAGCCCATACGGAACACGGCGTTGACCGCGCCGGACTGGTTGTGGATCGCGCTGACCATCGGCGCGGCCCTCGCACAGACCTTCCGCAACGCGGCGCAACGCCAACTCACCGCAACCCTCGGCACGCTGGGGGCGACCCTGGTGCGCTTTCTCTACGGCCTGCCGTTCACGCTGGCCTGGCTGGCGGCCGTCAGCCTGTATGGCGGTTACCACTGGCCGGCATTCACGCCGGTGTTCATGGGCTGGGCGCTGCTTGGCGCAGCCAGCCAACTGACCGCCGCCGCGCTGCTCTTGCAAGTCATGGAGGAGCGCAACTTCGCACTCGGCATCGCCTACTCGAAAACCGATGCGATTCTGGTCGCGCTATTTGCCTTTTTGATCCTCGGTGAATCGGTGGCGGCCGGCGTGGCGCTGGCGATCGGCATCGGCACGCTGGGCGTGATGCTGCTGGCACCGGCCGATCCGCAACGCCCGCTGCGCGCCATGCTCGAAGGTTTAACCAGCCGCAGCGCCCTGCTCGGTGTGGGCAGCGGCGCCTGCTTTGCCTTTAGCGGCGTGTGCAACCGCGCCGCTGCGCTGTCGGTGCCGGAAACGCATTTCCTCTTGGCAGCGGCCATCATTCTGGCGATCGCGCAAAGCGTGCAAACCTTTGCCCTCGGCGGCTGGCTGCTGGCCCGCCGCGCCGGCACCCTGACCTTGATCTTCCGTGCCTGGCGCCCGTCATTGTTCGCCGGCTGCATGGGTGCGACCGCCTCGATCGGCTGGTTTACCGCGGTGGCGATCGAACCGATCGCGCATGTGCGCACGCTGGCCTTGATCGAACTGGTGTTTGTTTACGCGGTGTCGCAACGCATCTTCCGCGAAAAAATCACCCGACGCGAAATCACCGGCATGGGCATGTTGGCGGCCGGCCTCTTGATGGTCACGCTGACGCGCTAAGACATTGTGGTAGCGGTGACGGCACGGCCGCTGTCGCAGAATTCCTAGAAAAACCAAGAAAAGGCTAGAATTCCAATCATGGAAAAAAAGCCCGCCTCTACTCTGCTCGGTCTGCCGCGCAAACTCGCCCTCATCGGCGCCGCCACTGTTGCCGCTCTCGTCTTACTCTACACCGTGGGCGGCTTTGTACTCCTGCCATGGTATGCGCAACGCGAACTGCCGCGCCTGCTCGAACAACAACTGCATCGCCCGGCGAAAATCGGCGCGATCCGTTTCAATCCATTCACGCTGACGCTGGAGGCCGACGACTTCGCGCTGACCGAACAGGATGGCCGGCCGCTGGTTTCCTTCAAGCGCGCGCTGATTGATCTGGAATGGCGCTCGATCGCCCAACGTGCGGTGGTGCTGGGTGCGATCCGGCTGCAAACACCAGCGGTGCATATCGGCATCGCCGCCGATGGCAGCCTCAATCTCGCCGCGCTGGGCGGCAAGAAAGCGGACGCAGCGCAGGCGCAACCCGCGAAGCCGGCGTCACCGCCACGGGTTGCGATCGGCGAACTCGACATCAGCAACGGCAGCCTGTCTTTTGCAGACGAACGGGTCGGCTACAAAAACCGCTTCGAAGAGCTCTCATTCAAACTCTCCGCGCTGTCGACCTTCAGCGAAAACAAAGGTCCGTATGCACTGACCGCCACCACGCCCGGCGGCGCCATACTCAAATGGCAGGGCGAGGCCTCGGTGACACCACTGGCGGCCAACGGCACGCTGGCACTCGAACACAGCGCGCTGGCAGAACTGCAACCGCTACTGAAAAACAGTCTGCCGGGCACCCTCAGTAGCGGTCGCGCCAGTGTTGAGCTGCCCTATGAGTTCGCGCTCGCTGCAGGCAAACCGCAGCTCACCGTGCGCAATGGCAAACTCTCGATCGAGTCCTTTGCTCTCGACGGCGCGAGCGCGGATAAGCCCTCGATCAAACTCGCCGCTCTCAACCTCGACGATCTGGCGGTCGACTTCAAAGCGCAGCCGGAGGGCGCACCGCTGATCGATGTGAAAAGCAGCGCACTTGCGCTCAAGGGTATCGCCTTCGGTGCGGCCGCCGCCGGCACACCGGTGTTCGCACTCGACAACCTGCGCCTGGAGGACATCGCGCTACACATGGCGACCGCCACCAACGGCAAGACTGCGGTCGATCTTAAGAGTGCGAAGCTCGCCGCCGAAACCTTCTCGCTGAAAGCGGCCGGCAATGACGCATCGCTGGTGACACTCGCCGCACTGACGCTCGACAACATCGGCCTCGATATGAACGCCCGCGCGGTCAATATCGGTGCGCTGCAGCTGGCGGCCCCCGACATCAAGGTCAGACGCGAAGAGAACGGCGACATTGATCTGCTCAAACTGTTTCCACCGAAGGACGAACCACCGTCAGCGCCGTGGCTGGTCGGCGTCAAGCAGGTTGAAATCAGCGGCGGTGCGGTGGCACTCGACGATCGTGCGCTGGGCCTCGCGCCCGCACTCAAAGAC
>CAIWNB010000171.1 GCA_903913965.1 uncultured beta proteobacterium
AGCCAGCCGGCGCGCGGCATCGTGTAATCGCTGAAGCTGCCGCTTAGCAACTGGCCGCTCGTCGCGTCATACATTGTCTGCTCGCCAAACACCTGGCCCGCCCCCATCGCAATCCCGCCATGGATCTGCCCTTCGACAATCGCATGATTAATGACCGTGCCGCAATCATCGCAGGCCGTATAGGACGCAATCGTCGAAACTCCGGTCTCCGGATCAATCTCGACTTCGGCGATATGACAACCGTTCGGAAAGGTCGCTGCAATCGAGGCCTCCGCCATCAGATTCAGCGGATGCGTAGCGCCTCCCACATGTTTTTTTGCCAAATCAAGCAGACCGATCGATTTCGCGCCATCGCGTGAACGGTAACTGCCGTTGGCATACTCCACCTGCGACGGCTCGAGCTCCAGCGCCTCGGCCGCGAGCGGTCGCGCCTGCTCAATCAACTTCTGCGCGGCAAGCTTGCACACGCTGCCCGCACCGACCAGGGAACGTGATCCGCCGGTGTGATTGCCGACAAGATTTTTGCCATGCACGCTTTCGCGCAAGGTCACCGACTCGGCAGCAATCCCCAGAGTATCGGCAACAATCTGCGCGAAGGTGGTCTCATGCCCCTGACCCTGCGACAACGCCATCGTGAACACTTCGAGCCGGCCATCGGCGTCGAACTCGATTGCAATCTGATCCTTCGGCTGAAAACCGGCGGCCGTACCTTCAATCACCGTCGACAGACCGATGCCGCGCAACTTGCCGCGCTTGGCCGCAGCCTCGCGACGCTGCGCAAAACCGTCCCAGTCCGCCGCCTGCAGAGCCTTGGCCAGACAACTATTGAAATCGGAAGCCTCATAAGTGCCCAGGGTCGGCGTTTTGTATGGGAAAGCGTCAAGCGGAATGAAATTCCGCCGCCGCAATTCGGCACGATCAATCTTCAGGTCATGCGCGGCCTGATCGACCAGACGCTCGATCACGTAAGCAATGTCCGGCCGCCCCGCGCCACGATATGCCGCAATCGGTGCCGTATTGGTCAGTGCAACGCGGAAATTCGCATACAGCGCCGGAATTTTATAAACACCAGTAGTGCAAATCGCCGGATTACGCACATGACTGGCAGGCCCTGTAGTCGTCAGATAAGCGCCCATATCACACACGAAGTCATAACGCGCCGCGAGAAATTTGCCATCACGATCCATGGCCAGCTCACCGCCCATGACCAGACCGCGGCCATGACTATCTGAGAGGAAACACTCGGAGCGGGTCGCCACCCATTTGACGGGGCGACCGAGTTTCTTCGACGCAATCATCATTGCGCCGTGTTCCGGATAAACCGCACTGCGCTGACCGAAACTGCCGCCGACATCGTGCAAATGCAGACGCAGATTTTCTTCTGGGACACCGGTCAGCGCCGAGATCTGCCAGCGCAACATGCCGATGCCCTGGGAATTGGTATAGATGTCGTAACAGCCAGTCGTCGCGTCAAAGCCGATCACCGCGGCACGCGGCTCCATCGGGCTGGGCACCACGCGGGGCGACAGCACCCGTAGGCGGGTCACGTGGGCGGCCTCTTTAAATGCTTGCGCCACCGCGGCGGCATCACCGGTATCCCATTCCAGCGTGAGGTTGCCGGGGACGTTGGCATGCAACTGCGGCGCATCGGCTTTCAATGCGTCTTCCGCATCCACAACCACCGGCAGATCACGGTACTCAACGCTGATGGAACCGAGCGCATCACGCGCGAGAGCTGCGGTCTCGGCAACCACCATGGCGACGGTTTCACCGACAAAACGCACACGACCGTGGGCCAATACCGGCCGCTCGGGTTTGAGGATGCCCGCGCCAGCGCGGTTAGTGAAGTTCATCAGATTGGGAAAATGCAGATAGCCGGCGGCCATTGCATCAGCCCCTGTCAGCACAGCCACCACGCCCGGACACTTCAGCGCCTCTGCCGTATCGATGGAAACGATATCGGCATGCGCGTGGTCGCTACGCAAAAAAGCCGCGTGTAACTGCCCCGGCAGATTGGCATCAGCCGAATAACGGCCGCGCCCTGTAATCAAACGAAGATCTTCGCGGCGGTTGCCCGCATGCTTTTCGCTCATAGGATGGACTACTGTCTTTATGTTAGATGCGACCCGCACGCAGGCCGCGCGGATCAACATCAACTATATTCGTTTTGACCGGTTTTGTCGAAACAGATCCCGCGCCACTGATCAGGTTTCAAGCGGCAGGCGGATCGCCTTACCGGTGGTCGCGGCACGCTCGATCGCAATGGTGGTTTCAAGCGTAACCCGTGCCTCCTGTGGCGTCGCATGCACCGTTGGCGCACCGGTGACGAGATGATCCAGCCAAGCGCGCGTTTCATTCGCCAGCGGCCCCCAGAAATCACCGCAAGCCCAGTCGCCCGCCGTGTTACTGCCGAGAAAAGCCATGTTCACGCCATGATCCGGCACATAGGCATGCGGAATGCCCTTCTCGGAATAGATCAGATGATCGAGATGATCGTCATCGATGATCATGGTGCCCTCGGAGCCCAGCAGTTCGACACGATCCGACTGGCCGAGCGTCGGATATTTTGCCGGCAGCGCATAACTCACCCCCAGATTGATCACCGCACCGTCGGCCAGCGTGACGATGCCCCAGGTCACATCGTGCGCATCATAACCAGCCTCCTTGAAGATGCCGTGCTGGCCACGTGCGATCACTTCAACCGGCGGATTACCCTCGTTAAACCAGCACATCAGATCAACATAGTAGGTCAGCACATCGACCACCGGCGTCGCATGCGCTGAACGCTTGAGGATAGAGAAGGCCTGCGCACGCGAGTTATAAACCCGCGCCGTACCGCCGACCACACGACCCAGCCGCCCCTGCACCATTTGTTCCTTGGCGCGCAAGAAACACTCTTTGAATCGCCGGCTATAACCAATGCGCAAATCCCCGCCGGTCTGGCGCAGCGTTTCGAGAATATCGTCGGCGTCGGCAAGCGTCAGCGCGATGGGTTTCTCCACCATCACCGCCTTGCCCAGTTCAAGCGCATGCTTGACCGGCGCCGCGTGCAAATCCTCGGGCGTCGACACAAACACC
>CAIWNB010000172.1 GCA_903913965.1 uncultured beta proteobacterium
GGCATTGTGGAAATCACATTGCGCGACGGACGCAAGCTGCGTCATCACACACCCGACGTGCGCGGCACGCCGGCCAATCCGATGACGCGCGCCGAGGTCGATGAGAAATGTTTTCTGCTCTGTGCGCCGATCGTTGGCAAGCGCCGCGCGCGCGAATTGATACACGCGATCTGGAATATTGAAAAACTGCGTAACGTGCGCGCTTTGCGCCAGTGGTTGACGGTCTGACTCACTGCAGCACGTGGCTCAGAACTTCCGCCAGTCGATGGCCTGACAGCGCCATACGCCGCGCGGCAATGGCGCGGGCGTTGGTGACGTAATCTTCGTCCAGGCGCTGGGCGTTTTTCCTGACCGCAGCGCCGCTAAAGCGGCCCTCGCGATAAACCGCGCTGATGGCGAGGCGGTGGCTTTCTTCGAGCGTCCATAGCTCATAACTTGCGGCGCCGCGATAGGGGCGGGCGCGCATTTCATCGAGCGATCCGTGTGGATAGGTTTCGCGCAGCTGGTTGGCGGTTTTTATGACCTCCGGCATGCTTTGTGAGCGCTGCACTGCGCTGTCCCAGAAATAATGCAGGCTTATGGCCTCGCCGCCGTGTGGTTGCAAGATCCAGGCTTGTGCGCCGTAGCGGTCGCCGTCGGGGAACTCGGTGTTGTAAAGGCTGGCCGCATGCAAGGGCTGGTGCAGATCGCCGACGAGATGAAAGATCCAGCACAAGGCAACTGCGCGGTCGGCAGCGGTCGCAGCGGGATCGCCGGCGATGCGGGTGTTTTCACGCAGCGCCCACAGCATGTTCTCGTCTGGGATCGGCTTGCTGTTAGTCGGCACGAATCCGCCGACCGCGAAGGGCAGTCCGTAGGTATGCCAGTTGCCGCGGTGAAAAGTCTTGAATGGTCCGCCGCGCACTTCGTCCGGCCATTGGGCGATTTCCGCAAACAGCCGTTCTAGTCGCGCCTGCGGATCAGAGCCTGCGTCGTCGAGGCGTGTTTCCAATGCGCCTGCGGCCGGATGCGCGCGCATAATGGCAATCAGTTTTTCAGCGGTGTGCGGCGAGCGCGTTGCGATTTCGCGCGCTGCGATGACGCCGGTCACGCGGTGGCCGCCCATGCTCCATGCCAGCGCTGTCGAGCTTGCCAGAATATTCAACAACGTCAGCAGGGCGAATTGCAGTATTCGGTGCGGGTGTGCAATCACGTCCGGTATGTCCACGCGTCAACCAAGGTGACCCATATAATAGGCGAAATAACCTTTGCGTAATGTCCGTGCCGCTACTGCTGCGCGGTTATAAACGCTGAATTAAAAGGATGGGTAATGAGCGAGCCGGTGTGGGATCAATTTTTGACTGAACGTGATCGAGAGGTTTTTGCCGGCGGTGGATTTGGTGCGCGCCAGGGCTATGGCAAGCGCCCCGCCCTGCTGATCGTTGACGTTAATTATTTTTTTTGCGGCGACCGGCCAGAACCTATTCTTGAATCGATCAAGCGCTGGCGCGCATCCTGCGGTGAGGAGGCCTGGGACGGGGTCGCGGCGATTGCGCGATTGCTCAATGCTTGCCGTGAGCGTGGCCTGCCGGTGATTTATACGACGGGGTCGCGCCGCCCGGATGGCTGGGATGCCGGCTCATGGGCGTGGAAAAATCCGCGTGTGAATGAGAAGCCGCGGACTGTTGAGGGCGGACTCGACGGCAATACGATCGTCAAAGAAATCGTGCCCCATCCGCGTGACATTGTCATCGGCAAACACAAGCCGAGTGCTTTTTTTGGTACGCCACTGTTGAGTTTTCTGGTGCAGCATGGTGTTGACAGTTTGTTGTTGACCGGCACCACCACCAGCGGCTGTGTGCGCGCGACCGCGGTGGATGCGTTTTCCAACAACTACCGTGTCGCGGTGGTCGAAGAGGGTTGCTTCGATCGTTCGCAGGCCAGTCATGCGGTGAGTCTGTGCGACTTGCATGCAAAGTATGCCGACGTCGTAAAGCTCGATGACGCATTGGCGTTTGTGCAAACCCTGCCAGGCGGTATGTTTCAACTGCCCTCGGCAGGGTAAGGCTGGCGGCGTTTATTCTCCGGCTAGCCAGGCGGCGCCGCGCGTATAGAGTTGTTTTTGCGATGCGGTGCCAGTGCCTGGCAGGTCTGGTGTGATGGTGGCGCCTTCGCTGCATTGCAAATAGGCGAGATAACGATAGCCGATTGGGTAGAGTGCCAGACGTCTCGCGTCAATCCTGATGGTTGCTGCAGGATCGACGGGGTCTAGGCGGTCTTTCTCATACATAGGGACTCGTTCCTGAATGCGCCAGCGGCCGTCCGCACAACGCAAAAACAGGTCGTAGGTGCGGCCGTAATTAGTGACATCGACTTCGACGCCGTCGAGCAGGCCGCGCACCAGCAGGGTCATGCGTGATTCGGCAATGGCACGGTCACCGTTAATATCGACCATGGTGGTGCCGAGCGAATGCATCGATTGCCGGCCGCCGCCTTTTTCCGCCATTCGTTTGCAGTGCGTGACAAACTCGTCCGCACTGGCGATCGTCCAGGTCGTGGTCATGCGGCCGTCTGCCGCGTAGAGGTCGCGCAATTTAGCCCAGTGGTGGCCATCCCGGTAGAACGCCCAGCGACGCACACAGTCGGCGATGGCTGTTTGATCAAGCAGTGCTTGGAGTGCTGTGGTTGTGTTCGTCATTTTTCCCTCTGTTTGTTGCGCATGAGCGCTGATCTTGTAGCCGGCGGGTAGGGAGTCTATTTGGTAATCGGCTGTTCCGGGTGTGGGGCATAGTGCCTTTTCCTATGGCGGGAGGAGGGCTTTTGGGTGATCGTTTATTTGTTGCGCCGCACCAATCGAGTTTGGTGTAGGGTAAAATCCATATTACGAGGCGGTGCCGCGCATCTTCAGGATTTTCTTTGCCAACTGTTTGACAGCAATGGGGGAAATCGCGATAATGCGCGGTTTCGTTCGGAGGGGTTCCCGAGCGGTCAAAGGGATCAGACTGTAAATCTGACGGCTCTGCCTTCGAAGGTTCGAATCCTTCCCCCTCCACCAGTATTTTAATTGCGGAAGCGGGAGACCAGCTTTCTATAAGGGCCGCGGGTGTAGCTCAATGGTAGAGCAGAAGCCTTCCAAGCTTACGACGAGGGTTCGATTCCCTTCACCCGCTCCAGCAGGGCGCAGGTTGGTAGTTGGTGAAGATGCAGGAAAGCGTGTGTAGGGTTTAAAGATACGCCCATGTAGCTCAGTGGTAGAGCACTCCCTTGGTAAGGGAGAGGTCGCGTGTTCGATCCACGCCATGGGCACCAGATAGTGACAAACGTTAGTAACGAGAACGGGGAAAAAAATGGCCAAGGGCAAATTTGAGCGTACGAAGCCACACGTAAACGTTGGCACGATTGGGCACGTAGACCACGGCAAGACGACGTTGACGGCGGCGATCACGACGGTGTTGTCGTCGAAGTTTGGTGGAGAGGCGAAGGCCTAC
>CAIWNB010000173.1 GCA_903913965.1 uncultured beta proteobacterium
CCCGGTGCGCTGGCATTCACCGCCTGCCCCTGTTTGCCGGCAATCGCGATGCCTTTCAAATTGGTCGACTCGTTAAAGGTGCTCAACACCTTGCCCGCCGTCGGCCAGCCCCAATCGACTTTTTCGTCATCATCCTCGCTGGCAGCGGGCTTTTCTTCGACGCGCGGCTCAGGCTTGGCAGTCAGCGCCGGTGGCGGCACTGGCTTCGCAGCGCTGCCCGAAAGTTGCGCCAAGGCCTGATCGGAATACGGCAGCTTCACGCCCTTGGGCTGGGACTTCAACTGCTCGCTGCCGGCGGGCGCAACCTTTACCGCCGGCGGAGCAGCCTGTGCCGTGGCGTTCGGCGCAATCGCCACCGGTTTGCCCTGCACGGTGGCGGCCGGCTTCAGCGGCGTCACCACCGCCGTCGTCGCCGGCGCACGCAGACGCAATGACTGACCGATACGGATCAGATTGGGATTTTCAATGTTGTTCCATTCAGCGATTTCCTTGTAATCGAGGCCGTTATCGAGCGCAATCGAATACAGGGTGTCGCCGCGCTTCACCGTATACGTCTCGGGACGCGTGTCCGGTTCCGGCTGCGCCGCTGGCGCCGCGACAACAGCAGGCGCAGGCGTCACCGCCGGCACGGGCTTGGGGGCAACCTTGATCTGCGGTAACGGACGATCGGAAACCGGTGCCGGACGGTTAGAGCTCGCGCAACCGGCGAGCACAACCGGCAACAACGCAACCGCCATGAGGTGCCGCCAACTCATGCCAGCCCCCTCAACTCAAACCCGACAGCATCGGCACAAACTTCACCGCATCGAGGCGCGTTTCGGCAAAGCCACTGCGCGTGCGTTCGATCACACACAGGTATTGCTCCTCAACCCCCATCGGCACGATCATGCGGCCGCCAACAGCCAATTGCTGCTTCAAGGCATCTGGGACATGGGTGGCGGCGGCGGTCACCATAATGGCATCGAACGGCGCGCCCTCTGGAATACCGACATGCCCGTCGGCATGCTTGAAACGGATATTCATGACACGCAGCTCGCGCACATTGCGCCGCGCCTTTGACAACAGCGGCAACAAGCGTTCGACCGAGTAAACCTCGGTCGATAGCCGCGCCAGTATGGAGGTTTGATAGCCGCAGCCAGTACCAATTTCAAGCAACTTGCCGCCGCGCTTACCGGCCAGCAGCAGTTCGGTCATGCGGGCGACGATATAGGGCTGCGAAATCGTCTGACCAAAACCGATCGGCAGCGCGCAATCATCATAGGCGCGACTCGCCAGCGCCTCTTCGACAAAAATATGGCGCGGGATCTCGTTCATCACGTTGAGCACCGCCTCGTCGCTAATGCCCTGCTCGCGCAAGCGCGCAATCATGCGCTGGCGCGTCCGCTGCGAGGTCATGCCAATGCCGGAAATGCGGGTGCTCATCCCATCCACTGGCGCACCGCCTGCAACTGGTTGTTCTGCGTTAGATCCATTTGCAACGGCGTCAACGACACCATCGAGCGGCTGACCGCATTGAAATCAGTACCTTCACTGGCGTCCTGCGCCGCCCCCGCCGCGCCTACCCAGTAGACCGTCTCGCCGCGCGGGGTTTGCGCACGCACCACTGGCTCGGCCTTGTGGCGTTTACCCAGACGCGTGACCTCGGTTCCGCGCAGCGACGCAAACGGTACATCGGGCACATTCACGTTGAGCAGCAGCGACTGGCCGAAAGGGTTGCGCGACAAGCGCTCAGCCAGATCAACCGCGACCCGTGCGGCGGTGATGAAATGCTCGCCGCTGCTAGCGGCCAGCGAAATAGCCATTGAGGGGATACCAAGCAAAAAACCCTCGGTTGCCGCCGCCACGGTGCCGGAATAAATCGTGTCATCGCCCATATTGGCGCCATGATTAATGCCGGAGATCACCATGTCGGGCATTTTATCGAGCAAGCCGGTGACCGCCAGATGGACGCAATCGGTTGGCGTACCATTCACATAAAAAAACCCATTGGCGGCGCGCCGCACGCTGAGCGGACGATCCAGCGTCAGCGAATTACTCGCCCCGCTGCGGTCACGTTCGGGGGCCACCACCGTGACCTGCGCGATCTCGCCGATCGCCCCGGCGAGGACGGCAAGTCCTGGCGCGAAGTAACCATCATCGTTACTCAACAGAATGTGCATTGTTCGGCACCGGATAGAAAGCGCGGGAGATCACAAAACAGCGACGGCCGCAGGCATGAAAACAACCAAACAACCGGTGGCATGCGCGACGGTCGAGTATAACACGCACCCCTGCCCCCACTGCAGAGGAAGCGCGCCGCGCTTGCGACGCACCGGCCAACTCTGGCACAGTGCAGCCTTTGCAAAATCAAGGAAACCCCATGACCTTTACAGGCGTGCACCACGTCAATATCGGCTGCCGGCCGAAGGACATTCCCGCGATTGAGAAGTTCTACGGCATTGTTCTGGGCCTGACCGTGGGCTTCCGTCCGGACTTTCCCAACAAGGGCTTGTGGCTCTATATGGGCGATCATCCCTTGATCCACGTGGTGGTTCGCTTTCCCGACGACTGGCCTGGCAGCGATGAAAAGCGCAGCAGCTGGGACCACGTCGCCTTCGACGTCACCGGCGTGGCCGAATACCGCCAGCGGCTTGAGACCTGGGGCGAGCACTTTGACGAACAAAACGTGCCAGGCGCAGGCTTTCAGATGTTTGTGCGCGATCCGGTTGGCAACAAGATCGAATTGAATTTCCCGAACAGCGAAGCCCCGCCCGAGGTCGCCGCGGGCACTTTGTCAGGGATCCAGTTCCCGCACCTTGCCGGCAAAAAATAAGCGCCGGCTTTAGCCCTCCGCGGCGGGCGCCGATGGCGCGATAAAGTCCGTGTCGTGGGTCAGCGCCGGCAACATCGTACGCACGCGCAACACCTCGTCGGGGTTGATGTCGGCGTAACAGATGCCGGGCTCGGTGCCGAGTTCGGCGATGATTTTCCCCCACGGGTCGATGATCAGTGAATGCCCGTAGGTGGAACGCCCGCTCGGGTGTTCGCCGCACATCGCCGGCGCCACCACATAAGCAAGATTTTCGATCGCACGCGCACGCAGCAAGCTGTGCCAGTGCGCCACGCCCGTCTCACGCTGAAACGATGCAGGCACCGTCAAAAACAATGCGCCGGCACGCGCCAGCGCGCGAAACAACTGTGGAAAACGCAGGTCGTAACAAACCGTCATACCCATTAAACCCCAGGGCGTCTGCGCCATTACCGCGCGGTCGCCCGGACGGTAAGCGCTCGACTCGCGGATCACCTTGCCGCTGGGCAGCGTGACGTCGAACATATGGATCTTGTCGTAACGCGCCACCACCGCGCCATCCGGACCGAAAAGAAAGGACCGGTTGGCCATGGAGCTGTCGTCAATGCGGATGGTCACCGACCCCGCGAGCAGCCATACGCCGGTTTCACGCGCCAGTGCACAACAGGTGGCGAGCGCCGGGTGCACATCCTCGGCAAAAGAATTTTCGCGCATCACACGCCCGCTGCCGTCGAGCAGCGCAGCATATTCGGGTAGCGTCACCAGCTGCGCGCCGTGCGCGGCGGCTTCGCGCACACTGCTCTCTATGGCGCGCAGATTTACGGCAAGAACATTCCCGGCATTGAGCTGGACGCAGGCCGCTTTAAATCCCGCCACCGCTAGCGTGTCCCGGCCGCCGACTGACCGGCCATTTCCTTCAATACCCGATCCGTCAGATCAATCTGCCCGCTGGCAAAAATAGCCTGCTGCAAGACGAGATCGAATTTCTCGGCGTCAGCAATCCTGGTGATCACCGCATTAATGTCGGTCACCAGCCTGGCCCGTATCTCACGCTGACGAAACTCCATATCCTCGGTGAAACTGCGCTGCATTTGTTCGAACTGCTGCGACAACGCCGCCAGCCGTTTTTCCTTGATCGCACGTTCGGCCGGCTTTAATTTATCGCCGTCCCGATCAAATTCCGCCTTCAGCTCGATGCCCTGCTTTTGCACAGCCTGCAACTGCAGCTCGCGCGGCGCGAATTCTTTTTTCAACTGCTCAACCGCATTCCTGGTCACCGTCGATTCGCTATCGATACGAAAAGCGTTGACGAAACCAATCTTCAGCGGCTGCGCGAGGGCTACACCGCTCAGCATGATTACTGCTGCGGCAATGATTCTAATAAGATTCGTCATGATATTCCCCGATCCAATCGGCCTATCTTAGCGCAATTCCACTCACCGCATGGCAGCCGCGTCGATCCCTGGATCAGACTGCGCGCCGGCCAGCCCTGGCACATTCAATTTAAGCGCGGGGATGGTTTTCTGCTGCCGCAAATAGCGCGCCATCAGATCCCAGATCGCCTCCCCGCCGCGCTCGCGCGACTCTTGGGATACCGCGCCCCAACCCGCCACCTTGTAGAGCCGCGTGGCGTCCAACAATTTCCCCTGCAGCCGCAGATCATCTATACGCCGCCCGATCCGCGCCGCAGGATTGCATCGATATTGCAATCCGCCAACGCGCACCATGTCGCCGCCCTGCTGATAGTAAGGATCGGGATTGAACAGATTATCACCGACATCCTCCAGCACGTTTTTGATCGCGGCACCGCTCATCTCGTTCAGGGTCGTGTGCGGATAGGTGATGGCGGTCTGGTCCATCAAATGCTCCATGCGGATGGTCTCGCCGGGCAGCAGGCTGGTGCCCCAGCGAAAGCCGGGCGAAAACGCAATCTCTGCATCCTTCTCCGCCATCAGCCCGTTCAGTATCAATTGATCAAACGTTCCGTTGAAATTGCCACGCCGGTAGAGCAAACCTTCGGTCACGGCGAGCGGCGCCGCCAGGCGTTCGAGATACGGCGCGCGCACGCGCTCGATCAGCGCCTGCATACCATGGTCTGCCGGCAGCAGATTGGCGAACACCGGCAACAGCCGGTATTGAAAGCCCTCGACACGCCCGCCACTGACACGCAGATCCAGCACGCCGAGAAACTTGCCGTTGGAGCCGGCGTTGGTCACCAGCGTCTTGCCGCCGCCATTGCCAACGATGACTGGCCGCGGCACACCGTCATGGGTGTGACCGCCGAGAATCGCATCAATGCCGCGCACGCGCGAGGCGAGCTTGAGGTCGATATCCATGCCGTTGTGCGACAACAGCACCACCGCCTGTGCGCCTTTGCCCCGTGCCGCGTCCACCGTTTTCTGCAGCAACTCTTCCTGGATGCCGAAATTCCAGTCAGCGACAAAGTAACGCGGGTTCGCGATCGGCATATACGGATAGGCCTGACCGATGATGGCGACAGCCACACCGTTCATCGTACGCATGGTGTACGGCGTGAACACCTCGTCCCCGAAATCTGCACTGCGTATGTTCTGCGCGAGAAACTCGGTGCGTCCCTGTAGTTCGCGCTTGACGATTTCCAGCACACGCTCGGCACCGAGCGTAAATTCCCAATGTCCGGTCATCACATCGACGCCGAGTTCGCGACCGGCCTCGACCATATCCTGACCGTGTGTCCACAAGGCGGTGGCCGAACCCTGCCAGGTGTCGCCGCCATCGAGCAACAGCGCATCGGGCCGACCGGCACGCAACTGTTTGACCAGTGTCGCCAGATGCGCGTAGCCGCCAACCCGGCCATAGCGCTGCGCGGCGCGCACAAAATCGAGATGCGTGTAGGCATGCGCTTCGGCACTACCGGCGGCAATGGCAAACTTTTTCAGCAGCGCTGCACCGACCAGATGCGGCGGCTGACCGCGCGTAGCCCCGGCACCGAGATTAGCCGAGGGCTCACGAAACCAGACCGGCAACAACTGCGCATGACTGTCAGTGAAATGCAGCAGATGGACGTTACCGAAGCGCGGCACCTCGTAGAAATTGGCAGCCGCCGCCTGCGCTGCCCGCACACCTCCGGCCAGCGGCAGGCCGGCGGCCGCGGCCATCGCCATGACGTGCAGAAACTCTCTTCTATCCACGCGGGAATTTATCCATAACAAACACGGCGGCTGAAAACAGCAATACGCGGCGCCTCGAAGCCGATAAGGCGCACAACCTCACGTCCTCAGCCGGACTTGCGCCCGCCCTTGCCCTCGAGAATTTTTCGCGCCTCACGCGCCTCCAGCAGCTTCAGGATGTGATAAGTGGCCCAACCAATCAGCGCCGAACAAACCAGAAAGCCGCCATAGGCCAGCGGCCAGTCGATGTTGAAATCCTTGCTCATCATCGAAAATTCCGACATGCCGCCGATGCCGGCCAAAATGTTAATCGGCATGAAGATGATGCTGATGCTGGTCAACTTCGACACGCGCTTGTTCTGGTTGATGTTAATGAAGCCGACTGTGGCATCCATCAGGAAGTTGATTTTCCCGAACAAGAAGTTGGTATGACCGTCGAGCGATTCGATGTCACGCAGAATCTGCCGCGTTTCCTCCTGCTGCTGCACGGAGAGAAACTTGCCGCGCATCAGAAAGGACAGCGCGCGGCGGGTGTCCAGCACATTACGGCGGATACGTCCGTTCAAGTCTTCGCTACGGGCGATTTCAGCCAGCACCTGGGCGGCGGCATCGTCAGTCAGTTCAGGGTTCAGCACGTTCTTGCCGACCGTCTCGAGGTCGGCGTAAACCTCTTCGAGCACGTCGGCCGAATATTCCGCGTCAGCCGCATACAAATCGAGCAAGACGTCCTTGCCCTCGGTGACGTAATGCGGCTGGCTGCTCGCCCGCAAGCGCTGCAGACGAAACACCGGCAGTTCCTGCTTGCGCACAGAGAACAAAATATCCCGGTGCAAAATAAAAGCGACGGCGATGTTGTGCGCCTCGTCGTCAGTATCGAGCAGGAAATCCGAATGCAGGTGGATCTCGCCGTTGTCCTCAAGGTAGAACCGCGCACTCGCCTCGAGGTCGTTCAAACTGTCGGGGTCCGGCAGATCCAGCCCGAAAAACTCGCCGACCCAATAACGGGTCTCCGCAGTGGGTGCCACCAGGTCCACCCAAATCGGTTTGATACTGGCGAGGTCGGCCTTATTCTCAACCTTGACCTGACGCAGCCGGCCCTCGCGCAGCACGAAGGCACTCAAAGAAACCTTCTTGCTTTGGTTGGGAGAAGCGTTAACCAGCTCCTCACGCACCTCGTCGAGCAACAGCAGCAGAATCGCATCAAGCCGGTCTTCGCGGATCTGCCCCCAGGCGAGCAAACGGTCTTCCTCGGGCAGGGCCTCCAGTATGCGCGCGGTATCCACCGCATCGAGTCCGTTGAGCAGCGCCTCCAGCTCGGCGAGATTTTGCCGGTGGACGATGCTTTCGACCAGCTTGTGATTGGGCTTTTCCTGGCGGTTGACGAGATTTTCCACCAGCCGATGACGCGACAGCAGACGCTGCGCCTCGTTGAGGTGCTCGGTCAGTCGGTCAAATTCCGAATGGGACGTATCAGACACAGTGTTCTCGCAATTATTTGGTTTTCCGCCAAGTGCGGGAGCATAGCCGAAACACACCTGAAATGGAGCAAAAAGACCGCCTCAAACTGAGTCTTTTTTAATCACCAAGCCAGCATCAGTACCAGCCGTAATCGAGCCCGCGCGGATCACTCGCTGTCTGCATGGCACCGTCCTGCGCCGCGCGGAATACCAGCTGCATATTGCCCCAGCGCCGCACCCCGGTTTGCACGACATGCCCCTTGGCGGTCAGCGCGGCCTGCCACTCCGCGGTAAAGCCTGCCGGCTCAATCTCAATGCGGTCAGGCCAGAACTGATGGTGATAGCGAGGGGCGCCGGCGATGCGTTCAAGGTCCACCTGCGGCTGCGCCATGTAATCGAGTATGCCGAGTAACACCTGACTGATGATGCGCGAGCCGCCGGGCGCCCCCAACACCAGAACGCCGCGTGCATCCTCGACGAAGGTCGGCGTCATGCTCGACAACGGGCGCTTGCGCGGTTCGATGCGGTTGGCGTTGCCGCTACGCAACTGATAGCCGTTCGCCACCTCGCTCAAGATGGTGAAATCATCCATCTCATCATTGAGCAAGACGCCGGTACCCGCGGGGATCACCCCGGAGCCGAACAGAAAATTGATGCTGAGCGTGGCACCGACACGATTGCCCTCGGCATCGATCACCGAGTAATGCGTGGTGTTGCCGCTCTCTGGCTTGTCGGTCGCCCCGATCGCCAGTCCATCGCTCGCGCTGGCGCGCCGCACATCGATGGAGGCGGCGCGCGTACGCGCATAGGCCTTGTCCATCAGCCGCGCCAGTGGCACCGTCACAAAATCCATGTCGCCAAGATGCAACGCGCGATCCTGAAAGCCGCGTCGCAAGGCCTCGACGACCCTATGCACGGCCTCCGGCGCGCGCGCGTCGGCCATCTCGAAGCCTTCGAGAATATTCAGGCTTTGCGCCAGCGTTACGCCACCGCCTGAGGGCAGCGTTGCAGTGGTGATGCGCGCACCGCGATAGCTCAAGCGCAGCGCTTCGCGCTCAACCACCCGATAACCGGCCAGATCGGCAAGACTCCACACGCCGCCAGTGGCATTGGCACCGGCCACCAGTGCTTCAGCGATACGACCGCGATAAAAGCCCTCGGCGCCCTCGCCCGCGATCAGCTCCAGCGTGCTGGCAAGATCCGGCTGCCGCAAGCGCACGCCGGCCGCAGGCGCACGATCATCAAAGAGAAAAATCTGCGTGCCGTTGCCCTCGCGCAAGAACCGCTCACGCATCTGTGCAATCCGCGCAAAACGCGGATCAACTGCAAAACCGTCGCGCGCAAGAGCGATCGCCGGCGCCAAGGTCTGCGCCAGTGGCAAGCGGCCGTAGTGACGCGCGAGATGCACCAGCCCCGCCGGCACACCGGGTATCGCCGCCGCGCCCCCACCACGATGCGTTGCCGTCGCAGAAGGCCTGCCATCCGCGCCCAGAAACATCGCGGTTGTCGCCGCCGCTGGTGCCGTCTCGCGG
>CAIWNB010000174.1 GCA_903913965.1 uncultured beta proteobacterium
CACCTCGTTAAACGCTACCATCTCGAACTGGGTTAGAAGGCTGTGGCCCAACATTTCTGCGGTTATGCCAGTGCGATCAGAAATAAAAAAGGCGCTGCGTTTTTGAGCCATCGCACTATTCCACAAAGAGATAATCGGTAAAATAGCCCCTTTTGATGCTTCGCACAATCGGTGAGCCCATATGAAAATCGATGAACAGGTGCTTGATTTTACGCAATTGCGCATTGGCGACGTGGGGCGTGTCGGCGGGAAAAACGCATCCCTTGGGGAAATGATCGGCAATCTCGCGCAGTCCGGAGTGCGGGTGCCCGGGGGCTTCGCGACGACCGCGCATGCGTTCCGTGAGTTCCTCGCCCATGGTGGTCTGGAAAAACGGATCGAATCGGCGCTGTCGACCCTTGACGTCGATGATGTTAATGCGCTTGCAAAAGCAGGGGCGGAAATCCGCGGCTGGATTTTTTCGCAACCTTTTCCTGCTGATGTTGAAACCGCTATCCGAGCCGCCTACAAGAAAATGCAAGCCGCGGGCAGCGATGAGTTGTCCGTTGCCGTGCGTTCTTCGGCGACCGCCGAGGATCTGCCGGACGCGTCTTTTGCCGGGCAGCAGGAAACCTACCTGAATATTCATGGCATTGAAAACGTGCTCACTGCCATCAAGCATGTTTTTGCCTCGCTCTACAACGACCGTGCGATTTCATATCGCGTGCACAAGGGTTATATCCATAGCGACGTGGCCCTCTCCGCAGGCATACAACGCATGGTGCGCAGTGATCTGGGGGCTAGCGGTGTCCTCTTCACTCTGGATACGGAATCCGGCTTTGACCAAGTGGTGTTTATCACGTCGGCGTATGGGCTCGGGGAGACGGTTGTTCAGGGGCAGGTCAATCCAGACGAGTTTTATGTCTATAAGCCGGCCTTAAGCGCTGGTAAAACATCGATCATTCGTCGCAACCTCGGATCGAAGGCATTGAGGATGACTTTTACGGATGCACGCAGTGCTGGAAAATCCGTGCAGACTCACGAGGTGCCTGAGGCAGAGCGCAGGCAGTTTTCCATTAGTGACGCGGAGGTCGAGGAGCTGGCGCGCTATGCGATGGTCATCGAAAAGCACTACCAGCGTCCGATGGATATTGAATGGGGGCGCGACGGTATTGATGGCAAGCTTTATATCCTTCAGGCTCGGCCGGAGACGGTCAAGGCAAGTGAAAAGGTTGATACGCTGCGCCGTTATCGCCTGAAACAGCGCTCGGACGTTCTGGCTTCCGGGCGTGCGATCGGACAGCGTATCGGTTCCGGTCCCGTGAAACTCATTACGACTGCGGCAGAAATGGATCGCGTCAAGCCGGGCGATGTTCTGGTCACTGACATGACCGATCCCGATTGGGAGCCGGTCATGAAGCGGGCGTCGGCAATCGTCACCAATCGCGGGGGTAGAACCTGTCACGCTGCCATTATTGCGCGTGAGCTGGGCATTCCGGCGGTGGTGGGTTGCGGTGATGCGACACAGGTATTGAAAGACGGCAAGATGATTACAGTATCCTGCGCTGAAGGGGATACCGGTTTTGTTTATCGTGGTGCGCTTGAAATTGAGATCATTGATCTTTCACTCGAGGCAATGCCAAAACCGCCGGCAAAAATCACGATGAATGTGGGCAACCCCGAACTTGCCTTCGAGTTCCGCCGTCTGCCCAATGAAGGTGTGGGGCTGGCGCGGCTTGAGTTCATTATCGCGCGCATGATAGGTGTGCATCCGCGCGCTGTGCTGGCCTATCCGGATTTGCCGGGAGATCTCAAGCTGGCGGTCGAACAGCATGCTGCGGGCTATGCAGATCCGGTGACCTTTTATGTGGAAAAGCTGGTCGAGGGCGTAGCGACACTGGGGGCTGCGTTCTGGCCCAAGCCGGTGATCGTACGCCTGTCCGACTTTAAGTCCAACGAATACTCCAGTTTGACCGGTGGCTCAAAATACGAACCACATGAGGAAAACCCCATGCTGGGTTTTCGCGGCGCCTCGCGCTATATCTCGCCGGCTTTTCGCGATTGTTTCGAACTCGAATGCCGCGCCATGCGTAAGGTTCGCAATGAAATGGGACTCACCAATGTCGAATTGATGGTGCCTTTCGTGCGTACCGTCAGCGAGGCCAAGCAGGTTATTGAGCTACTGGCGCAAAACGGACTCAAGCGTGGTGAAAACGGGCTGCGCATTATTATGATGTGTGAAATCCCGTCGAATGCGATTCTCGCCGACGAGTTTCTGCAATACTTCGACGGGTTCTCGATCGGCTCCAACGATCTCACTCAAATGACGCTCGCCCTTGACCGCGACTCCGGCATCATTGCCGAAGGCTTTGATGAACGGGATCCGGCGGTCAAGTACATGTTGCATCTGGCTATCGCGGCCTGCCGCAAGGCCGGCAAGTATGTGGGGATATGCGGTCAGGGCCCTTCGGATCATCCAGACCTCGCAAAGTGGCTGGTGGAGGAGGGGATCGAAAGCCTCTCCCTTAACCCGGATACCGTGGTGGAAACCTGGCTGTATCTGGCGCGAGAAGCGCAGATTAAAACGAATTAAGCGGCTGAACGGAACGATTTTCGTTGAGCCCAAGGTTGATTTCGAGCTAGAATACGAAAACGGTATGGTATGAAATGACTAAATATATCTTTGTCACCGGTGGTGTCGTCTCATCCCTCGGCAAAGGTATCGCCGCCGCCTCCCTCGCTGCGATTCTTGAATCGCGTGGCCTAAAAGTAACGATGCTTAAGCTGGATCCCTACATCAATGTGGATCCAGGCACCATGAGTCCGTTTCAGCATGGCGAGGTCTTTGTTACTGAAGACGGCGCGGAAACCGATCTCGATCTGGGCCATTACGAACGTTTCGCCAGTGCCAAAATGGGCAAGCGAAACAACTTTACGACTGGCCAGATCTACGAGAGCGTGATCAAGAAAGAGCGTCGTGGGGACTATCTCGGCGGTACCGTTCAGGTCATTCCGCATATTACTGATGAGATCAAGATTTCTATCCAGCGCGGAGCTGGTGACGCCGACATTGCGATAGCGGAAGTCGGCGGCACGGTCGGTGACATCGAGTCACTGCCTTTCCTCGAAGCGATACGGCAGATGGGCATTGAATTGGGTCGCAATAATGCTTGCTACATCCATCTGACCCTGATCCCCTATATCCCTTCGGCAGGAGAAATTAAAACCAAGCCGACGCAGCATTCCGTCAAAGAGTTGCGCGAAATCGGTATTCAGCCCGATATTCTGTTGTGTCGCGGTGATCGTCCGCTGCCTGACGATGAGCGGCGCAAGATTGCCCTATTTACCAATGTGCAGATGGAAGCGGTTATATCGGCGGTAGACGTCGACAGTATTTACAAGATACCCGGTGAGCTACACGCGCAAAATCTTGATGATATTGTTTGCCGCAAACTTGAGATTACCGCGCCGCCGGCGGATTTGTCGGCTTGGACCAGCCTGGTCTATGCGCTCGAACATCCGACCAAAAATATATCTATTGCATTGGTCGGCAAATATGTCGATCTGACCGAGTCCTATAAGTCTCTTTCTGAGGCGCTGATACACGCGGGTATACATACCAGCGTCGGTATCAAGATTCATTATGTGGATTCTGAGTCCATCGAAACCAACGGTGTTGGTGCCCTTGTCGGCATGGATGCGATCTTGGTGCCTGGCGGCTTTGGCAAGCGTGGTGTCGAAGGCAAGATGCTGGCTATTAATTATGCCCGGGTGAACAAAGTCCCTTATCTGGGCATTTGTCTCGGCATGCAACTGGCGGTGATCGAATACGCACGGAATGTGGCTGGTCTCCAAGGGGCTCATAGCACCGAGTTTGAGCCGGAGACGCCGCACCCTGTGATTGCGTTAATTACCGAGTGGCAGGGCCGTGACGGCCGCGTCGAGCAGCGGGACGAGAACTCCAACCTTGGCGGCACCATGCGTCTTGGCGGGCAGGAATGCGTGCTACTTGCCGGTAGTGTGGTGAGAGAGGTCTATGGGGCGGACCGAGTTGTTGAACGTCACCGCCACCGTTACGAGGTTAATAATCACTACTTGCCCAGAATCGAAGCTGCCGGCATGCGTGTTTCGGGCTTGTCGGCAAAAGACGCGCTTTGTGAAATGATTGAATTGCCCGGGCATCCATGGTTTGTAGGCTGTCAGTTCCATCCGGAATTCACCTCGACGCCTCGCAATGGACATCCCTTGTTTAATGCCTTTGTTAGCGCCGCCTCTGCGAATATCAAGGCCACTCCTGCAGTTGAAGTAGCTGCGGCCAAATCAAAAAATAACGCATAGGCCTCATGATGCGATTGTGCGGATTCGACGTTGGCCTGGATAAACCGCTCTTCCTGATTGCCGGCCCGTGTGCGATCGAATCCCGTCAAATGGCGATGGATACGGCCGGCGAATTGAAGGCGATCTGCGCTGCGGTTGGCGTACCGTTTATCTATAAATCCTCGTTTGACAAGGCCAACCGCAGTTCCGATAAGTCGTTTCGTGGTGTCGGCATGGACGAGGGGCTTAATATTCTGGCCGACGTCCGAAAGACTATCGGTGTACCGGTTTTGACCGACGTGCATGAAATCCACCAGGTGAAAGCGGTTGCTGCAGTGGTTGATGTTCTGCAAACACCGGCCTTTTTATGCCGTCAGACTGACTTCATTCATGCGGTGGCCACCTGTGGCAAGCCGGTGAATATCAAGAAAGGACAGTTCCTCGCCCCAGGCGACATGAAGAATGTGGTCGACAAGGCGCGCTCGGTGAGCGGTGCGGACAACATCATGGTCTGCGAGCGCGGGGTGAGCTTTGGCTATAACAATCTGGTGTCGGATATGCGCTCGCTGATGATTATGCGTGAGACCGGCTGTCCGGTTGTTTATGATGCGACGCATTCCGTACAGTTGCCTGGCGGACAGGGCACGTCAAGCGGCGGGCAACGCGAATTTGTGCCTGTGTTGGCGCGTGCCGCAGTGGCGTCCGGCATCGCCGGTATTTTTATGGAAACCCATCCGAACCCGGCGCAGGCACTCTCTGATGGTCCCAATGCGTGGCCCTTGAAGCATATGCGAGCATTGCTCGAGACCTTGCAAGCGCTGGATCATTTGGTTAAGAAGAATGGTTTTGCCGAACAACTTGTTACGGGGCATTAAATTAAATGAGTGCGATAGTCGATGTAATTGGTCGTGAGATTCTTGATTCACGCGGTCTACCAACCGTGGAGGCAGATGTTCTGCTCGAATCCGGTGTGCTGGGACGCGCTGCGGTGCCGTCCGGCGCCTCAACAGGCAGCCGGGAAGCCATCGAGTTGCGTGACGGTGACGAAAAACGGTTCCACGGCAAAGGCGTGTTGCGCGCGGTTGAGCACGTCAATACTGAAATTTGTGAAGCCATTATCGGCCTTGACGCAACAGAACAGCGTTTTATCGACCAGACGCTGATTGATCTCGACGGCACGGAAAACAAATCGCGAATGGGCGCTAATGCAATTCTTGCGGTATCCCTGGCGATTGCCAAAGCAGCTGCCGAAGAATGTGGTCTGCCATTGCATCGGTATCTCGGCGGCGCAGGGGCGATGGCCATGCCAGTGCCGATGATGAACGTTATCAACGGTGGGGCACATAGCGACAATACTCTGGACCTGCAAGAGTTCATGCTGGTCCCGTTAGGTTTGCCGACATTCCGCGACGCGCTGCGCTGCGGTGCGGAGGTTTTTCAGTCGCTTAAAAAATTGCTGCATTCGAAGGGACTTTCAACTGCCGTCGGTGATGAGGGCGGGTTTGCGCCTGGCCTCCCCAGCCACGAGGCGGCTATTGTTTTGATTCTTGAGGCGATCGAAAAAGCGGGTTACCGGCCTGGCGAAGACGTTGCGCTCGCCTTGGATTGTGCGGCCTCTGAGTTTTACGTTGATGGTAAATATAAGCTTGATTGCGAAGGGCTTACGCTTAGCGCCGCGGAGTTCACCGACTTGCTTGAAGGTTGGGTCAACAAATACCCAATCATCAGTATTGAAGATGGCATGTCGGAAAACGACTGGGACGGCTGGAAGCTACTGACCAAACGTATCGGTGACCGTGTTCAGCTGGTCGGCGATGATATTTTCGTGACCAACACCAAGATCATTGAAAAAGGTATTGCAGAGGGCGTCGGTAACTCGGTGCTGATCAAGGTTAATCAGATCGGCACTCTCACCGAGACTCTGGCTGCCATCGAAATGGCCAAACGGGCGCGCTATACCGCCGTAGTTTCGCACCGCTCGGGCGAGACGGAAGACACTACGATTGCCGATATTGCTGTTGCAACCAGCGCCATGCAGATCAAGACAGGGTCACTGTGTCGTTCTGACAGGCTCGCAAAATATAACCAATTGTTGCGTATTGAAGAAGATCTGGGTGATGCCTCGGCCTATCCGGGCCGTTCAGCGTTCTATCAGATCCGCAGGGCTTAGCGATTGCAGGCGTGAAATACCTAACCCTCGCTTTAGCCGGGCTGATTGTATTGCTCCAGTATCCGATGTGGCTGGGCAAGGGGGGGTGGTTGCGGGTTTGGGAAACCGACAGACTCGTTAGTTCGCAATATGAAACGAATGGCAAGTTGCGCGCTCGTAATGGTGCGCTTGATGCAGAGGTTCGCGACCTCAAGCAGGGTTTGGATGCTGTTGAAGAACGTGCACGCAGCGAACTTGGCATGATCCGGCAGGATGAGATTTTTTTTCAGGTGATGGACGAGCGGCGGGTTAATTCGACACCGGGAAAATAGAAGGCGATGACGGCATCCTTGATTGACGGCGCACTGATTTCGCGGCATCTCCTTGAGAGCTTGCGGCCACGTTTGGCCGCCTTGGCTGTGCGTGGCATAAAGCCCGGATTGGCAGCGATACTTGTCGGCGAAAATCCCGCTTCTGAAGTCTATGTGCGTAACAAGACTCGGGCCTGTTCCGATCTCGGCCTAAAATCCGAGGTACATCGCCTTAATGCGGATTGTGCTGAAGCAGAACTGCTGGGTCTGGTGCAAAGGCTCAATGTCGAGCCTTCCATTCATGGCGTTTTGCTGCAGTTACCGCTGCCTCCTCACCTAGATGCGGATGGGATCACCCGTAAAATTGTAGCCAGCAAGGACGTAGACGGTTTTAGCTGGGAGAATCTTGGCGCCTTAGTCGCCGGTCGCCCCCAACTCGCACCGTGCACTGCCCTTGGGGTGATGGCTATGATCGATCACGAGGCTATTCCGCTTGAGGGGGCTAATGCAGTGGTGGTTGGTCGTAGTGTCGCAGTGGGAAAGCCTACTGCACTGATGCTGATCTCACGCGGCGCCACCGTAACTGTTTGTACGTCCAAGACTCGAGATCTCGCACGCCATACCCGTGAAGCAGATATTGTCGTGGTTGCCGTTGGCAAGCCTGCTACGGTGACTGGTGAAATGCTTAAACCGGGCGCGGTGGTGTTTGATGTCGGGATAAACCGATTGCCAGACGGAAAAATCACTGGCGATGTCGACTTTGCCTCTGCGAGTCTGGTGGCATCGCGAATCACGCCGGTCCCCGGGGGCGTCGGCAGAATGACGGTAGCGGCCTTAATCGAAAATACTGTCAGAGCCGCTGAAACTCTTTCTGTGGTGGTCTGATTAGTTAGCCTAACAGACAAATAAATTGGCGAAACCAATCAGGAAATCGGGCCCCAAGTAGGCGCGAAAAACCACATAGCCGCCGTAGCCCAGCAAGCACGACAACAGCAACCAACCGAGCATCTTTTGTGTCAGTAGCGTCATTTATCATTCCGGTATGACGTTTAGGCTAACTATCCGGTTTGCAGAGGTCAGCAGGGTCCGCCTTGTCGCCTCATAGCCAAACAGAAATTCATTATCGCACAATGACATAAGGCCAGCGCTTGCGCTGACAGAAACGGTTATTTGTGCTATTTTCGCGCGCTTCTCAAGGTAATCCTTTCACATGCTAAATCTCTCCTACGGACTGCGTTTTACCGATCTTCATGAGCGCGACGGCCTGCTGAGGCTGGATGCGGAATTTATGCGTATCTTGGGCAAGGAGAACGATTCATTGCGGCAACAGCTAGTCGCCGCACGTAATGATCCTGCATTGCTCGCTACCAAAGACGAGTCCGAGCTTCTAATCGCGCTTGCGCCTCATGTCGATGACTTTGTCGGCGGCCTGTTTAATATTCGTACCGAGGTCGGGCAATTGTCGGTGCGCCACAATCAACTTGCGCCGCTATATTCTTGCAAACGCCTATTTGTGCAACGTAAAGCGTTGCACAAATACAAGGCGGAAGCGGCCGTTGGATTTGATGGAGCCGGATTGAAGGCAACTCTGACGAGGGCATTCGGCGAAGAATTCAGTGAATTGGCTTTTGCAAACCACGTAACGCGCTGGCTCGCTACAGAGGAAAATTCAGCCGCGGAGCTCGATCTTGCGCAGCAATATGCGGCGTGGGCGGTTCACACCCCTGAGGGGCGCAAGGCGCATGTAAAGGGAGTTCTATTCAAGGTTCCGCACAAACTGGATCATCAAAAACTGGTGCAGTTTGAGACTGATGAGAAGAGGGGTTTTCCGTTGTATCGCAGCAAGCCCGAACATCTGCGTCGGCGCGAAGGTTTCAGCCTCACCGATCAGGGAACGGATCTTACCGGCGCGCTTGATCAGGCGCACTATTGCATCTGGTGTCATGAGCAGGGCAAGGACTCCTGTTCTAAGGGGTTGAAGGAAAAAGGCGCGACAGGCAAGGGCGCCGCTTCATTCAAGAAAAGTCCATTCGGCGTGACGCTGGCAGGCTGCCCTCTTGAAGAAAAGATATCCGAGTTTCACAAGGTAAAGACCGAGGGTCACGTTATTGGCGCCCTCGCGGTAATTATTGTCGATAACCCGATGCTGGCAGCTACGGGACATCGGATTTGCAATGACTGCATGAAGGCCTGCATCTATCAAAAACAGGAGCCGGTCGATATCCCGCAGGCAGAAACACGGACACTCAAGGACGTTTTGGAGCTGCCTTGGGGTTTTGAAATTTATTCGCTGCTAACCCGGTGGAATCCGCTCAATATCCGCACGCCTTATCCCAAAGCACCGAGTGGAAAGCGGGTGCTTGTTATTGGCATGGGGCCTGCCGGCTTCACGCTCGCGCACTTTCTGATGAATGATGGCCACACCGTGGTTGGTATCGACGGTCTGAAAATCGAACCGCTGCAGGCCGAGTTGTCTGGCGTTGATGCGCATGGGGGGCGCGCTAATTTCGAGCCGATACAGGATATCGGCTCGCTACATGAGTCGCTCGATGCGCGTACCATGGCGGGTTTTGGCGGTGTTGCTGAATACGGCATTACGGTGCGGTGGGATAAAAATTTCCTGAAGTTGATTCGCTTGTTGCTTGAACGCCGTCGGCAGTTTGCATTGTTTGGTGGTGTACGTTTTGGTGGCACCATTACGCTTGAAGATGCGTTTGCCATGGGCTTCGACCATGTTGCTCTGGCGATAGGTGCTGGCAAGCCAACTGTTCTCGATATGCCAAATGGATTGGCGCGCGGCGTGCGCACGGCTTCGGATTTTCTGATGGCTTTGCAACTAACCGGCGCGGCGAAAAAAGAATCCATTGCAAATATGCAGCTGCGTTTGCCGGTGGTGGTCATCGGTGGTGGATTGACTGCCATCGATACTGCAACTGAGTCGTTGGCCTACTACCCGGTTCAGGTTGAGAAATTCCTGGCACGCTATGAAACGCTCTTACAGGAAGGTGGCGAGTCGAAGGTTCGGTTAGCTTGGAACGAGGAGGAGCGCGAAGTTGCCGATGAATTCCTCGAGCATGCGCGCGCCATACGCGGTGAGCGGGCGGCGGCTGAGAAGGAGGGGCGCGAACCTGACATACTCAGCCTGCTGCGGCACTGGGGGGGCGTCACCATCGCTTATCGGCGCCGGATGGTCGATAGTCCTTCCTATACGCTGAACCACGAAGAAGTACAGAAAGCACTTGAGGAGGGTATCTGGTTTGCGGAGTGCCTGAGTCCGACGGCGATCGAGGTTGATGCTAAAGGTCTGACGCGACTGATTCGGCTCGCTCGTCAGCAGCGCGGCGAAGATGGCAAGTGGAGTGCAGGCGAGGAAATCGAATTGCCTGCGCGCAGCGTATTGGTGGCGGCGGGAACTCAACCTAATACGGTGCTGGCACGCGAAGATGCTGCCCACTTCCCGCTGGATGGAAAATACTTTCGTGCCTGTGACGAGGCGGGTAACGCGGTCAAGCCGGAAGCCTCGATTTCCAAACCAAACGAGGTGCGGGTGCTGCTGGCGAAGCGTGAAGATGGCCGCTTTGTCAGTTATTTTGGCGACGTACATCCGTCGTTTTTCGGCAACGTCGTCAAGGCGATGGGTGGTGCCAAGCAGGGTTATCCGATCATCAGTCGCGTATTGTCGAACGGTGGAGCGCCCGCGGAGTCCTGCAACGACAGCGCTTTCATTGCAACTCTCAATACGGAATGGCGTCCGACTGTTCATGAGGTAGTGCGACTCACTCCGAACATCGTGGAGATCGTAGTACGTGCCCCGCAAGCGGCACGCAGCTTTCAGCCTGGACAGTTTTACCGTCTGCAAAATTTTGAAACGCTCGCGCCGCGGATTGCACAAACCACGCTCAATATGGAAGGTCTGGCGCTGACCGGTGCATGGGTGGACAAGGAAAAGGGATTGGTTTCCACCATTGTTCTGGAAATGGGTGGCTCAAGCAGTTTGTGCGCAGAGCTCAAGGCGGGTGAGCCCATTGTATTAATGGGACCAACTGGCAGCGCTACCGAAATTCCAGTGGGCGAAACAGTCGCACTCGTCGGTGGCGGGCTTGGTAACGCGGTGTTGTTTTCGATCGGCCAAGCGCTGCGGCGTGCCGGTTCGAAGGTGCTTTATTTTGCCGGTTACAAGAAAGTCATTGACCGCTATAAGGTAGAAGAGATCGAAGCGGCTGCCGATGTCGTCGTATGGTGCTGTGATGAAGCGCCTGGTTTCGTTCCGGGACGCCCTCAGGACAGAACTTATGTGGGCAATATTGTGCAGGCGATTAAATCCTACGCGATCGGTAATTTAGGTAATCCGGAAGTGGTTGCCTTGAAGAATGCCGACCGCGTGATTGCAATTGGTTCGGATCGAATGATGGCGGCGGTAGCGGGGGCGCGCCATACGGTGCTCAAGCCGTTCATGAAAGCACAGCACTTCGCGATTGGTTCCATCAACTCGCCTATGCAGTGCATGATGAAGGAGATCTGTGCCCAGTGCCTGCAGCCACACCGTGATCCGCAAACCGGCAAGATCAGTTATGTGTTTTCCTGTTTCAATCAGGATCAGCCACTTGATCAAGTCGACTGGCCAGGTCTCGACCAGCGGTTGAAACAGAATAGTGCGCAGGAGAAGCTGACCGCACAATGGATCAGCCGCTGCACCCAGGCACTGAAAGTGGCGGTCTAATCGATCGTTTTTAGCACCTCGGCGATGGTGTCGGCGAGTTGGTCGATCTGCGCTTTTTCGATGATCAGTGGCGGCGACAGGGCAATAATGTCGCCCGTGACGCGGATCAGAACGCCTTTCTCAAAGCACCGCAGGAACACCTCAAATGCGCGTGCACCGGGCTTGCCCGGGCGCGGATCCAGTTCGATGCCCGCCATCATTCCGTAGTTACGGATATCGATCACGTGCCGTGATCCCTTGAGCGCATGCGCGGCATTTTCGAAATAGGGCGCAAGCTCGCGTGCGCGTTCAAACAGTTTTTCTTCGTGATATAGGCCCAGTGTCGCCTCAGCCGCTGCCGTTGCTACGGGATGTCCGGAGTACGTATAGCCGTGAAATAGTTCGACCATGCCCGGCGGTGCGTTATTGACAATGGCGTCGTGTATGGCGGGCCGCACAAGCACTCCTGACAGCGGAATAGTTGCATTGGTCACGCCTTTGGCGAAGGTGATCATGTCGGGAATTACGCCGAAGGTTTCCGCAGCAAATGCGTGCCCGGTTCGCCCAAATCCCGTGATGACTTCGTCAAAAATCAACAGGAGGCCGTATTTGTCGCAGATTTCTCGCAGGCGTTGCAGATAACCAACCGGTGGAATCAGCACGCCAGTCGAGCCGGCCGCCGGCTCCACGATGACCGCCGCAATGTTCGATGCATCATGCAGGGCGATGATGCGTGACTCAAGTTCATCGGCGAGGTGCGCCCCCCACAACGGCTGGCCACGACTGAAAGCATTTTTCTCGAGATTATGCGTATGCGGCATATGGTCTACGCGCGGCAGCATGCTACCGTAAGCCTTGCGGTTGGCGGGGATCCCTCCGACGGATATCCCGCCGAAGCCAACGCCGTGATAACCGCGTTCCCGTCCGATTAAAACGGTACGTTGACCCTCGCCACGCACACGTTGATAGGCCAGCGCAATCTTCAGAGCGGTATCAACCGCCTCCGAGCCTGAGTTCGCAAAAAACACATGATTGAGATCGCCGGGTGCGAGGTCTCGCAGCAAATCGGCGACGCGAAATTCTGTTGGATGTCCCATCTGAAACGCAGGGCAATAATCCAGTGTATCGAGCTGACGTTTGATTGCTTCAACAATACGCGGACGGCAGTGGCCAGCATTGACACACCATAGGCCTGAGGTGCCGTCGAGCACCTGGCGGTCGTCGTCAGTGGTGAAGTACATATCTTTGGCCGCGACGAACATTCTTGGCGCGGCCTTGAATTGACGGTTCGCCGTAAACGGCATCCACAACGAATCGAGGCTGTAGTCGCGAGGTTTCATACGGGTCACTTTGTGTGTTGATTGAGTCGATATTTTGCCGTGTCCGGGGTGATTCGGCTACCATACATGCCGGTTTAAGGACGTTTTCTGCAAAACTGTTTGCGATGGAGAATGTGGTGGCGAGACATCTGGTTTGTCTGACCTTTGATTTTGATGCAATGTCCGGTTTTATCTCGCGCGGTATGACCTCGCCGACGCCGGTTTCTCGGGGCGAGTTTGGCGCCAATATCGGTGCGGCGCGGATTCTGGCGTTGTTAAAAAAATACAAGCTGCCGACCTCGTGGTACATCCCCGGCCATACGCTTGAAACCTACCCCGACCAATGCCGGGCGGTGTTTGATGCAGGACATGAAATCGGACACCACGGCTGGACTCATGTGCCCCCTGCGGATATGACGCGTGAGCAGGAGGAGGAGGGTTTGGTGCGGGCTAACGAGCAGATCCGCAAGCTGACCGGCCGCACTGCAAGAGGCTATCGCTCTCCCTCATGGGATTTAAGCCCGCACTCCGTCGAACTACTGCTGAAGCACGGGTTTTTCTACGATAGCAGCATGATGGGGGACGACTACACACCGTATCGAGTCAGGCGTGGTGACATCATCAAGGTTGATCAGCCCGCGGTATGGGGCAAGCCGACCAGGTTGGTGGAAATGCCGATTAGCTGGACCCTCGATGACTATCCCCATTTTGAGTTCATGCGCACCAAGGAATGGATCATGCCGGGGCTACGCAATTACAACAGCGTGCTGTCCAACTGGCTGGATGATTTCGCCTACATGACCAAGGCGGTTAAATGGGGCGTGATTACCTATACCTTCCATCCATTCGTCATCGGCCGCGGCGGGCGTATGTTGATGCTGGAAAAATTGATACGCAAGCTGAAGGATGGCGGAGCGATCTTTACCACACTGGAAGACGCCGCCATCGAATACGCCAAACGGCTACCCCTAAAGGGCTCATGATTGTGCCGGGCGGGCACCGCGGCACCGGCAGCCGTTTGCGCTAGCGTGACAAGATCGTTGGGTATGCTTCAGCCAGCAAATCGGGATAATCCCTGCTGAAGTGCAGGCCACGACTCTCGTGCCGTAGCTGGGCGCTGCGCACAATCAGCTCGGCCGTCTGCACAAGGTCGCGTAGCTCGAGCAGATCGCTGCTGACGCGAAAGTTGGCGTAATACTCGTGGATCTCCGACTGCAGCAATTGGATTCTATGCAAGGCTCGTTCGAGCCGTTTGTTCGTGCGCACGATACCGACGTAATCCCACATAAAGCGCCGTAGTTCGTCCCAGTTGTGGGCAATCACGATTTCTTCGTCTGCATCTGACACCCGGCTTTCGTCCCACTCTGGCAGCGATGCCGGTGGTGCTGCGTCATCTGCAAGGATATCCCGTGCCGCAGCCATGCCAAAAACCAGGCACTCGAGCAGCGAATTACTGGCCAGCCGGTTTGCCCCGTGTAAACCGGTGCAGGCGGTTTCGCCGATTGCATAGAGCCCGGGAATATCGGTGCGCGCGCGCTCGTCGGTGACGATGCCGCCGCAGGTATAGTGTTCTGCGGGAACTACCGGAATCGGATCGCGGGTGATGTCGATCCCCAGATCCTTGCAGTGAATATAGATGTTGGGGAAATGCTGTTTGATGAATTCGGCGGGCTTATGCGTGATGTCGAGGTACACGCAATCTATTCCGCGCTTTTTCATTTCGAAATCGATCGCTCGGGCCACGATGTCCCGTGGTGCGAGCTCCGCGCGCTCGTCATGGGCCGGCATGAAGCGTGTGCCGTCGGGCAGTTTGAGGATGCCGCCTTCACCCCGTACCGCTTCCGAAATCAGAAAAGGTTTGGCATGTGCATGATAGAGGCAGGTCGGATGAAACTGGATGAATTCCATGTTTCCCACCCGGCAACCGGCGCGCCAGCCCATGGCAATACCATCGCCGGTGGAGGTGTCCGGATTAGTGGTGTAGAGATAAACCTTGCCGGCGCCACCGGTTGCCATGACGACATGGCGTGCCGAAATGGTCACGACCTTACCGCGTAGGGTATCGAGTATGTAGGCACCGAGGCAGCGATTTTGCGCCTCACCGAGTTTGGCGGCCGTTATCAGATCAACCGCATTGTGGTTTTCTAGCAGCGTGATATTCGGGTGTGCGCGCACCTTGGATTCAAGGGTAGTCTGAACCGCATGCCCGGTGGCATCATCGACGTGGATCACCCGGCGATGGCTATGCCCGCCCTCTGTGGTCAAGTGGTAGCCAGTGTCGCTGGAGGCGTCGCGTGTGAATGGAACACCCTCGCCGATCAACCAGTCGACACATTCCCGGCCCCGTTCGACGACAAAACGGGTGATTTTTTCGTCGCACAGGCCGGCGCCGGCGATTAGGGTGTCGCGGAGGTGACTTTCCGTCGTGTCATCACCAGCCAGGACGGCGGCAATCCCACCCTGTGCCCAGTTGCTGGCCCCGTCGAGTAATTCTTTTTTGGTCACAACCCCGACTTTGCGTTTTTCCGCCAGATGCAGGGCGAGTGTCAGGCCAGCCAGCCCGCTTCCAATGATGAGTACGTCGAATCGATGTGCCATGTTTGTCGAAAAGTCAAAACTCTATGTTACCGCAAGCGCTCAGGGGGGGCGGCACGGCAATTGAATTGAACTAAATCCTCGTGGCCGCTGTCTGTCGACGTGTGGTTTTGATGAATGTAAAACCTGGCATACCCGACACAAACCCTGGGGTATACTTGACTTCTTGTTTTGGCAGGCTGAGCGCTTGCGAAACGCAGGATTTCGGGAACCGGTTTCATGGGCGAGCGTGAGGTTGATCTTCAACTGGTCGAGCGGGCACAGCGCGGGGATAAGCATGCGTTCGAGCTTCTGGTCATCAAGTATCAACGCAAGCTGGCCAGGTTGCTATCACGCTTTATCCGGGATGCGGGTGAAGTCGAAGATGTGACCCAGGAGGCCTTCATCAAAGCTTATCGCGCGCTGCCAGCCTTTCGCGGTGACAGTGCGTTTTATACCTGGCTCTACCGTATCGGCATCAATACTGCAAAAAATTATCTGGTCAGCATGGGGCGGCGTGCCCCAACAGTTACCGAAGTTGATAACGAAGAAGCGGAAGATATTGAGGACGGAACGCAACTCAAGGATATGAATACGCCGGAAAGTCAAATGATGACTCGGCAGATCGCGGAAACTGTTAATACGACATTGCAAAGTTTGCCAGAGGATTTGCGAACGGCCATAACCTTGCGTGAACTTGACGGCATGAGCTATGAAGAAATCGCCCAGATCATGAATTGTCCGATCGGTACCGTACGGTCGCGCATATTCCGGGCGCGTGAGGCGATTGCGGAAAAACTGCGGCCGCAGCTGGATGTGGCGCAAGACAGGAGATGGTAATGGACAAGATCTCGGCATTCGTGGATGGTGAATCGGCCCCCGCCGACACACTCGCGGTTTTAAGGCGTCTGCGCAGCGATGAAGGCAGTCGTAAGAACATCGATACTTTTCACATGATTGGCGACGTGATGCGCGGCGATCCTGTGTTACGCGGAGATTTTGTAGAGCGGTTGCGCGCAAGGCTGGATGAGGAGCCGACCGTGTTGGCGCCTCACGCGCGGTGGCGCCGGTCTGCCCCTGCGCTCTATGCGGCCGCAGCTTCGATTGCCGGCTTTGCGGTTATCGTGGGGCTCGCTTGGACTGATAACCCCTTGGGGCAGTTCGCTCAAGGCAGGGGGGGGGCGCCACAACTAGCCCCGTCTGCGATTGTAGAGGCGCGGGTTCATCCTGCGGCCGTGGCCAATGCTGGCCAGGTTAACGAATATCTGGTCGCACACCAGGAGTTCTCGCCACGTACTGCGTTGCAGGGTGTGGTTCCCTATGTTCGCTCTGTCTCCGAATCGCACGATGGCAACAGGCGCTAGCACCGGATTTATATGCGCATCTTGAGGGTATTACTTGGTGTATTTATTGCGTCCCTGGTGTGCACGGGGCCCGTCTGCGCCGAGACCACCGAGGCGATTGGGTGGTTGCAAAGAATCGCTAATGCTGCACGCCAGTTGAATTATGCCGGCAGCTTTGTTTATCAACATGGGCGGCAGGTTGAAACGTCGCGTATCGCGCATTGGGCCGATGCAGACGGCGAACATGAAAAACTGGCGACTCTGGATGGTCCACCGCGCGAAATCATACGCAACAATGAAAACGTATTTTGTTATTTGCCAGAGAGCAAGGCGGTATTGATAACGAGGCGCCATGGTCGGCAGTTTCCGTCGCTCTTGCCGGAGGATCTGGCGGGGATTGCAGATAACTATGTTGTGCGCAAAGGTGAATCCGACCGTGTGGCGGGGGCTGAATGCCAAATGATCGTGCTCGAACCCAAGGACAATTTGCGTTACGGTCACCGCTTCTGCGCAGAGGTTAATAGCGGATTGCTATTGCGTGCCCGTACCTACAATGACAAAAATGAATTGATTGAATCGTTTTCCTTCACCCAGTTGCTACTCGGCAATGCGGTGACCAAGGATCTGCTCAAATCCACCTATGCTGCGAAGAGTCAGGGATGGCGGATCGACCGCACGGCCCTGGATCGTGGCGAACTCAGTGCGGATTCTGGATGGACTTTGAAAAACCAGCCGCCAGGGTTTCGCAAAATAACCGAAATGCGCAGGGTAATGGCGGGGCGGCCATCGGTTTCCCATCTGGTGTATTCAGACGGGCTTGCCGCGATATCGATCTTCATCGAACCAATGCCAAAAACGCTTCCTGTCGCCGGGCCGCTGGCGTATCAGGGCTCGGTTAATATTTACGTCAAGCCACAGGCGGAGCAGATGTTGACGGTGGTGGGCGAAACACCGGCGCGGACTGTGCGTCTGGTAGCTGAATCGCTCATTCCGCGTGATCGTTAATGCCTAACTAAAATTCCGGGTTTAACCGGTTTGTCGGTTGCAAAAGCTGTTGTCCTCAGAGGAAAAAAGATGTTTCGTAAAGTGATGCTGCTGGTCTTATTTTTGTCGCCGTTGCATGGCTACGCACAACTGCCTGATTTCACCGAGTTGGTTGAGAAGCAGGGTTCGACGGTGGTTAACATCAGCACGACCCAAAGTCCTCGCGCGCAGGCAGCGCCTCAATCACCCCAACTGCGTGAAGACGATCCCTTTTACGATTTTTTCCGGCGATTTGTTCCCAATCCGGGGCCGCGCGAATTTCAGAGTAATTCTCTCGGTTCTGGCTTCATCATTAGTACCGACGGCTTTGTTTTGACCAATGCACACGTGGTGGAAGCGGCCGATGAGATTACGGTCAAACTTAATGACAAGCGTGAATTTAAGGCGAAAGTGATTGGCAGCGACCGCCGTACGGATATTGCACTATTGAAGATAGAGGCCGCCGGCTTGCCGTCGGTTAGGTTTGGGGACCCTAATAAGCTAAAAGTGGGCGAGTGGGTGATCGCCATAGGCTCTCCTTTTGGTTTTGAAAACTCGGTTACAGCCGGTATTGTTAGCGCTAAGGGGCGGTCATTACCGCAGGAGAATTTTGTACCCTTTATTCAGACCGACGCTGCGGTCAACCCGGGTAATTCGGGTGGCCCTTTGTTCAACATGCGCGGCGAGGTTATCGGTATCAATTCGCAGATCTACAGCCGGACCGGCGGCTTCATGGGATTGTCATTTGCGATTCCAATTGACGTGGCAAACGATATCGCTGGGCAACTGAAATCCACCGGAAAAATTACGCGCGGACGGATTGGTGTGGTGATCCAGCCGGTCACGAAAGAACTGGCTGAATCCTTCGGTCTGGCAAAACCGGTCGGCGCTCTGGTTAGCTCGGTAGAAAAGGGTAGTCCGGCCGAAAAGGCCGGAATCGAAGCCGGCGACGTGATTTTAAAATTCGACAGTAAACCAGTTTCATCATCAGAGGATCTGCCGAGACTGGTCGGCGCTACCAAGCCAGGCAGTAAAGCGGTTGTGCAGATCATGCGTAACAAGGCGTCGAAGGAAGTTAATTTAGTAGTCGGGGAAATGCCGGATGAGACTCGTAGCGCTCAGCGCCAGCAGCGTCGTGGACAGCCCGGTGGTAAGCCGCCGGCGGAGGCTGTGACGCGCATGGGCATGACGCTTTCAGAGTCGACGCCTCAGCAGCGCGAACAGCTTAATGTCGCTGGCGGCGTAGTGGTTGACGAGGTTACGCCGGGGGCGGCCAGTCGGGCCGGGATACGCAAGGGCGATATTATTCTTGCGATCAACAATCAGGATATCAAGTCATTGGAACAATTCGGTCAGCTGCTGGGGCAGTTCGAAAAAGGCAAGATTGTCGCACTTCTCGTGCGCCGAGGTGCCAACGCGCTCTATATCCCGTTGCGAATTGAGTAAGAGCACTGTCAGGTTTGTAATTTACGGCCGCCTTTACTGTCATTTATGCGATGACATGGTGGCGGCCTTGCGTGCCTGTCCTGGGGCGCAAGGCTGCCCGATAGAATTCATTGACGTCGACCAAGACCCAGCATTAGAAGAGAAATTGGGCGAATGGGTGCCGGTCCTCTTCGCCAATGGAGAGCGTCTGTGCCACTACCATCTAGATGTGCTGAAAGTTGATGAATATCTGAGAAAATTCGGCTAAAATCGGCCACGTTTTTGGGCACCGGCGCGTGCCTTTTTTGTTGCTCATCTTTGCCTATTTTTTGGCTCGCCGCCACCCATGTTAGCGAACTGATCGCCTATGGATCACATCCGCAATTTCTCCATCATCGCGCATATCGACCACGGTAAATCGACGCTTGCCGATCGCTTCATTCATTGGTGCGGAGGCCTTAGCGATCGCGAGATGGAAGCCCAGGTCCTGGACTCTATGGATCTTGAGCGAGAGCGGGGTATTACCATAAAGGCGCAGACCGCGGCGCTCGAATACAAGTCGCGCAACGGTGAGATCTATCATCTGAACTTGATTGATACACCCGGTCACGTCGATTTCTCTTACGAGGTCTCACGCTCCCTGGCTGCTTGCGAGGGGGCTTTGCTGGTTGTTGATGCTTCGCAGGGCGTGGAAGCCCAGACGGTGGCAAATTGTTATACGGCGACCGAGCAGGGCGTCGAAGTAGTGCCTGTGCTGAACAAGATTGACCTGCCGTCCGCTGAGCCGGAGCGTGTCATTGCAGAAATTGAGGAAATTATCGGCATACCCGCGACTGATGCGGTTCACGCCAGCGCAAAAACCGGTATTGGTATTCAGGATATTCTGGAGGCGGTGATCGAGCGTATTCCGCCCCCAAAGGGAGATCCAGCGGCACCTCTGAAAGCGCTGATTATCGACTCTTGGTTCGATAACTACGTCGGCGTGGTGATGTTGGTGCGCGTGGTCGACGGCGTTCTCAAGCCCAAAGACAAGATTTTGTTGATGTCTACGCATGCCGAGCACTTGTGCGAGCAGGTCGGGGTGTTTACGCCGAAATCCCGCGCCCGCGAGAAGTTGTCGGCTGGCGAGGTCGGTTTCATCATCGCTGGTATCAAGGAGCTCAAGGACGCGCGTGTTGGCGATACCGTCACTCTGGTGGATACGCCGGCCGCCGAAGCTTTGCCGGGCTTTAAGGAAATCCAGCCCCAGGTATTCGCAGGACTCTACCCGATAGACTCCAACCAGTACGATGCCTTGCGGGATGCACTCGAAAAACTCCACTTAAATGACGCATCGTTGCGTTACGAACCGGAATCCTCGCAGGCGCTGGGTTTTGGTTTTCGCTGTGGGTTTCTCGGCTTGCTGCACCTCGATATTGTGCAGGAGCGGTTGGAACGCGAATATGGAATGGAACTGATTACTACCGCGCCGACCGTGATTTATGAGGTGGGGCTGAACGACGGCACAGTACTTCAAATTGAAAATCCGTCAAAGCTGCCCGATCCTTCGAAAATCAGCGAAGTGCGCGAGCCTATTATTACGGCTTCGATTTTGGTGCCGCAGGATTATGTTGGCTCAGTGATAACGCTTTGCACCCAAAAACGTGGTGCGCAAAAAAACTTGCAATATCTCGGCCGGCAGGTGTTGTTGACCTACGAACTCCCGCTTAATGAAGTCGTGATGGATTTTTTCGACAAATTGAAATCGGTCAGTCGTGGTTATGCTTCTCTCGACTATGAGTTCAAGGAATACCGCGCCGATGATCTCGCCAAACTGGATATATTGATCAACGGTGATCGTGTGGATGCCCTATCCTTAATCGTCCACCGGACTAGCGCACAATATCGCGGCCGAGAACTGGTATCGAAAATGCGCGAACTGATTCCGCGGCAGATGTTTGATATCGCGGTACAGGCGGCTATCGGCTCGCACATCATTGCCCGTGAAACCGTCAAGGCATTGCGCAAGAACGTGCTGGCAAAATGCTACGGCGGCGACATCTCACGCAAGCGCAAGCTTCTCGAAAAGCAGAAGGCCGGCAAGAAGCGCATGAAGCAGGTCGGCAATGTCGAGATTCCGCAGGAGGCCTTCCTGGCTATTTTGCAGGTGGGCAATTGACGCCGACTAAATCATTAGTGCGGACGCAGTAATCCGCAGGAAAAAATGACATGAACTTTCCGCTCATTATGTTTTCCTTGCTCGTTACCTGCGGCGCAGTATGGCTGCTAGACCATTATGTGTTCCACCCACGTCGTAACGCAGGGGCGGTGGAGCCTTGGTGGGTCGAGTATGCGAAGAGTTTCTTCCCGGTGATATTAATCGTATTTGTTTTGCGTTCTTTCTTGGTCGAACCTTTCAAGATTCCTTCCGGCTCCATGCTTCCGACCTTACTGGTCGGAGATTTCATATTGGTAAACAAATTTACCTATGGGATCAGGCTGCCGGTCATCAACCAGAAGGTTATTGATCTCAATGCACCGGAGCGCGGAGACGTGATGGTGTTTCGCTATCCGGACGATCCGTCTCTCGACTATATCAAGCGGGTGGTCGGCATACCTGGAGACAAAATTAGCTACCAGAACAAACGACTGTCTGTGAATGGTGAAGAGGTTCGTGCCGAGGCAGATGGACAGTACAACTATGTCGAAACCGGTATGAGTTTTGTCTCATCTTTTCGCTATTCGGAAACACTCGGTGCGCATCGGCATTCAATTCTCGTGCAACCGGAAATTCCTGTGGTTCGTCAAGGCGACGTGAGGGCGTTCCCCCATCGGGAAAATTGCGTCTACAATGAATCCGGATTTACCTGCACAGTTCCTTCCGGGCATTATTTCATGATGGGCGATAACCGCGACAGCAGCAGCGACAGTCGCTACTGGGGGTTCGTCCCGGACCGAAATATTGTCGGCAAGGCGTTTTTGATTTGGTGGAATTTCGACCAGTTTAAACGTATCGGACAATCAATTGATTGAGAGTGGAATGCCATGAAAAAACAACGAGGCGTATCCCTTGGCGGCCTCCTGGTGGTGGTGGTGGCCTTGGTTGTTTGTGTTTTGTTTGGTTTTAAAATCCTGCAACCATACAAACAGTTTTATACCATTCAGAACATTTTCAAGACTCTCGCGGTTAACCCTGAAGTCAAGGAAGGCGGCCGTCGGGAATTTGTCGCGGCCTGGTCGAAATATGCGACAACGGAACGCGATATAAACGTGTTGGGTGGCGATGAAATTGAGCTGACGAAAGAAGGCAACGAACTCATTATCAGCGCGAGTTATTCAGTTCGCGTACCCTTGGTGAAGAATATCAGCCTGATGATTGATTTCGCGCCGTCCTCGGCAGCCAAGTAGCGGGTGTCTTGAGCACATCCCGACCCATGACGGGCAGTAATGATATCGAGGTTGCCGGCTACCGCTTCGTAGATCAAGCCCTGCTACGTCAGGCCCTGACCCACCGCAGTCATAACGCCGCTCACAACGAGCGGCTAGAATTCCTTGGCGACTCGATACTCAATTGCGTAATCGCGGCAGAGCTGTTCAGCATGTATCCGGCCATGGCCGAGGGGGATCTTTCGCGGGTGAGGGCTAGCCTGGTTAACGGGCAGAATCTCAGCGTTCTTGCCAATCAACTCGATCTGGGGCGCCGCCTTCTGCTTGGGGAGGGTGAATTACGAAGCGGTGGCGCACAACGTCCCTCTATGCTGGCAAACGCCGTTGAAGCGGTTATCGGTGCCGTTTACCTTGATGCAGGATTTGTGGTCGCGCAATCATTTACCCTGAGAATTTTTGCGGACTCTCTGAAGACTATTGATTTGCGTGTTGCCGGCAAGGATGCAAAAACATTGTTGCAGGAGCTGTTACAGGCTCGTCATCTTCCACTGCCTCGCTATGTCGTTATTGCCACCGCCGGAGAGGCCCACGAGCAATCGTTTCAAGTAGAGTGCAACGTTTCTGAACTTGATATAAAGACCATAGGCGACGGGGCTAGCCGCCGTGCGGCTGAGCAAGTGGCGGCACGCCAGGCATACGATTTGATAGTGGGGCGCTAGATGACCGATCAAGCAGAAGCAGTGAAATTCCATACCGGTTATATCGCTATTGTTGGCCGACCAAACGTCGGTAAGTCAACCCTGTTGAACAAGCTGGTGGGGCAAAAGCTCAGTATTACATCGCGGAAACCCCAGACCACGCGACAGCGAATTACCGGTATCGTCACGCTGGATGACGCGCAGCTACTGTTTGTTGATACGCCGGGCTTTCAAAAAAAGCATGCTAGTGCACTAAATCGAAGCATGAACCGGTCGGTGACCCAGGCCCTGGCGGCAGTGGATGTCGTATTGATGGTCGTCGAGGCAGATCACTTTAGCGATGACGACCGCGCTGTCATGGCGTTATTGCCGGCCGGGCGACCAGTCCTGCTAGCCATTAATAAAACAGATCGTTTGAAAGAACGTGGTGCTCTGCTGCCGTTTATCGAGAAAATAACCAAGCACCGCGCTTTTGATGAAGTGATCCCAATTTCAGCGACTAAAGGTCATGCGGTCGACACCTTGGGCAGGGTTATCGCCAAGTACCTGCCATTGGCGCCGGCAATATATACGGAAGACGAAATTACAGAGTCGAGCGAACGCTTTCTGGCAGCCGAAATGGTGCGCGAAAAACTGTTCCGTCTGCTGGGTGACGAGCTGCCTTATGGCTGCGCCGTCCTGATCGAGCGTTTCGTGATGGAAGGGACCATGCGGCGTATTTCGGGATCTATTATCGTCGACAAGGAATCGCATAAGGGCATCGTTGTGGGCGCGAAGGGCAGCCGCCTGCGCGAGATAGGCACGCTGGCGCGCCTCGATATGCAAAAGCTGTTCGATGGCAAGGTTCACCTTGAGTTATGGGTGCGCGTAAAAAACGGCTGGAGCGATAGTGACCGGGCGCTGAAACAGCTGGGATATGACTGAGGCGGATCGAATACGGCAGGATGCTCAACCGGCGTATCTGCTGCACAGCTACGCGTATCGCGAAACCAGTCTGATTATCGAAACATTTACTCGCGATCAGGGCAGGGTGGCGCTCGTCGCGCGAGGGGCGCGGCGTCCTCGCTCGGCCCTCAGGGGAGTTTTGCTGGCGTTCGCCCCCCTGACAATCAGCTGGTCCGGCAAGTCTGAGCTGCGGACCCTACACAAGGCGGAATGGCAGGGAGGATTGCCGCAGCTCAAGGGCGATGCTTTGTTGTGCGGTTTTTATCTCAACGAGTTGCTCCTCAAGCTGGTTGCACGCGATGATCCGCACACAGTGCTTTTTGATGCCTATGATGAAGCCCTCCAGGCCCTTGCGAATGGTGCGCACCAAGGTGCCGCTTTGCGGCGCTTCGAACGTAAATTGCTGGCGGAAATAGGCTATGCACCATCACTCGAGCACGAGGCTGAGAGTGGCGTGCCGGTGGTTGCCGGCCGCAATTATTACTATCTGCTCGAAAGCGGGCCTCTTCCGTTAGAAAGACCCGGAAACGTATCCCAGAAAAACCGGATAGAATTAAGCGGACAGACGTTGCTTGATATTGCGCGCGACGAATATACCAATCCCGTCACCCTGCAGCAAAGTAAAGCGTTGATGCGAATGTTGATTAACCACTATCTTGGCAATCAAATGCTCAATACGCGCCAACTGCTCAAGGATCTGCAGCAGTTATGACACGCCTCAGCGTTAATTTGAACAAAGTGGCATTGCTTCGCAACGCGCGACCGCTAGGCGTGCCGAGTGTCACACACTTCGCCGCAGTTGCGATTGAGGCCGGCGCGCAGGGTATTACGGTTCATCCGCGTCCAGACCAGCGCCATATCCGCGGCTCAGATATTGATGAGCTGAGCGAGCTGCTTGCAGCCCATCCGCATATTGAATTTAATATTGAGGGTAATCCTTTTCACGGACTCTGCGAGATTGCACATCGCGTGAGGCCACACCAATGTACTCTGGTCCCGGACGAGGAGTCTGCCGCGACCTCCGATCACGGCTGGAATCTTGCGCGTGATGGTGCACGTCTGCGTCCGTTGATCCAGGAACTCAAGGATCTAGGCATACGAGTGAGCCTGTTCATCGATCCGGATGCCGAGGCAATGCAGATCGCTCGCGAGCTTGGCGCAGACCGGATCGAGCTATATACGGAACCGTATGCAAGGGCATTTGATGCGGGCGATCCCAAAGCTTCCCTTGATCTTTATTCACGCGCTGCACGGTCTGCAACAGATTCGGGCCTGGGCTTGAATGCAGGGCACGATTTGAATCAGGCCAATTTGCCTGTTTTTCTGGCCGCCGTTCCGGGAATATTAGAAGTGTCGATCGGGCATGCACTGATTGCTGATGCGCTGGAAGCCGGCTTTGCGCAAACGGTACGCAACTATTTGTCGGCGATCGCACGTGGCGCGGCCACATGAGTGCTACTCATAACTTGCCCCTGGGGCCGGTGATTGTTGATATTGCCGGATCTGTGCTGACTGAATCAGAGCGTAACCGCCTCCTTCATCCCCAGGTTGGTGGCGTTATTTTGTTTTCACGAAATTATGAATCGCCTCAACAACTCACCCGGCTGACACTGGAAATTCATGCCTTGCGCCAACCGCCGCTTCTAATAACGGTTGACCACGAGGGGGGGCGGGTCCAGCGGTTTCGCGAAGGCTTCACTGTTTTGCCACCTATGCGTGAACTCGGTGTCCTCTGGGATAGCGATCATGATGCAGCGAAACTACTGGCCCAGCAAACCGGCTACGTGCTGGCGGCTGAGTTGCGCGCCTGCGGAGTTGATCTGAGCTATACGCCTGTCCTTGATATCGATCATGGCAACAGCAGCGTCATAGGTAACCGCGCGTTTCATAGCTCGCCGGCGGCCATTACTGAACTGGCGTTGAGTCTGATGCATGGTTTGCGCGACGGCGGTATGGCGGCCGTTGGAAAACATTTTCCCGGGCATGGTCATGTGCGCGCGGACTCCCACCTGGAAATGCCGGTAGATCCGAGGTCGTTTGCGGAAATCGAACGTAGCGATCTGCAGCCGTTCAGACGGTTAATAGATAATGGGATAGGCGCAATCATGCCTGCCCATGTCATCTATTCTAAAGTCGACGACCAGCCTGCTGGATTTTCCAAGCGCTGGCTTGACGGTATCCTGCGGGGCAACCTGGGCTTCGACGGGTTAATCTTCAGTGACGACCTTTCGATGGAAGGCGCACGTAGCGCCGGAGACATTGTCGCGCGTGCGGATGCTGCGTTCGCTGCAGGCTGCGATATGGTTCTGGTGTGCAATGATCCGGTGGCCGCTGAGGAATTGTTGACAGGGCTTTCCTATCACATGCCAGCAATTTCTTTGGCGCGCCTGGCTCGCATTCACGGACGTGGCGGGGCTGAGTCGCAGCATAAGCTTCAGCATGATGCACACTATCTCGCGGCCGTTGAGGCCGTTCGACAGATTGGTGCAAGAGACGGCGAATTGCCGCTCACCCGTTAAGCGGACGAGTAGCACTTGGCTTTCTCCGAAAACTGCCGTAAATGCCCGCGCTTGGCAAAGTTTCTCGAGGAAGTGCGTGTCGAACATCCTGATTACCATGCGCGACCGGTGTCGCCTTTTGGTGTGGACAATCCCTCGCTGTTAATTGTGGGGCTGGCGCCGGGCATGCATGGCGCCAATCGTAGCGGTCGGCCGTTTACCGGTGACTTTGCAGGTATTCTGCTTTATCAAACACTGCATAAATTCGGTTTTGCGAGTGCGCCCCAATCAGTAGCGCGGGGGGATGGATTGCAGTTGTTTAATTGCCGCATCACGAATGCCGTGAAATGCTTGCCACCGCAGAATAAACCGGACACTGACGAGGTCAAACGCTGCAATCAGTATTTGTCGGAGGAACTGCAGACACTGGCCGCAGGAAGTGTGCTGCTGGCATTGGGTACTATTGCGCATCAGGCGATTTTGATGGCTCTCGGTGCCAAGCGTTCCCAATACGTTTTTGGCCATGCTGCGCACCATACACTTCCGGGCGGGTTGGTCCTGATCGACAGTTATCATTGCAGCCGCTACAACACGCAGACGCGCCGCCTTACAGCTCCTATGTTCGAGAGTATTTTTTCTGATATTGCCAGCCTCCTTGCAGCGCGTGCCAGGTCGTGAAAAACGACTCCTTGAGATTAAATTTCGTGATTCGCAAGCAACCGGAAGTGCCGCGTGACGTCGTTTGAACCAACTGAGATTTTGGCTTCACTGCCGCACCAGCCCGGCGTCTACCGGATGATCGGTGCCGCCGGTGACGTGCTATACGTCGGCAAGGCGCGCGATTTGAAACAGCGCGTTTCATCGTATTTTCGTGCGCAGGCGGGTCTTTCGCCGCGTATCCAATTGATGGTGGCGCAGATTCATGCGCTGGAAACGACGGTTACCCGCTCCGAGGGCGAAGCGTTGCTGCTCGAAAACAATCTGATTAAATCGCTGCGCCCGCGTTACAACATCGTATTTCGCGATGACAAATCGTATCCGTATCTGATGCTCTCCGCACACGCGTATCCGAGGTTGGGCTCCTATCGCGGAAGCCTCGATTCTCGTAATCAGTATTTCGGCCCGTTTCCGCATGCCGGTGCGGTGCGTGAAAGCATGCAATTGTTGCAAAAGGTATTCAGGCTGCGCACCTGCGCCGACAGCGTTTTCAATAATCGCAATCGACCTTGCCTTCAACACCAGATACATCGTTGCACTGCTCCGTGTGTCGAAAAGATCAGTGCTGTGGAGTATGCCGCTGATGTGCGTGGCGCCGCCTTGTTCCTGAAGGGCAAGGACGGGGAGGCGGTTGAGCGGCTTGCGGAGCGCATGAACGCCGCTGCCGCAGAACAAAATTTCGAGGCGGCGGCGGTGTTGCGTGACCAGATTGCGGCGCTGGGGCGGGTGCGAGAAACGCAGTTTGTCAGTGGGCATAATGGGCGGGATGCAGATGTCATCGGCTGCGCTTTGGCGGGAGAAATAGTCTGCGTTAATCTGGTTATGATCAGGGGCGGCCACCATTTGGGAGATCGCAATTTCTTCCCGCAAAACGCCGCTGGTTTTTCGGCAGAGCAGATCATTGAAGCGTTTATAGGCCAACACTATGCGGAACGTGATTCTCCTCCAGCGCTGATCGTTGGCGCGGCGCTTAGCGAAGAATCGATTGAATATTTGGAAGCTAGCCTATCGGCGGGACAGGTCCGGATTGCCACGAACCCGGGTGGTGAGCGCCGCGTTTGGCTTGAGATGGCAGTCAAAAATGCGGAGTTGGCTGCGCAACGGCAACTTGGCTTACGCGCAACGCAGGAGGCGCGATTACAAGCCCTGCAAATTGCGCTCGATGCCAACGAAAACCTGCAACGCATTGAATGCTTTGATATCAGTCATACCATGGGCGAGGCAACCGTTGCCTCATGCGTCGTCTATGACAAGTCGGCCATGCAAAACGGAGAATACCGGCGCTTTAATATTGGCGGCATTACGCCGGGAGACGACTATGGCGCCATGCAACAAGCGCTGACCCGCCGTTATCAGCGGATTATCGCTGAAGAGGGAAAATTGCCAGACTTACTTTTAATTGATGGTGGCAAAGGGCAGGTTGGCGTAGCGCGGGAGGTACTGGGTGATCTTGGGTTGCAGGAACTAAGCGTGGTCGGTGTCGCCAAGGGAGAGGCCAGAAAACCCGGACTTGAGCAATTGATTATTCAAGGCCGTGGCGAAGCGCTACAATTGCCCCCCGAACATCCTGCGCTTCATCTGATACAGCAGATCCGTGACGAAGCACATCGCTTCGCTGTCCAGGGACACAGAGCCAGGCGTGGTAAGACGCGAAATACGTCAACGCTCGAAGAAATCAGTGGCGTCGGGGCAAAGCGGCGGCAAAAACTGCTTACCCGCTTTGGCGGCTTGCAGGGCCTGATGGCAGCGAGCATTGATGACATTGCACAGGTTGATGGAATTAGTGGCGAAATTGCCAAACGCATATACGAGACACTGCACTGAGCGATGCCGCAGAACATCCCTAACCTCTTGACCTGGCTGCGTATCGTTCTGATACCGCTGATCGTCGGTGTTTATTACGTGCCAGAAACCATGCTGAGCATGGAGAACAAAAATCTGGCAGCCACTGGTATTTTTGTATTTGCCGCTGTTACCGATTGGCTGGACGGTTATCTTGCGCGCGCCCTTAATCAAATGTCACCGTTCGGTGCATTCCTCGATCCTGTTGCTGACAAGTTGATGGTCGCGGGAGCTCTAATCGTGCTACTTCAGCTTGAACGTGTTGAATCAGTCGTCGCGCTAATTATTATTGGACGCGAAATTGGGATTTCAGCGCTTCGAGAGTGGATGGCGCAGATTGGGCAGTCCCGCAGTGTGGCCGTTGCCTTGGTCGGGAAGGTAAAGACTGTTGTGCAGATGGTCGCAATTCCGCTGCTGCTTTTCGAAGATGACCTGTTAGGACAGATTAATTGTCGCTGGCTAGGCACAGTGTTGATTAATGTTGCTGCGGTGCTGACAGTAATATCGATGCTTTACTATCTAAGAAGAGCATTCCCCGAAGTCGTTAAACACGATTGAGTTCGGCAAAATTATTGCGTATAATCCGCCCCACATTGCGGGAATAGCTCAGTTGGTAGAGCGCAACCTTGCCAAGGTTGAGGTCGGGAGTTCGAGACTCCTTTCCCGCTCCAGAATTTCGAAGGGTGCATTAGTTATATTCTTAGGATATAGCGGTGTCGCCCCCACAGAGAGTAGTAGCGCAACGGCGTTAAACTCCTTGTAATTCGCCTGAATCGGAAGTGTTGCAGTCCTGGTTGATTGCTGCAATTAATGTCGATTTTGACCTGGACCCGGGCGGGGTGGCAGAGTGGTCATGCAGCGGCCTGCAAAGCCGTGTACGCCGGTTCGATTCCGACCCCCGCCTCCAGTACTTGCATGCCCGGGTGGTGAAACTGGTAGACACAAGGGACTTAAAATCCCTCGCTGCGAAAGCGGCGTGCCGGTTCGATTCCGGCCCCGGGCACCAAATTTGTTCGGAATCCCCAATCTCTAGACTTTTCTATTGCTTCGGTCCTTTGGCCGAACTGCGTCGTCGCTGGGTGTTAGTTATTGCCCGTGCAAGTCGGGGCTTAGATTTCTGGGCTGATATAATCACCTTTATTAATCCCTTTGTGCGACCCGTTCTGGGTGGGCGGCAGTGTATACGAGGGCCGCTTCATCGCAGGATCTGGTTTTTTATATTACTGATTTCAAACGGTTAACGAACGCCAATTTTGATGCGCCGATGATTGTCTATAACCTCAGTTGTGATAACGAACATCGGTTTGAGGGATGGTTCGAGTCCGCAGAAAAATTTGAACTGCAACGGGATCTAAAACAGGTTAATTGTCCGGTGTGTGGCACGGATCAGGTGGTCAAAGAGTTGCATGCACCCTACGTCAACACGGGTTCTGCAAAAGTAGCGCCAGGAAAAAATGGTGTCGCCCAACCGAATAGTGAGCAGACAGCGGTCTTTCATAAGGCCATCAGCCGGCTTGTGGAAGAGGTGCTCGCAAATACCGAAGATGTTGGCAACGCGTTTCCTGAGGAGGCGCGGAAGATTCACTACAGCGAGGCTCCTGAGAGGGCGATCCGCGGGAATGCGTCGGCTGACGAGGTTAGTGAGTTAAGGGAAGAGGGTATTGACGTGTTCGCCGTTCCTCTACCTAAGCATCGGGTTGACAAGCCCCATTAATTGCTTTTTCTGATCCTCCCCCCAGCGGGTCGGCATGCCACTCCTTTATTGCATCTGCGGTCTTCCTTGCCCGGATGTTCAGTATCCTTGCGCGCTTCCGATTTGGCCTAATTTGGACACTATTTTAGAAAATCCTTGACAATTGGACACTCTAATTATACAGTTTAAATAAGTAAACATAAGATTTGTATTGCTCATAAGTAAAATGAAAACAAGCAAGCAAATAATTGATATCACGCAGTTATCGAGGGCGACACTCAATAACTACATCAGTCTTGGCTTGATC
>CAIWNB010000175.1 GCA_903913965.1 uncultured beta proteobacterium
CCAGGTCGGCAGCTTCCTCGGCGTCTGGCTCGGCGGCAAACTGTTCGACCTCACCGGCAAATACGACGCGGTGTGGGGCATCTGCATCCTGCTTGGGATCCTGTCGGCGTTGATCCACCTGCCGATCGACGAACGCAGCCTCGAGGCCCGGCGCCTGGTTGCGACTGGCTGAGTCTTGGTTTCGGCATAACGTGTGTTTTGGCAGGCATTAGCCTGCACTGAAACAAGAGGTTCTCAAGGTTTATCGAACCAGCCTCCAAAAGTCGGCGCTTGCCGGCCCGCAAAGCGGAATTCGCCTGCCCGCGAAGGGGGAGTCCAGGCGGGCAAAGCCCGGCCCCCGAAGGGGAATCCCCGTCACGCAGGGCGAAGGCAGATAGAGTCCGGAACGGCGATGCAGACGACGATATCGCACTTGCTAACTAGTCATTTTAATGAAACAATTCTACGCAAGATGACCAACATAGGTGCTGCGATGAAAACTGCAACCGTTGCCCACGCAAAATCACACTTGTCGAATCTCCTTGCCACAGTGGAAGCCGGCGAAGAAATTGTCATCACCCGACGTGGCAAACCGGTAGCACGGGTAATCCCGGAACCGGTTGCACGAGGGAGGTTCGACTGGAAATCCCTGCGCGCCTATATCAACGAAAGCCCCGCGCACAACGGCTTGACCGTGGAGGATATGCGGCAACAGGACATCCTGTGATCTACATCGACACGTCAGTGCTAGGCGCCATCTTCTTTCGCGAAACCGGAGCGGAAGATCTTCTCGACCGACTGGAAGTATCCTCCAATCACGGATTGCGAATTTCCGCCTGGTCGCCCACCGAATTGGCGAGCGTTGGCGCCATCAAGCAACGGATGGGATTCATCGACGCCATGACCCGCCAGCACGCTATGGCGACATTTCAGCGCTTCGCCTCGGACAACCTGCAATTGACTGAAGTCGATCCGGCCGATTTCAGAGAGGCCGCGACGATTATCGACCGCAGCATCAATCTCAGGGCCGGTGATGCGCTTCACTTGGCGATTGCCCGACGACTCGACTGTACCCTTCTGACGCTGGACAAGCGGCAAGCCGACGCCGCCCGTGGTGTCGGGCTCAAACTCGCCTGATCCACCCTCCGCAACTCAGGCCCGCCCTGCTACGCTTCGTTTTCCCGCCCGTCGCAGGCAGATCAATAGTCGGCGGTGGCGGTACGGCGAATCGCCGGCGCATTGCCGCCGGGAACAAATAGCCCGTCCTTCGAGCCGCATCCTCCTTGTTAGCGTTTTGCCCAAGGCCTAAAGTTTCCCCGCCGCGCTCCGATAATGAACTTGTCGGCAGTACAAAGCCGCTCAAGAAACCCGTCGGAGATAGCCATTCAGGCACATCCGATTAGGCTAACCCTCTGAAAGGAGTATCAAAATGCCCTCCGTCATCAATACCAACATTGCCTCACTGAATGCCCAGCGCAACCTCGGCGTTTCGCAATCGGCGCTGGCCACCTCGCTGCAACGACTGTCCTCCGGCCTGCGCATCAACAGCGCCAAGGACGACGCTGCCGGCATGGCGATTGCCGACCGCATGAGTTCGCAGATTCGTGGCCTGAACCAGGCCGCGCGCAATGCCAACGACGGCGTTTCACTGTCGCAGACGGCCGAAGGCGGCCTCAGTACCGCCACCGATCTGCTGCAGCGTCTGCGCGAACTGGCTGTTCAATCGGCCAACTCGACCAATTCCGCCGCCGACCGCGCCTCGCTGCAATCGGAAGCCGCGCAAATCAAGGATGAAATCGACCGCGTGGCCAAGACCACCAACTTCAACGGCATCAATTTACTGGACGGATCATTTACGGCACAAACCTTCCAGGTCGGCGCCAACAGCACGAGTGGCGACCGCATCCAGATCACTGCAATTGCCAACATGCAAACATCGAGCCTGGGCACCGGGGTCGTCGGATCGTCATCGGTGACCGGCGCCGGCATGGTAACGACCGCTTTGACCTCCGGCGATTTAACCTTGAACGGCATTCAGGTGGGTTCGTCAAATGCGGGTAGCGGTGCAGGCCAAACCGCCAGCAGCGCCTGGTCGATTGCTCAGGCAATCAACCTGGTTGGTGGGCTATCCGGTGTCACGGCGACGGCCACCGCTGCCGTTGCCACGGAAATGACGGTCACAGGTCTTGCGGCCACAGCGGCTGTGGATATCGATGCCAACGCCTTCACCGTCAATGGCGTCGGCGTCGGCAAGATTTTCGCCGGTACGATATATGATTCGACGACCGTCCCCCCAACGGCGGGCGGCCTGAGCGCTGTTATCGACCAGGGCGCCAAAGTGGCCGAGGCGATCAACAAGGTTACGGATCAGACCGGCGTGCGGGCGTCGGTCGATGAAGCCGGCCTGGTCACGCTGACCTCGCTGACCGGTAAAAATATTGATCTTCGAGCCACCAATAGCAACGGTACCTTTGACGCCGCCGCTCTGCTGGCCGATACCGGGCTAACCTTTGCGGAGTCCAGTGATGCGGCGGATGTCGGAATTCAAGTTACTCTCACTGGCCCCACCGCAGGCGCTTATACCGCCGACTCGATGCGGATCAATGGTGTTTCCGTCGGTGCGGTCGCCGATGGCGGTACCGTTCAGGGCGAAGGTGCCAACGTCGCCGCCGCGATCAATCTGGTCGAGAACAGGACGGGTGTTCACGCGATGGCCGATTCCCTTACCGGCGCATTGACGCTGACAGCGGCCGATGGCCGCAATATCTTCCTGCAGGACGGCGTTGCAGGCGACGGCACTGTGGTGCTTCTGACCGGCATCGACGTCACCGCCAATCCGATTAATGCCACTGCGGGGGACGGCATCTATTCCGGGACGGTGACCTTGCAGAGCTCCAACGTCAATGGCATCGCGATCGGTGGCCTTAATGATGCATATGCCGGGCTGCAAGCCTACGAAGGGCAAGTTGCTGCGGATACATCGATCTCCAGCGCGCTAAGCTCGGTCGATATCAGCACCGCCAACGGCGCAGTGGCCGCTCTGGCGACGATCGACAAAGCATTAGCGCAGGTCGACTCGGCACGTGGCGCCATGGGTGCCTTGCAAAACCGCTTCGAAGGCGTGGTGTCCAACCTGGCTGTGACGTCAAACAACCTGTCTTCCGCGCGCAGCCGGATTCAGGATACCGACTTCGCGGCAGAAACCGCAGCACTGACCCGCAACCAGATTCTGCAACAGGCGGGTACGGCGATGCTGGCGCAGGCCAACCAACTGCCGCAACTGGTGCTCTCGCTGCTGAAGTAAAGGGATGACGCGGAGGGGGCCATGAGGCCCCCTCCCGTCGGGAGCTAAATCAGGCAAGGAGTCGAATGATGAACGTTTCAATGCCAGCGACATTGCCGGGGGGGAGCAATCCTCCTGCTGCAGGGTCGGTGGGTGCAGGGGCCGCAGCGGCAGCAATGCCGCAACCGGCCGCGGCGACCGCCAGCCAGCCGGCGGTCGCGACTCCCTCGCCCCAGCTCAGCAGCGAACAGGTGCAACAGGCGATGGAAAAAATCAAAGTCGCCATTGCACCCGTAGCCCAGGGTTTGCAGTTTTCCATGGACGAAGCATCCGGTCGCACGGTGATCACGGTGGTGGATAGCTCCACCAAGGAAATCATCCGCCAGATCCCCGGCGAAGAAGTACTCCGGATGGCTCAGGAACTGGACCGAATGCAAGGTGTGCTGTTGCGCCAGAAGGCGTAGGAATACCGCCGCAAACAGGTGCGCCCTCACCGGCGTACCTGCCAAAAGCCCGCCGTGTGCGGGCTTTTTCTCGCCGGTTCGATGGGCATTGGTGATACGCCTCTTCAGTTATTGTTGACTCTGCCGTAGACTGATACAAGCAGCTTGTCTTTCGGGCAGCGCTCGTCATCGGATCGAACATCATGGGACTTTCCTCGCCAGGCATTGGTTCAGGACTCGACGTCAATGGCCTCGTCAGCAAGTTGATGGCTATTGAGCGGCAGCCCATCACGAACCTGGACACCAAAACGACGGCTATCCAGGCGCAGATATCGTCCTATGGCACGCTGCAAAGTACGTTGGCGACGCTACAGGATGCGGCTTTTACACTGTCACAAGCCAGCCTGTTTAATGCGACGACCGCGAGTTCCTCCGACTCGACGGTATTTACCGCCAGCACATCGACTACGGCCTCGACAGGCAGCCATTCCATCGTCGTCAATACCCTGGCCGACGCCCAACGACTTCAGTCGACCGCCTTCGCCAGCCCCACCGCTAGCGTCGGCACGGGTTCCATTACGTTCGAATTCGGTACCTGGTCGGGCACAGGCTCAGCCCTGGATCCATTTGCCTTCTCCAACAATCCGGACAAGGTCACCAAGACCGTCGTCATCGCGGCGGGACAGGATTCGGTGCAGGGCGTGGCCAACGCCATCAACGCCGCGAAAATAGGCGTGTCGGCGTCGGTCATCAGCAGCGGCACTTCGAGCTACCTGATGTTTTCACCAGCCGACAGCGGTACCGCAAACGCGCTGCGGATAAGCGTTAGCGATGACGACCTCGCCAACACAGACATGAACGGCCTTTCCCGCCTTGCCTACGACAAGGCCGGCGTGCCGCCCACCAACATGACGCAAACCGTCGCTGCGGCGGATGCGACGCTCACCGTCGATGGCATCAACGTGACCAAATCATTGAACACGATTGACGATGTGATTTCGGGCGTAACACTGAACTTATTAAAGCCTTCGCCGTCGTTGACCACCCAAACATTAACGGTAAGTCGCGATAACAGCGGCGTGCAACCCGCCGTCGAAGTTTTTGTCAAAGCCTACAACGATGCCGCCAAGATGCTCGCCGACCTGACTGCCTACGATCCGGCATCCAATAAAGCCGGTGCGCTGCAAAGCGAGGGTACGGTGCGTTCCGTTCAGCGTCAGTTGCGCAACGCCATGACGAACTCGATCACGGGCCTGCCCGGCGGGCTTTCGTCCCTGTCCGATATCGGCATCAGCTTTCAACGCGACGGCTCAGTGAAACTTAACAGCGTAACGCTGCAAAGCGCTCTCAAGAACCCGCAGAAGGACGTCGGCGCCCTTTTTGTGGGTAGCGGCGGCGTAGGTGGCATAGAAGGTTATGGCACCAAGATTAACAATCTGTTCAAGTCCATGTTTGCCAAGTCTGGTCTGTTCGCGAGCCGCACTGCCGACCTCAGTACCTCTATCACCAACATCGATAAACGCAGGGTCGTGCTGGAAGCACGCATGACGGGTATCGAGACCCGCTACCGCACTCAATTCACGGCACTGGATACCTTGATCGCCAGCATGACCGCGACGTCCACCTTTCTTACCCAACAGCTTGCCAGCCTGCCGGGTGTTGTCACCAACAGCAGCAAATAGCCAAAGGAGCACCCATGTTCGGTTCGATGAGAAATCCCGCCGCTGCCTATCGCAAGGCCGGTGTCGAATCCCAGGTCGATACGGCCTCGCCCCACCAGCTCGTGCTGATGCTGTTCGATGGGGCGTTGCTGTCCATCGCCACGGCCCGGAATCATATGCAGATGCAGAATATCCCCGAGAAGGG